>JBJMHD010000027.1:0-18510 GCA_045807565.1 Acidimicrobiales bacterium | reverse complement strand
GCTCGCCGCCCACCTCGACACGCGCGTGGCCGTGGCCATGGCCGGCAACGACGGCAAGGGGAAGGTGGTCGTCGAGTTCGCCGGCCTGGAGGACCTCGAACGGATCTACCGGGTCGTCACCGAGGGGCGACCGCGGGCCTGAACCACGAGGACCCTCGACATCTCGTCGAGGGTCCGGGGGTTCAACACGAGGTTGACGTTGTCCACAACCTGTGTGGAATGCTGTGGAGAACCGCCAGCTCAGGCGATGACGTCGCTCAGCTCCTCGAGGAGCTGACCCTTGCCCTTGGCGCCGACGAGCCGCTTCACCGGCTGGCCGTCCTGGAACACGATGAGCGTCGGGATGCTCATCACGTCGAACCGTCGGGCGACGTCGGGGTTGTCGTCGACGTTGAGCTTGGCGATCTTCAGCTTGCCGGCCTGCTCGCTGGCGATCTCGTCGAGGATGGGCGCGATCATCTTGCACGGGCCGCACCACTCGGCCCAGAAGTCCACGAGGACGGGCTCGGCGGAGCCGGCGATCTCCTCGTCGAAGGTGGTGTCGGTGAGGGTGGTGGGCATGGACGTTCCTGTCTCCGGGGGCGGGGTGGGGTGACGCTGTCTGCAACGCCCTACCCCGGTGGCGCATTCCCGGGTCCTGCGACGAACGTGTGTTCGCCTAGTGCTGCGTGGGGTGCTGCGCCTCGAGCCAGCGCTCGGCGTCGAGCGCGGCCTGGCAGCCGGAGCCGGCCGCGGTGATCGCCTGGCGGTAGGTGTGATCCTGCACGTCGCCGCACGCGAAGACGCCCTCGACGTTGGTGGTGGACGCCCCACCGCGCTGCCCGGTGACGAGGTACCCGTTGTCCTCGAGCTCGAGCTGGCCCTTCACCAGGTCGGTGTTGGGCTTGTGGCCGATGGCGACGAACAGCCCGGTGACGGGGAGGTCCGTGCGAGCGCCGGTGTGGACGTCCTCCACCACGAGGTGGTCGAGCTTGGTGTCGCCCACGATCTCGTGCACCACCGTGTTCCAGCGGACCTCGATCTTCGGGTTCGAGAACGCTCGCTCCTGCATGATCTTGCTGGCCCGCAGCTGGTCACGGCGCACGAGCAGGGTCACCTTGGTGGCGAACTTGGTGAGGAACATCGCCTCCTCGATCGCGGAGTCGCCGCCGCCCACCACGGCGATCTGGTGGTCCCGGAAGAAGAAGCCGTCGCAGGTGGCACAGGTCGACACGCCGTGGCCGATCAGCCGCGCTTCGTTCTCCAGGCCGAGCATCAGCGACTGGGCGCCGGTGGCCAGGATCACCGCCCGGCCCCGGTAGGTGGGCTCAGGTGCGTCGGGGTCGCCCACCCACACGCCGAAGGGCTGGGCGGACAGGTCGATGCGGCTGACCTTCTCGGTGCGGATGTCGGCTCCGAAGCGGAGCGCCTGCTCGCGGAAGCGGACCATCAGCTCCGGGCCCATGATCCCCTCGGGGAACCCGGGGAAGTTCTCCACCTCCGTGGTGAGCATGAGCTGCCCGCCGGGCTGGTCGGAGGTCGACGAGGGCTCACCCTCGATCACGAGGGGAGCCAGGTTGGCCCGGGCCGTGTACACCGCGGCGGTGAGCCCGGCAGGACCCGAACCGATGATGAGCACGTCACGCACGTCGGCGGTGTTGAGAGCCTGTCCGGTCATCGAGGTCTCCTGGACGGTGGGTACGTGAGAACGACGGCGGCGGCGCGCTTGTTCCCCGTCAGCGTGCCGCCAGAGGCGTGGTCAGGGCGCCGGGTCGGGGGCGTGGCGCTTGGCGAGCAGGACCATCCCGGCGACGAAGAGCGGCAGGCCGAGCACGAGGTACGCCGCCCAGATCGGGAGGACGAGGTCGAGCACCCGCACGAGGACGATGGCGAGGAGGATCGCGACGGTGATCCCCATGGTGGCCAGGAACAGCCCGGCCACCACCCACCGGGCCGCGGTGATCGCCGGGCCGGTGGTCTTGTCGCGCACGCCCTGCACGGCGCGCTCGATCGTGTCGGCGGCCTGCGCGGGCCAGTCGGTGGTGTCGACCTCCTGGCTCGGGAGGGCACGCAGCGGTGGCCGGGCCGCGCGCGGGTCAGGGGGGCGGACGTCCGGCATGGACGGGCAGCCTAGAGGGTGCGCTGCGGCGGTCCGGCCGCCAGTACCGTGACCGGCCCATGACCTGGCGCGCCTTGTTCGGCCTCGTGCTCGGGGCAGCGGTGGCCGCGCTCGGCGCGCTGATCCTCGGCGAGTACGAGTTCACCGGGTCGCTCCCGTGGATCGCCGGACCGCTCTTCGGGCTCGTGGTCGGCGAGGTGGTGGCGAGCGTCGGCCGCTCCCGCCACGTCGCCGTGGCCGCCGCTTCCGCCGGGCTCGCGTTCGCGGGCATCGCGTGGGCGGGCTGGATCGATTCGACGGAGGGCATCGAGCCGGTGAAGGCCCTGGCCTGGGTCGCAGCGCTGCTCGCGGCGGCCGCCGCCTTCCTGCGCGTCGCCGGCGTCGCCGCGCTGCGGCGCGCCGACCGTGGCTAGAGCGCGCGCTCGTCGAGGAGTGCGCAGCTCTCCCGGTCGAAGACGGTGAGCGTGCGGGTTCCCTCGCTGTCGGCGTCCAGGTGGACCTCCACCGCCACGCCGTCGACCGTCGCGAGCCACGCCGCGCTGGTCGACGTGTCGAGCGGCACGCACAGCGCCGCCCCCGCAGCGTCGGCGGCGTCGAAGGCCCGTTGGGTGTCCGTCCGCGTGGGCGAGGCGACGGCGGTCGCCAGCGCGTCGAGGTCGTCGAAGGACCCGAGGAAGCCGGCGGCGTCCGCCGTCGCCGAGCCCGCGCCGGCCTTCGCCTCCGGGCTGGCCGTCTCGGCGTCCCCTGACGTGCCGCTGCCGGTCGTGACCGTGGTCTCGAGTGCCCGGCCGCTTGCCTCGAGCTCGGCCGTGTCGTCGTCGCGACGCGCGAGCAGGGGGACGAGGAGCGCGACGAGCAGCACGACAGCGGCGGCGCCCAGGGCGCGCACGACGCGAGGCGACAGCCCGCGGCGGGGCGCGAGGGGGACCACCGTGGTGTCCGCTGGCGCGCTCGCCTGGGCGTGGTCGTCGTCGTAGGCCGCCAGCGCGGCGGCGATGGCAGCGTCACGGTGGCGGTCCTCGACCGCGGGGACGTCGCCGATCGCGCTGCGCACGGCGCGGAGGTCGGCGGCACGGCGCTCGACCTGCGCCAGGAGCGCGGGGTCGTCGGACAGCAGGGCGGCCTCCTCCGGAGAGGTGGTGCCGTCCAGCAGGGCGGAGGCGAGCTCGTCGATGTCGTGCGGGTCGGTCATGGTGCGGTGGGGTGGTCGCCGGTGGTGGGACGATCCGCCGGGCCCGGCTGGTTCCCCGACCGCTCGGTGCCGAGCCGACGGGCCAGCTGGGCGCGGCCTCGAGCGATGCGGGAGCGGACGGTGCCCGGCGGGATGGCGAGGATCTCCGCGATCTCGGCGTAGTCGAGGTCGCAGAGGTCACGGAGGACGACGGGGGCCCGGAACTCCTCGGGCAGCTCGGCGAGCGCCGCGTCGATGGCGAGCCGGTCGGGCACGACGTCGATCGCGACGGCGGACGCCGCGCCGACCTCGCCGGCGGCCACGTCATCGGGCAGGCCGGGCCGGGGCCGGCGCTTGCGGCGCCGCAGCTCGTCGAGGCACGCGTTGGTCGCCACCCGGTAGGCCCAGGTGGTGAAGGCGGCGCGGCCGTCGAAGCGGCGGATCCCGCGTGCGATCGCGATCAGGGCCTCCTGTGTCGCGTCCAGGGCGTCCGCCTCGTTGCCCGCCAGGCGGCGGCAGACGGCGTGGATGCGGTCGTGGTGGCGTCGGAGCAGCGCGTCGAGGGCGTCGCGGTCACCCGCCTGGGCGGCGCGCACGAGCGCGGGATCGTCTGCTGCCCTGATGGGTCGACGCTATTCCGGACGACCGAACAGCACGGCCTCTTGGATCGTGACCTCACGCCCCCCGCTGCCGTCGCCCTGGTCGGTGATCCAGATGAGGACGGCGCCGCCGCTCGTGCCACCCAGGTCGACCTCGACGGAGCTGCCCGCGTCGATCCCCTCCATGGTGGCGACCGGCTCGCCCCACGCGTCGAACGACCCCGGGGCGGTGTCGGCGACGTAGAAGCTGGCCGACCAGTCGTTCGTGGGGCTGGTGAGGACCAGCTCGTCGAGCTCGCCGACCTGGTCGGCGGTGAGCACGAGCCCGACTCCGGGCTTGAGGGCGGTGATGTCGCGGTTCTGGTAGCTCTCCGTGGTCCACGCCGTCTCCGGGTCGTTGTCGATGGCGGCCGCGACCTGGCTCGGGCTCTCGGACCCATCGCCGTACGGGTCGAAGTCCTTCGCGCCCGTGAGCTCGATCTGCACGGGGTCCTCCGTACCGGTGATCGCGTCGCGGACCCCGCCGATGAAGTCGCCGGCGCCCGATCGGCCGAACAGCAGTCCGGCGACGCCCAGCGCCAGCGCGATCACGACGAGGATCACCGTGGGGACGAGCCAGCTGCGCTCGGTCTGGCGGAACGAGGGCCCCGGCGGCGGCGCGGGGGGCGCTCCCGACGGGAAGGGCTGCGGAGGCGGCGGGATGGTGGGAGCGGTGGTGACGCCGGTGGCACCCACGACGCTGTCGACGTCGGCGGTGGGCGACGCTCCCGCGGCGAGGAGCGCGGCGCGCATGTCCGCCGCGCTGTCGTAGCGATCGGCGGGCTCGCGCGCCATGGCGCGGCACACGATGTCCTCGAGCGCGCGCGGCACGCTCGGGCGGACCTGCCGCGGCCGCAACGGTTCGCGCTGCAGCCGGGCGAGGGCGACCGCAGCCTCGCCGTCGCCCTCGAAGGGCGGGCGGCCGCACAGCATCTCGTAGAGCACGACGCCGAGGCTGTAGATGTCGGTGCGGGCGTCGACGGGCTTGCCCTCGACCTGCTCGGGCGCCACGTACTTGGCGGTGCCGACCATCAGTCCGGGCTGGGTGAGGTCGCCGCCTTCGGCGGCCTTGGCGATGCCGAAGTCGGCGACCTTGACGCGGCCGTCGCCGGCGAGGAGCACGTTCGCGGGTTTGACGTCACGGTGCACCAGGCCCGCCCGGTGCGCGGCGTCGAGCGCCTCGGCCACCTGGGCGGCGAGCCCGGCCGCCTGCCACGGGTCGATCGGGGTGTGCTCGTCGAGGCGCTGGCGGAGGGTGCGGCCCGGCACCAGCTCCATCACGATGGCCTCGGTGCCGCCCTCCGAGCAGGTGTCGTAGATGGCGACGATGCCCGGGTGCGCCAGCCGCGCCGCCGCCACCGCCTCCTGGCGGAACCGGGAGACGAAGCTCCCGTCGGCGGCCAGGTGGGGATGCAGGAGCTTCACCGCGACCTGCCGGCGCAGCACCTCGTCGGTGCCGCGCCACACCTGCGCCATCCCTCCGGACGCGACCAGCTCCTCGAGTCGGTACCGCTGTCCCAGCACGCGGCCCTCCTCGGCGAGGCCCTGGGTCGCCGACGGGCGGTCCGGGGAAGGGGAGGAGGTCGACACGGCGCGACGAGGCTAACGCCTCGCCTTCGCTGGTCTGTCAGCGGCACGCCCGCTGACGCGAGCTGTGGCTAGCGGGAGGCGAGCCAGGTGACGCCCATCACCCGGGGACCGCCATGCGTGCCGATCACGGGACCGATCACACCCACCCGGATCTGGTCGCGGGGCACGATCGGGTCGAGCAGGGTGAGCATCTCGTCGACATCCGGGGCGAACCCGTGGTGGACGCTCACGTGCTCGATGGCGCCCGCGCCGGCAACCTTGTCGCGCAGCGTCTCCAAGGCCTTCTTCCGCGTGCGCTGCTTGCCGGCCTCCTCCACGCGGCCGGTGGAGATGTCGAGGATCGGCTTGATGGACAGGAGCGAGCCGAGCAGGGCCTGCGCGCCGCCGATGCGGCCACCCTTCTTGAGGTTGTCCAGCGTGTCGAGCGCGCCGAAGACGTGGGTGCGCGCGGCGAGGTCCTCGACCAGGGCGACCACCTCGTCGGCCGACGCGCCGCCAGCCGCAGCCTGGGCGGCGAGCATCACCTGCGTCCCGAGGCCCGAGGTGATCGAGCGCGAGTCGACGACGCGGACGTCGAGGTCGCCCTCCACCGCCTTGGCCGCGTTCTGGGCGGACTGCATCGTGGCCGACAGCTCGCTGCTGAGGTTGATGCACACGACGGCGTCGGCGCCCGCCTCCTGCTGACGCCGGAACGCGCCCTCGAACTTCCCCGGGGCGGGCGCAGCGGTCTCGGGCAGCACGGCCGCGCCGGCGAGCTTCGCGTAGAAGTCGTCGACGCTCAGCTCGGTGCGATCCTCGTACTCGTCCTCGCCGAAGCGGATGGAGAGCGGGACGACCTCGACGCCGTGCTCGGCGACCTCGTCGTCGGTCAGATCGCAGCTGCTGTCGGTGACGATGCGGACGGGCATGGGTCGTGAACCTACCCGGCGGCCGGTTCCTGGGCCGCGGGGTGGGCGTTGGCCGCGACCAGCTTCCGGCTCCGTCGGGTGCGCCGCCAGTGGCGGGCCCACCAGACGATGAGGAACGCACCGGCGCCCACCGACAGGAGCAGGCCGACGCCGGACACCGCCGTCGACCGGACCGTGTAGCGGCTGGTCGACAAGCTCCGGCGCCCGTCTGGGGTGCGGACGTCGATCAGGAGCGGGAACGCTCCGGTGGCGCGGGCACGCACCGGGATGTCGATGCGGGTCGTCGGCTCCTCGAGGGCGAGGTCGATGGTGTCGCCGTCGGGGAACTCGAGCTTCTGGCTGTTCAGCTTCACCCGGACGTGCACCGGCACACCGCTGCCGTTGCGGATCGTGAGCGGGATCGAGCCTTCGCGTGCGGTGAGCGTGAGCGTGAAGGTGGGGGGTGTCGTCACCTTGCTCGCGGTGGCGGCCATCGCAGCGTGAGCAGCCTCGATGTGCGCGCGGCGCTCGGCATCCGGGAGCCCGGCGGCGGTGGCCACGAGCAGGTGCCGGCTCGGGAGGTCGGGGAGGGCGCTGTCGGAGCCGACGAAGGTGGTGAAGGTGTCGAGCTCCGACCGTCGGATCCTCACGGCGCGCGCCGTCCCGGCAGGGATCGCGTGCGACGGTGCCGGCTTGAGCGCTCGGTCAGCCGGGCTGCCGCCGCCGTCGAGCACGGGTTCGGCGTGGTCGAACGCATCGGGCAGATCCATCGCCTCGAAGGGACGGCCGGAGGCGATGGCCTCGAGGAGCTGCTCGACGGTGGCGCGGGCGAGCCCCGGCGCCAGCCGGAGGACGCTCACGCGCGCCACGCTGGGCTGCTCCAGCCGGAGCAGGGCGAGCTCGGCGAGCACGCGGCTGACGACCAGCCCCGGGTCGTCGTCGGCCTCGAGGAGGTCCCTCACCACCGGGTCGGGTGCGAGCGCCAGCACGTCGCCGGGCGTGTCGTCCTCCGCGTCCGCGCCCTCGGGCACCGCCAGCACGAACGGCTGCGCCACGGAGTAGGAGATCGTGCCCGCGGGCAGCGGCTCGAGGTGGTCGTCGTCGACCACCAGCCGCGTGGCCCCGGCGAAGGCGAGGGTGCGGAGCCCGTCCGCGCCCAGCGTTGGGTCGGCGAGCCGCACGCTGCCATCGGGTTCGACCCCGAGCGCGTCAGCGAGCACCGCCCGTCCGCGCTCGAGCTGCGGGTCGAGCTCCCCGATGAGCTGGGCGCGAGCGAGCGAGTCGAGGTCGAGCGGCACGTACGGCTCGTCGAGGACCGTTCGACCGCTCGCGACGGACCGCATTTCCTCCACGAGCTCTCGGTCGCGCGCCTCGCCGGAGCCGAGCAGCGCCTCGACGGTCTCCGGGCGGACGGCCAGCGAGGCGGGCACCGTCGGCGCCCCCGCCAGCCCCTCGACGAGGGCGCCGAGTGCGTCCACGTCGCCGCGCGCCAGATCGGTCGACCCATCAGGCTGCAGTGCCAGCGGCGCGGCGAGCTCCGCCACCATCGTCACGCCTAGGTTCGGCGCTGGGTCTCCGGGGGCGGGGGGCACGATGAGGTGGCTGACGAGCGTCGCGCGTGGGGTGCCCGACGCGTCCTGGGCGTCGAGCTGCAAGGGGTAGACGCCCTCGGTGGGGAGGGGAAGCCCGCCCGGCTGGTCGATGGGCAGCACGACGCGCAGCGTGCCGTCGGCCTGCGGTGGGAGCGCTGACAGCGGCACCACGAGCGGACCGAAGAGCACCGAACGGAGCTGCTGCCCCTCCATCGAGAGCGCCAGCTCGGATCGCGACCGCACCCGTTGGTGCACGGACAGGGCGATGCTCCCGTCGGCGGGGATCCCGGCCAGGCGCACGCTGATCACGAACGGTTCGCCTGGTGCGGCCACGGGCGTCTGCGACACCAACGCCACGGCGGGCTCGTCGCCCGGGTCAGGCAGCTGGGCCTGCACGTGCGCCGGGGCGGCGACGGTCGTGACGACGGTGAGGGCGATGGCGAGGAGCGCACCAAGCGCCGCGCCACGTCGAGGCACGGCGCGGCCTACGGCGCGTCGCCGACGGCGAGTCGGAGCACGGCCAGCCCCTCGGGACGGAGCGCGAACCCGAGGGCCTCGTACAGGCGGACCGCCGGCTCGTTGCCCTCCTGGGTGTTGACCAGCACCTCCTTGGCCCCCCAGCGCCGCAGCCACCGCAGGCCGTCGACGACGAGCGCGCCCCCGATGCCGGCGCGCTGGTGCCCGGGCTCCACCGCCAACCGCTGGAGGTACCCCCGCGGGCCGGCGCGCCCGGTGACCGCGTAGCCGACGACGCGCCGGCCCGCCCTCCGGTCGGTCGCCACCCGGAACCGGGCGCTCGGGGTCGCCGCCAGCGCGTCCGCCAGCCCCGGCCCGTCGAGGCGCCAGAACGAGGGGAAGGCCGCGGAATCCACCTCGAGCACGCGGGGGCGGTCGGCGTGGCGGGCGCGCCGGAGGTGCGCGGGGGTCGCCTCGGGCAGGGGTTCGACCGAGCGGACGAGGAGGTGGAGCCGCTCGTGGACCTCGAACCCAGCCTGGAGGAACGGCAGCTGGTCCGGCACCGAGAGCGCCCCCGTGATGGCCGTGCGGTACCCGGTCGCGGCCAGGTCGTCGACGACGCGGTGCACGGACGCGAGCGTGGGCCGTCCGCGCCCGGGCGTGAGGTGAGCGACCGAGGTGTCGCCGCGCCACGGACCGACGCGCGGTCGGGGGTCGGTGCCCGGCAGGAGACGGTGCCCGGTCATCGGCGCCACGGTACTGGGGCGTCCTAACGTGGCGGGGTCGTGTCCGTCCTCCTCGTCACCCATGAGCGGTACCTCGATCACGACGTGGGGAGGGGCCACCCCGAGCGACCCGATCGCCTGCGGGCCGTGCTCGCAGGGATCGACGGAGCTGGTCTGGCGGACGCCGTCACCCGAGCCACGCCCCGTCCGGCGACCGCGGAGGAGCTCGGGCGCGTGCACGACGAGCGGCTGGTGGCGCTGATCGAGCGATCCAGCGCCGAGGGGGGCGGGTGGCTCGACGGCGACACCGCCACGGTCGGCGCGTCCTACGACGCCGCCGTCCTGGCCGCCGGCGCCGGGCTCACGGCGATCGACGCGCTGGATGCTGGCGAGGCCGACGCGGCCTTCTGCGCGGTGCGGCCTCCTGGTCACCACGCCACGCCCTCGCGCGCGATGGGGTTCTGCCTCTTCAACAACGTCGCCGTCACCGCAGCGGCGCTGGCGCACCGCGGCGAGCGCGTCCTCATCGTCGACTACGACGCGCACCACGGCAACGGCACCCAAGACGTCTTCTGGAGGGACGGGCGCGTGGCCTACGCCAGCTACCACCAGTTCCCGCTCTACCCAGGCACCGGCGGCCTGCGCGAGGTGGGAGCCGGCGAGGGCCTCGGCACCACGGTGAACCTGCCCCTCCCTCCCGGCACCACGGGCGATTCGTTCCTCGCCGGCGTGGACGAGGTGCTCGCCCCGTTCGCGGCGGACTTCGCGCCGACCTGGCTGCTGATCTCGGCGGGCTTCGACGCCCACCGGGCCGATCCGATCACGGACCTCGGGCTGTCGGCCGGCGACTACGCCGACCTCACCGCGGCGCTGCTCCCCCTCGCGCCGGCGGGGCGGCGGATCGTGTTCCTCGAGGGCGGCTACGACCTCGAGGCGCTGGCCGGGTCGGCGGCGGCGTGCGTGGGAGCGCTCGCGGGGGTGCGGATCGTGCCCGAGCCGCCCACGGGCGGCGGTCCCGGCCGCGACGCCATCGCCGCGGTCTCGCTCGTACGCGCCCAGGTAACCGACGGCGGCGGCTGAGCAGGACCGCGGCACCAACCGCTACAGGACCGCGGCCGAGGGGCCGATGTAGGCCGTATGACCCAGTTGGAAGAGCTCCTGTCGTACCTCCACGAGATCCGGGGTTCCGACCTGCACCTCAAGCCGGGCACCGTTCCCCACGTGCGCGTCGACGGCCAGCTCAAGCCCACACCGTTCGAGGTGCCCGCCCCGGGCATGGTCGAGAGCCTGGCGTCGAGCATCCTCGATCCCGCTCGCCAGAACGACCTCGCGACCACCGGTGAGGCGAGCTCCGGGTTCAGCATCTCCGGCCTCGGCCGCTTCCGCGTCGCCATCCACCGTCAGCGGGGGTCGCTCGCCATGGTCGTGCGCCGGGTCCCGCCGGAGATCCCCGACCTCGACGAGCTGGGCCTGCCCCCGTCGGTCGAGCGCTTCGCCGACGAGGAGAAGGGCCTCGTGCTCGTGTCCGGGCCCCCCGGGTCGGGCAAGACCACCACCGTCGCCGCGCTGATCGACCGCATCAACCGCCAGCGCAGCTGTCACATCCTCACCATCGAGGACCCGATCGAGGTCCTGCACGCGGACCAGCAGGCCATCGTCACCCAGCGCGAGGTGGGCAGCGACACGGCCGGCTACGCCGCCGCCCTGCGCACGGGCTTGCGGCAGGACGCCGACGTGATCTTCGTGGGCGAGCTGCTCGACGCCGAGACGGCGCGCGCCGCGCTCACCGCTGCCGAGGTCGGCCACCTCGTGATCTCCACCATGCGCGCCTCCGGTGTGGCCGACACCGTCACCCGCCTCGTCGACCTCTTCCCCACCTCGGAGCAGGCGCAGGTGCGGCACTCGCTGGTCACCACGGTGCGCGGCGTGATCAGCCAGCGCCTCCTCGAACGGGCCGACGGCCGCGGCCGCACCCCCGCCGTCGAGATCCTCACGGGCACCACGAAGGTGATCGACTGCATCGCCGACCCGATCCGGATCCACGAGCTCGAGCAGGTGCTCGCCGAGGGCCAGTACCACGGCATGCAGACGCTGCAGCAAGCCTTGGTCGACCTGGTGAAGGACGGGCTGATCAGCCAGCAGGACGCGCTGGCGGCGTCCACCCGGCCCGAGGACCTCCGCATCGCCCTCACCCAGGCGGGCGTGAGCAGCGCCTACTGAACCCTCCATCGCCGCGCTGCTTCCGAGTTCGCCGGATCTGCGCGCGGAGCGCGCGCACACCGCTACGCGGGTTTCCACTCTTCCGGTTTGGGCAGATACTGCCCGGTATGTAAACCGACCGCGGGCGGGCATGAGCTGGGAGTAGTCACTATGAAGGCACGACGACTGGCGGGGGCCGTCGCCCCCCTGATCCTGTTGGCCGCGTTGGTGGGCGCGGCAGCGCCCGCCGGAGCGGACCCTGCGCAGGCGGGAAGCGGTACTGCGTATGGGATCAACGCCGCGGTCGGTGGCAGTGATGTCATCCCGCCCACGCCGGAGGCGTCGGCGGAGGCACCGCCCTTCCCTGCGGACGCGTCCGAGACGGTGGTGGAGGTCCCCGCTGATCCGCTCATCGTCAGCGGCACGTTCAACGCAGACGTCGCCATCCACAAGGACGCCAACGTCCCGTCCGCGCTCGAGGTCGAGGAGCAGAGCCTGGCCGGCCCCTACAACGCCTCGTCCGTGGGCAGCGTCGATGAGACCGAGGTCCTCGTCGACGCCGTCGCCGACGACATCCCGCTGGTCGAAGCCGACCTGATCCGCGGTGAGGTCGTGGCGAAGTGCGTCGGAAACGCGGTGCAGTACTCAGCGCAGTCCGAGGCCGTGAACCTCGTCGTCGGTGGCGACTCGTCGCTCGGTGACGCCGCCAACGACATCATCGACCAGCTCTTCCCTGGGCTCGATCCGCTGGACCCGATCATCAACCTGCAAGAGACGGTCGTGACCCAGCTGCAGGGCGGCGGCATGGCCGTCGACGCCGTGGTCGTCACGGTGCTAGAGGCCGCCGGCGAGTCACCCTTGGCAGAGGTCCGCCTTGGGCACGCCGAGCTCTCCGGCGTGACGTGCGGCGCAGACGCCGGTGGCGGCACCCCGCCCCAGTGCTCCGACACCAAGGACAACGACGGTGACGGCGTGATCGATGCCGACGACCCCGGCTGCCACAGCGACGGGAACGCCGACAACCCGGACAGCTACGTCCCGAACGACGATGACGAGACCAACGGCGGCGCGCCGGCGTGCTCCGACGGCGTCGACAACGACGGCGACAGCAAGATCGACACGGACGATCCCGGGTGCCACACCGACGGCGATGCCACGAACCCGAACAGCTTCGACGCCAACGACGACGACGAGAACGATGGTGACGTGTCGGCCGGGAACGAGCTGCCGCTCACCGGCGGGTCGGCTCCGCTGGCGGCCGGGTTCGGGTTGCTGGCGGCGTTCGCGGCGGTCGAGCTGGTGCGGCGTCGGGCGACCACCTGAGGTTGCGCTGACCGGCGTGCCGCTGGATCCAGGTTCGGCGGCACGCCGGGCACCTCGTACCCTTCCGGGGTGATCCCGGAGCGGCTCCGTCCCGTCCTCGACGCCGTCCGCCCTCTGGCGCAGCGGTTCGACGCCGCCGGTCACCGCCTCTACCTCGTCGGCGGCATCGTGCGCGACGCGGTGCTCGGGCGCTCGCTCGCCACCGACATCGACCTGACGACCGACGCCCGTCCCGAGCAGACGACGGCGCTGGTGAGCGACTGGGCCGACGCGGTGTGGGACCAAGGGGCGCGCTTCGGCACCGTCGGGCTCCGCCGAGGCGACACGATCTTCGAGGTCACGACGCACCGCGCCGAGGCGTACTCGCCCGACTCGCGCAAGCCGGAGGTCACCTTCGCCGACGCGGTGGAGGAGGACCTCTCACGCCGTGACTTCACCGTGAACGCGATGGCCCTGCGCGTCACCGGCGCCGAGGCGGAGGCGCCCGAGCTCATCGACCCGTTCGGTGGGGTGGCCGACCTCGCCGCCGGGCTCCTGCGCACGCCGCTATCGCCCGAGGTGTCCTTCACCGACGACCCGCTGCGGATGCTCCGGGCGGCTCGGTTCATCGCCGGCTACGGGCTGGCACCCGATGACGCCGTCGTCGGTGCCGTGCACGAGCTGGTCGGCCGGCTCGACATCGTGTCGGCCGAGCGCGTGCGCGACGAGCTCAGCAAGCTGCTCGTGGTCGACGACCCCACCGCCGGGCTCTGGTTCCTCGTCGACTCCGGCATCGCCGACATCGTCCTGCCCGAGCTCCCGGCCATGCGCGTCGAGCAGGACCCGATCCACCGCCACAAGGACGTGCTGGCCCACACGATCGCGGTGGTGGCGAAGACGCGTCCGTCGCTGATCGTGCGGTTGGCGGCGCTGCTCCACGACGTGGGCAAGCCGAAGACCCGCTCCATCGGCGCCCACGGCGTGTCCTTCCACCACCACGAGGTGGTCGGAGCGCGGATGGCGCGCGATCGCCTGCGCGCCCTTCGGTTCACCAACGAGCAGGTGGAGGACGTCAGCCAGCTGGTGTACCTGCACCTCCGGTTCCACGGCTACGGCGACGACACGTGGACCGACAGTGCCGTCCGCCGCTACGTCCGCGACGCCGGAGACCTGCTCGACGAGCTCAACGAGCTCACGCGGTGTGACTGCACGACGCGCAACGAGAAGCGGGCGCGGATGCTGGCCCGCCGGATGGACGCGCTCGAAGCGCGCATCGCCGAGCTCCGCGAGCGGGAGGAGCTGGCGGCGATCCGCCCGGATCTCGACGGCGATCAGGTGATGGCGCACCTCGGCATCGGGCCGGGCCGTCCGGTGGGGGAGGCGCTCGCCATGCTGCTCGAGGCGCGGCTCGATGAGGGGCCGCTGGGCGAGGAGGAGGCCTTCCGGCGCCTCGACGCCTGGTGGTCGGCTCGACAGTAGGTCGGTACGCTCAGCGCTCTGCACCTCGTCGCCACCGACGGGCGACGGTGCCCCGGTGGGCAGGAGGTCGGGCCGTGATCAAAGCCATCCTCGCCCTGGCGGTGGTCGCCGGTGCGATCGCCCTGGGCGTGAAGTGGATCTCCGACGAGGGCACCAGTCAGGGCCCCACCACCGTGAAGGTCGAGGTGCCGAACCCGATGGGTGGGGACGGCAACGGGGGCGGCGGGGGCGACGAGATCTACGTGCCCTAGAGGCCCTGCTTGCGAGCCCGCAGCACGAGGGTGGCGGGGACGTACCGCATGTGGTCGTGCCAGCTGGGGCTGCGCCGGCCGGTGGCGGGCGGCTCCGGCTCGAGGAGCGTGTCGACCCGGAAGTTGGCGCGACCGAGCGAGGTGAACAGCTGGGTGATCGTGCGGGGGACCCCGTCGCCGCCCGCCGTCTCCCAGTAGGAGCGGTGCACCCGGCGCTCGTGGTCGGCCGGGTCGACCATCGCGAAGGCCGGGTGGGGCATGGACAGCACCAGGGGGTGCTCGGGCTTGAGCACGCGGTCGACCTGCCGGAACACCCGGTCGATGTCGTCGACGGTGGCGAGCCCCCAGGCCGACACGACGGCGTCGATCGTGTCGGCGCGGATGAAGGCCAGCTCGGCCAGCGGCGCGTGGTGGAGCTCGACCTTGACGCGCTCGCGCTCGCACGCCGCCCTCGCGTCGGCGACCTGGTCGGAGGACTCGTCGACCGCGATGACCTTCGCGCCCTGCCTCGCCAGCGCGATGGAGTTGTGGCCCGCCCCGCAGCCGAGGTCGAGGACGCGCTTGCCCTCCACGTGCCCGAGCAGCTTCAGGGTGTCCTCGCGCGCCACATCGGGCCCGTAGGTGACGACGTCGGTGGGGAGGTCGAGGCCGCCGGGGCTGGCGACCGAGAAGCGAACCGTCATGGCCGCAGTCTGCCTGGCAGCGCGAGGCTGCGCTGGTGAGGGTCGCCAGCGCGAACCTGCAGCACGGCGTGCCCGACCCGGTCGGGCGCCCCGCGCTGTCGCGTGCGATCGCGCCGTTGCGCGCGCTCGGCGCCGACGTGTGGGGCTTCCAGGAGCTCGATCACCGCCGGTGGCGCACCTGGCTCGCCAACCAGGGCGACCAGCTGGTGGACGCGCTGGGCGGCGAGCTCGTGTGGGCCCCCGCCAAGCGCGTCTTCCCGGGGGGCCAGGCGAACGCGCTCATCGTGCGAGGCGAGGTGGTGGAGCGCGAGGTGGTCGAGCTGGCCGGCGAGGGCGAGCTGCGCGTGCTCGCGCTGGCGGTCGTGGTGGTGGGCGGCCGGCGCTGGACGGTGGGGACCACCCACCTCGCCCTCCGTCCCGCGGTGGCGCGCGAGCAGCTGGCGGAGACGCTGCACCTGTTGATCACGCGCCCCGGCCCGTGGGTGCTGGTGGGCGACCTCAACCTCGAGCCCGTCGACGTCAACGAGGTGGCCGAGCAGCACGGCTTCGACGTCGTCGCCGGTCCGCTCACGCACTCGGCCCGTCGAACCCCGAGCCGTCGGCTCGACCACATCCTCACGAAGGGCTGCACGGTCCGGGACAGCGGCGTGACCAAGCTCCCGGTCAGCGACCACCTCGCGGTGTGGGCCGACGTCGCGACGACCTCGAGGCGCTGACAGCTACTTCAGGTCGGCGTCGCCCCTCGCGTAGGCCTCGACGAGGTCGTGAGCGTCGTTGTCCCGGTACTGCTTGCCGGGGCTCTTCATGAAGTAGGCGCTCGGACCCTCGAGGGGGCCGGACAGGCCACGGTCGAGGCCGATCTTGGCGCAGCGCACGGCGTCGATGATCACGCCTGCCGAGTTCGGCGAGTCGTGCACCTCGAGCTTGAGCTCCACCACCAGCGGCACGTCGCCGAAGTTGCGGCCCTCGAGGCGGATGAGCGCCCACTTCCGGTCGTCGAGCCACGGGACGTGGTCGGACGGGCCGATGTGGACGTCGCGGTCGGAGATGCCCTGGTCGATCTGCGACGTGACCGACTGCGTCTTGCTCACCTTCTTGGACTTCAGGCGCTTCCGCTCCAGCATGTTCATGAAGTCCATGTTCCCGCCGAAGTTCAGCTGGTACGTGTGGTCGATCGTGGTGCCGCGGTCCTCGAAGAGGCGGGACAGCGTGCGGTGCACGATGGTGGCGCCCACCTGGCTCTTGATGTCGTCGCCGACGATCGGCACACCGGCCTGGCGGAACTTCTCCGCCCACTCGGGGTCGGAGGCGATGAACACCGGGATCGCGTTCACGAACGCCACGCCGGCGTCGAGGCAGGCCTGCGCGTAGTACCGCTGGGCCTCCTCGGAGCCCACCGGGAGGTACGACACGAGCACGTCGGCCTTCGTGTCGCGCAGCACGCGCGCCACGTCCACCGGCTCGGCCGGGCTCTCCTCGGCGACCTGGCGGTAGAACTCGCCGAAGCCGTCGAAGGTCGGCCCGCGCATGACCTTCACGTCGAGGTGGGGGATGTCGGCGAACTTGATCGTGTTGTTGATGTCGGCGAAGAGCGCCTTCGAGGCATCGAGCCCCACCTTCTGCGCGTCCACGTCGAACGCGGCGACGAGCTCGATGTCCCGGATGTGGTAGCCGCCGAGCTCGACGTGCATGAGGCCCGGCACCCGATCGGCGGGGTCGGCGTCCTTGTAGTAGGTGAGGCCCTGCACCAGCGAGCTGGCGCAGTTGCCCATGCCGGCGATGGCGAGCCGGATCTTGGTCATGACGTGTCCTCCGTGGATGACTCGAGAGAGCTGTGGGTGGGGTTGCGCTCGGCATCGATCAGTCGATCGAGCCAGGCGAGGTCGTTGGCGAGGTGGTCCTTGTCGCGCTCCTGCAGCGCGCCGAGGTACCGGTCGGTTCGGCGGCCCTGGCGCTTGGCGAGGGCGTCGCGTCGGCTGAGCAGCTCCGTGCGGCGGCGCTCGAAGAGCTCGAGGCGGCCGGCGGGCTCGAGGTGGCGAGCGAACGCGACGCGCAGCGTGAACGCCCGGTCGTCGCTGACGTCGGGATCGGCGAGGAGCTCGACGAGGCGAGCCCGGCCCACGTCGGTGATGCCGTACACCTTCTTGCCGCGCCCGGTGCCCTTCACGAGGCTGCTCTCGCGCACCCGGGCGCGGAAGGCGGCGAGCTCGCCGGCGAGCGAGCCGGTCATGGGGGTCGGCGTGGCGACGGTGCGCTGCTCGACGGCCTTCACGCAGCCCTGGGCCTCGAGCCGGGCGAGGGCCGGGTAGAGCGACCCGAAGCTGATCGAGGCGCGACTCGACAGCAGCTCACCGAGCCGCTTCTTGAGCTCGTAGCCGTGGAGCTCCTGCTCCGTGAGCAGGCCGAGGATGGCGAGGTCGATCATGAGGGGAGTCGAGCGAACTGGTACATCGTGATGATGTATCGATTCGATGCAACGACAGAGTGTAGGACGCGCTGAGCCCTGTCAACCCGCGGCGCCGTGTGACATCCGTCACTGAAGACGGGACCACCCGCATCCCCGTCGCACCGCCGACGCGCGCACCCCTGGCCGGTAGCCTCGCCGGCGATGACGTTCCGGCCCGAAGCGCTCCGCGGCGGCGAAGGGCAGCCGCGCGCCGGTGGGGTCATCGACTACCGGTTGGCCCGCATGGGCGTGGTCTCGGAGTTCAAGAAGGGGCGGCTGGCACGGCACGAGGTGTGCGACGCCCATCCGGAGCTCCGGCGTGCGGCGAAGTCCGCCAGCGAGCCCACCGAGATGGAGTGCCCCATCTGCGAGGAGGACCGCATCGTCCTGGTCACCTACGCGTTCGGCGCCCGGCTGCCGGCGTCGGGCCGTTGCATCACGAGCAAGGGCGAGCTGGCGAAGCTGGCCAAGGGACGCTCGCAGCTGGCGGCCTACGTGGTGGAGGTGTGCCCCAGCTGCTCCTGGAACCACCTGGCCAAGACGTTCCTCCTCGGCTCCGGGTGACCTGAGCCCTTGCGCTTGGTCGCGCTGCGGGCGGCCGCGCTCGTCGCGGCGCTGGTGCTCGCCTTGCTGTCGCGAGGCGACGTGATCGTGCTGGCGGCGCTGCTGGCCGTCGGCGCGTGGAGTCCGCTGCCCGCCATCGCCGTCGTCACCGCCCTCCTCGCCGCCGCGTGGCGGTGGAGCTCGACGGCCCTCGAGGACATCGCGGGAGCCCAGGCCGTCCTCGGGCCGGCCGGCGTGGTGGACCCGCCGACCCACGCCGCTGCAGCGTGGCTCGGGGCGGTCGCCATCGTGCTCGCCACCCCCAACCTGGTGGAGTCGTGGCTGTTCGAACGGGCGGGTGCCGGTGCGCTCTCCACCTCGCGGCCCAGGTGGCTGGCCCGCTCACTGGAGTGGCTGCCGCCCCTGGCGTCGGGCGCCGGTGCGGCGGTC
>JBJMHD010000026.1:0-25524 GCA_045807565.1 Acidimicrobiales bacterium | reverse complement strand
GAGCCCGGTCAGGATGTCGTTGCCCGGGTTGTTCCGGCGCTCCTCGATGTATCCGCTGAACCGTTCGTAGAGGAACTCCAGCGGCTTGTGCTCCATGTGCTCGTGCGCCGTGGACAGCCGCTCGCGGAACAGCTCGTGGTCCTCCTCCGGCACGCCCTCGAGGTCGGCGATCACCGTGAGGGTGAACGGCTCCGCGTAGGCGCTCACCAGCTCGCAGCCGCCGCCCTCGACGATGCCGTCGAGCAGGCGATCGGCGTACTGCCACATGAAGTCCTCGTTCTCCTTGAGGCCCTTCGGGGTGATCAGCCGCATGAGCAGGTGGCGGTGCGCGGTGTGCATCGGCGGGTCGAACGCGGGGAGCTGGTCGCTGAAGGGCAGCTCGGTCCGGTACCGCAAGATGAGGTCGGTGACGTCGTCGCCCTCGAACGGCTCCGGGAAGGGCACGAACGGCCCGCTCACCGCGTTGCAGGACGAGAACGTGCCCGAGGCGTCGGGTTCGGTGAAGGTCGCCGGGTCGCCGTACACCGCCATCGCCTCGGGATGGCCGGTCACCATGAACACGCCGAAGCTCGGCTCCTGCCACACCGGTCCCTGGTCGCGCACCCAGTCGAAGTACTCGTACGGGGCGTCCTGGAGCGCACGGTCGCGGAAGAAGCTCACGGTGGTGTAGTCAGTCATCTGTGGGGCTCCACGTGGAGATCGACCGGGACGTGTGCATGGGGTCGGGCAGCTGCGTGTTCCAGGCGCCCGGGGCGTTCGCCCTCGACGACGACGGGATCGCGGTCGTCGTCGATCCAGCCGCCGCTCCCGAGGAGAGCGTCCGGGCGGCGGCGGCGCGGTGCCCGAGCCGGGCGATCACCGTCACCGAACGGTGACACCCGCCGCATGGCGGGCACCGACGTAGCCGAACACCATCGTGTTGGCGATGCTCGCGCCCGGCCCGAGGTAGTGGCGGCCCATGACGGTGGCCGTGCTGTTGCCGGTGGCGTACAGGCCGGGGATCGGCTGGCCGTTCTCGCCGACCACCCGCGCGTGCTCGTCGGTGACGAGGCCACCGCAGGTCCCGATGTCCCCGGGTAGCACCTCGCACGCGTAGTACGGCGCCTCGTCGATGGGCCCGAGGCAGGGGTGCACCTTGCGGTTGGGGTCGCCGAGGGACCGGTTGTAGGCGGACTCGCCGCGCCCGTAGTCGGGGTCGATGCCCTTCCGGGCGTTCTCGTTGAAGTGCTCGACGGTCTCGAGGAGGCCATCCGCATCGATGCCGCAGAGCTCGGCCAGCTCGGCCAGCGTGGCCGCGCGCTTCAGCTTCCCGCTCTCGAGCATCTCCTTCGGGAAGTACCCCGGATGGGAGCGCACGTGGGCGTAGCGCTTGCGATAGCGGTCGTCGAAGATCAGCCAGCACGGGACAGCGCGGCTCGTCTTGTCGCGCTCGTACATGGCCTTGCCGACCTCCATGTACGAGTTCGACTCGTTGCAGAACCGGCGGCCGTCGGCATCCACGTAGATCGTGCGGGGTCGCTGGCGCGCCTGGTCCAGCGTCGACTGCCCGAACCGACCGGTGCGAGGCGACGGCAGCCACCACGCCTCGTCCATCAGCGCGGTCTGCGCGCCCAGCCCCATCGCGGTGGTGATCGCCTCGCCGGTGTCGCCCGCGTTCGACATCGACCACTTGCCCTCGTTCGGCTGGTCCCCGCCGTAGCGCTGGCGCATCTCCCGGTTGCGGGCGAAGCCGCCTGCCGCGATCAGGACGCCCTTGCGAGCCCGGACCTGCACGGGCCGGCCATCGCGCACCGTGCGCACGCCGACGACTCGGCCGTCCTCGACGATGAGGTCATCGAGCGGCGCGTCGGTCCACACCGGGATCCCGCGGTCGAGCACGGCTCGCAGCAGCTGCCCGACGAGCGACGCGCCGTTGGTGAGGAGCGCCTGACGACGGACCTTGGCGAGCGCGGTGCGCACCGCGACCCGGACCGAGACCCCGAAGGCACGGAGGCTGCGGTTGTAGTTCGACAGCGAGCGAGCCTCGTTGGTCATCACGCACATCCCGAGGCTCTGGGCGAGACCGGGCTGCAGTCGGGCCAGCCAGGGGCCGAGCTTCCGCCCGTCCCACGGCACCGGCTCGATGCCGCGCCCCACGTCGTGACCGCCCTCGAGGTTCGAGTAGTAGTCGCTGTAGCCCGGGCACGTGACGAGGCCGAGCCCGATGCGCTGCAGGAACGTCGTCATCTCCCGCCCGGCGGTGAGGAAGGCGTCCCGCCGCTCGTGCGATGAGCACGGTCCGACGTCACCGACCACGGCCTCGAAGTGCGCCATGGCGTCCTCGTAGGAGTCGTGCACGCCCTCCGCCCGCATGAGCGGGTTGTCCGGGATCCAGAAGATGCCGCCGGACATGCAGGTGGAGCCCCCCACCAGCGACTGCTTCTCGAGCACCAGCACGCTGGCGCCGGCGTCGGCGGCGGCCAGCGCGGCGACGAGGCCCCCGCCCCCGGAGCCCGCGATGACGACATCGACCGTGGTGTCCCCCATGTCGGTCACGTTGACAGATGTTACGACATCAAACTAAATTTGGGAAACGCTCGCCGCCGGCAGCGGGGGGGATGGAGGCCGGGATGTCCACGCAGGTACGCACCGTGACCTACCCGGCCGAGGGCTTCGGCGCGCCGAAGGACCGGCAGGGTCACGCCACGGGCGTGGCCGGTCTGCCCGCTGGCACGCAGGTGTTCTCGGCCGACGACCACATCTCGCTGGCCGACGACATCTTCTACGAGCGGTTCCCCGAGGAGCTGAAGGACCAGGCGCCCCGGGTGGTGTACGAGGACGGCGCATGGAACCTCGCCATCGGTGGCCGCACCTTCCTGCCTCGCGAGTTCACCGCCGTGCTGATGCAGTACGACCCGCTCTCCGGCGCCAGCACCGGTGACATCGATGCCCGCCTCCGTGAGCTCGAGTCCGACGGCGTGCACCGCGAGCTCGCCTTCCCGAACGCGCTCCTGGGGCTGATGGGCTGGCCGGACAGGGACGTCCGCGAGCGCTGCTTCCGCGTCTACAACGAGTACATCGCCGAGAAGCAGGAGCAGTCCGGGGGCCGCTTCTTCGGGGTGGGGATGATGTGCTGGTGGGACGCCGACGGCGCCCGGCGCACGCTCGCGGAGATGAAGGACCTCGGCCTCACGACCTTCTGGCTGCCGCTCAAGCCCGGCAAGGGCGACGACGGCAGCCCCATCGACTACAACGCGCCCGCCATGTACCCCGTGTGGGACGCCATCGAGGAGAGCGGCCTCCCGGTCGCGCACCACATCGGCGAGTCACCGCTGGGATCGCCCTGCGCTGACAACAGCGTGATCACGGGGATGCTCCACAACGTCGCCCCGTTCCGGGAGATGTTCGGCCGCTACGTGTTCGGCGGGATCCTCGACCGGAACCCCGGGCTGCGGGTCGGTTGGTTCGAGGGCGGCATCAACTGGGTGCCCGCCGCCCTGCAGGATGCCGAGCACCTCTACGCCTCGCTCCAGCACATGGCCGACCACCCCATCCAGCACAGCCCCGACCACTACTGGCGCACCCACATGTACGCGTCGTTCATGGTCGACCCGCTGGGGCTCGAGATGATCGACCGCATCGGCGTCGACCGGGTGATGTGGTCCTCGGACTACCCGCACAACGAGAGCACGTTCGGCTACTCGGAGCAGTCGCTGGCGAGCGTCGTCCAGGCGCTCGGCCCGGAGGACGCCGTGAAGGTCGTGAGCACGAACGTGCTCGAGTTCCTCGGCTTGGAGGCTTGACGTGGCCGAGGAGCTGGAGCACGAGGACCCGGATTGGGTCCGGTACGAGAAGGACCCGGCGACGAAGATCGCCACGCTCACCCTGAACCGGCCCGAGCGCCTCAACGCGCCGACGATCGCGATGCGGCTGCGCTACGCCGACCTGCTGCACGAGGCCAACATCGATGACGACGTGAAGGTGCTCGTGATCCGCGGCGAGGGCGACGACCTGGGCAGCGGTCAGGATCTCCCCGAGTTCATGGAGGCCGTCCGCTCGGACGACGGGCTCCTGCGGGAGGTGCGCCTCGAAGGGGCCGACGTCACGTACCCGCCGGTCCGCAGCTTCCGCCACGGCGCCACCGCGACGCAGTGGTTCACGGACCCGCGCGGCGGGTGCCGCACGCTCCAGGAGTTCAAGAAGATCTCGATCGTCGAGGCCAAGGGGTACGTGTACGGCTGGCACCTCTACCAGGCCGGCGACGCCGACCTGGTGGTCGCGTCCGACGACGCCCTGTTCGGTCATGCCGCGTTCCGCTACGCCGGCGCCGCCCCGCGCATGTGGTGGTGGGCGCAGATGATCGGCATGCGCAAGTTCATGGAGATGGTCTTCACCGGGCGTCCCTTCACCGCCGAGGAGATGGCGGAGTGCGGCTTCGTCAACAGCGTGGTGCCGCGCGACCAGCTGGAGGCCGAGGTCCACAAGTACGCGCTGGCGTGCGCCCAGAACCGGTCGACCGACGTCATCTTCATCCAGAAGACCTTCTTCGAGATCATGAAGCAGTCCCAGGGCGAGTACATGGGGAGCCTCGTCAGCGCCATGCTCGAGTCGCTCGCCACGTACGGGAGGCCCGATGCGCGTCGGGAGGACATGGACACGAACGACGCCATCGACAAGGGCCTCACCGACGCGGTGAAGGACTTCGACAGCCGCTTCCCGCCGGAGTGGCGGCTGAGCAAGAAGGGGAGAGCGCAGCCGGAGTGAGCGCGCTCGAGGGGTACGTCGTCGTCGATCTCTCCACCGGGATCCCGGGCGCCTACTGCACCAAGCTCCTCGCCGACGGCGGCGCCGAGGTGACCAAGGTCGAGCCACCGGAGGGCGACCCGCTCCGGGCGTGGAGCGCTTCGGGCGCGCCCGCCGCGACCGGCGCCGACGGCCCGTTGTTCCGGTACCTCGCGGCGTCGAAGCGCAGCGTCGTCGCCGATCCCGACGTCGACGCCGACCGGGCGCAGGTCCACGAGCTGCTCGGCCGAGCCGACGCGGTGGTGTGGTCGCCGGGCAGCCACCTGGCCGAGGCCCTGCCCCCGCACGCGCTGCGCCGCTCGAGCCCGCACCTCACCGTCACGGCCATCTCGCCGTTCGGCCTCGAGGGCCCGTGGCGGGATCGACCCGCCACCGAGCTCACCCTCCAGGCGTGGTCGGGCGGGATCATCGGGCTGGGCCGAGGCTCGCCCGACCGGCCGCCCATCGCCGTCGGCGGCGGGATCGGCGACTGGCTGAGCGGCACCTACGCCGCCATCGGAACCCTCGTCTCGCGAGCTCGAGCGCTCGCCGACGGTGCCGGCGAGCTCGTCGACGTGTCGATGCTCGAGGTGCTCGCGCTCTGCCTCACCTACTACCCGGTCTCGTACCTGGACATGGTCGGCCGCCCGTTCCGCAAGGGTCGATCGATCATGACGCCGGGCGTCGAGGTGACGAGAGACGGCCTGGTGGGGCTGGGCGTCGGCACGGGTCAGCAGTGGCTCGACTTCTGCGTGATGGTGGGGCACCCCGAGTGGATGGAGGACCGATCGCTCTTCGCCCAGCGCGCCCACCTGAAGCCCGACGTCGCGGCGTGGGCGGCGGAGCGCTCCACCGCCGAGGTGCTCGACGAGGCGGGCGCCTTCCGCATCCCGCACGCCCCCATCGGCAACGGTGCCACGATCCCGGTCACCGACCACTTCGAGGCTCGTGGCGCGATCGTGGAGGGCCCGGGCGGTGGGTTCCTGGAACCGGCCCCGCCCTACCGGTTCGACCCGCCGCTGCTACGACAGCGCGAGCGCGCCCCTCGGCTGGGTGAGCACGATCGGGACGCGGTCGGCGCGCCCACGCGACCACCCGCCTCCAGCGAGCGCGGCGAGGCCGCGTTGCCCTTCGAGGGGCTCCGGGTCCTCGACCTCACCGCCTTCTGGGCGGGGCCCCTCGCCACCCACGTCCTCGCCATGCTCGGCGCCGAGGTCCTGCACGTCGAGTCGACGGCGCGCCCCGACGGCACCCGGCTCCTCGCTGGACTGCGACCCTCCGAGCCCGACTGGTGGGAGCGCTCGGGCATCTTCTCCGGCCTGAACACCGGCAAGCAGAGCATCACCCTCGACCTCAGCGCGGACGCGGGTCGTGAGCTGCTCACGCGGCTGATCGCCACCTGCGACGTGGTCGTCGAGAACTACACCCCGCGGGTGCTCGAGCAGCTCGGGTTCGACGCCGAGGCCGTCCGCGCCATCCGGCCCGACATCGTGATGGTGCGCATGCCGGGGTTCGGGCTCGACGGCCCCTGGCGCGAGAACCCCGCCTTCGCCTTCGTCATCGAGGATGCGGCCGGGCTCACGTGGCGGACGGGGTTCGCCGACGACAACCCCATCTCGCCCTACTGCGTCGGTGACTCCAACGCGGGCCTCCACGCCCTGCACGGCCTCCTGCTGGCCCTCGAGCACCGGCGCCGTACGGGCGAGGGCGTCGTGGTCGAAGCCGCGATGGTCGACGCCGCGCTCAACGTGGCCGCCGAGCAGGTGATCGAGCACTCAGCCCACGGCGCGCTGCTCGAGCGCGACGGGAACCGTGGTCCCACCGCTGCGCCCCAGAACCTGTACCGCGCTGCCGACGTCGACGACCGGGGACAGCGCGACACCTGGGTGGCCATCGCAGTGGCGACGGACGAGCAGTGGGTCGGCCTGCGGGGTGCTCTCGGAACGCCGGCGTGGGCGATGGAGGCGGTGCTGGAAGGCGCCGGCGGTCGCCGCGCGCGCCACGACGCCATCGACCAGCACCTGGCGACCTGGTGCGACGACCGCACGGCGGACGCGATCGTCGACCTCCTGTGGGACGCGGGCGTGCCGGTCGCCAGGGTGATGCAACCCCACGAGCAACCCGAGCTGGCGCAGCTGGTCGCACGCGGGTTCTTCGAGGCGGTCGACCACCCGATCACCGGCACCGCTCGCCACAGCACCCTGCCCTTCCGGCTGTCTCGCGGTCCGGGGCAGCGCCACCGGCGGCACGCTCCGCTCCTGGGCGAGCACACCGCCGACGTCCTCCGCTCCCTCGGCGTCAGCGATGCGGAGCTCGCGCAGCTCGACGCCGACGGCGTCACCGGTCGGACGCCCCGGTCAGCGACGTGAGCACCGAGGAGGCCTGATGCCCCACCCGCTCGGCTACGACCCCGTGGAGGCCTCCCGGCAGCGCTGGGTGGAGCAGGGCTGGGGCGACACCGCCGCCGGCATGGCCGCGGTCGTGTCGGTGATGCGAGCGGAGCAGATCTTCCTCAACCGCGCCTCGGGCGTCCTGCGACCGCTCGGGTTGACCTTCGCCCGCTACCAGGTGCTCGGCATGCTCCGGTGGGCCGGACCCTTGACGCTCGGCGCGGTGGGCCATCGCCTGTGGATCACGCCCGCGACCGTGACCAACGCCATCGACCGGCTCGAGAGCGCGGGGCTGAGCCGCCGCACGTCGCACCCGACCGATGCTCGCGCCACCCTCGTCGAGATCACCGCCAAGGGGCGGCGCCTGTTCGACCGGGCGGTCGAGCTCCTGAACGAGGGGCTGTTCGGCACGGTGGGCCTCGAGCCGCACGAGCTCGAGCTGCTCGTGGGACTGGTGGGCAAGATCCGCGCCGCCGAGGGCGACGTGGTGGACGTCGCCCTCAGCGACGATCGCTGAGAGCGTCGACCGCGACGGTCACCGCGAGCACGAGGGGCACGTCGACGGCGTGCTGCACGGCCACCCCGTAGGTGTCGCGGACCCGGAACCACTTCTTCGACACGCTCCCGATCTCGTCACCGTCGCGCTCGATCTCGTACTCGTGGTCGCCGATGTTGCCGTGGACCTTCAGATCGGGACCGCCGTCGACCTCCACGTGGAACCGATCGCGGAAGCCCACGAGCGCCTTCTTCACCTTCGCCTCGCGGCCGCCCACCTCGATCGTGATGGCGTCGCGGATCGACAGCTTCTTCTCGCGGATCACCGCGACCTCGTGGCCGGCCGCGTCCTCGAGCACCCACGTGTCCCGCACGCGCAGCGCCTTCCCGTCGACGCGGAAGCGCTTCTGCCCGGACTCGTCCTCGATCCAGTAGTCGTCGCCGATCGAGATCAGCTTCTCGCGCATCCGGAAGCGCGCCTCGGGCTCGGGCCCCTTCTTGCCGAACAGTCCCATCGCCGCCCTCCTTCGCCGCCGCGCGACGGAGCGAGCCTAGGCCGCTTCGGCGGCGGCCTTGACCCGCTCGAGCGTTCGGAGCATGTCGCGTCGGTTGCGGTCTTCGCGCAGGAAGCCGCCCAGGGGCCGCCACACCTTGGTGAAGATGTTGTCCGGGAGGCGGAAGGACTCCGTGACGTCGGTGCCCCCGCCCGGGGCCGCGGCGAACTCGTAGCGCCACGTGTTCACGGGCTTGTCGCGCATGACGACGGCGAACTCGAACACCTCGCCGGGCGCGCACTCGGTGACCTCGCACACCGTCCAGTACACGGGGCCCTTCTCGTTGCGCTTCACGTGGCCCCGGTAGCGCGCGCCCACGGAGGGACCGGTGGCACCCCCCAGCCACTCCGCCTCGAACACCTCAGGGCTGTAGTCGCCCATCCGGGTGATGTCGCTCACCAGCTCCCAGACGCGCAGCGGCTCGGCATCGATGTGGAGGGTCACGGCGGCGTGCATGGCGGGCATGGTAGGGGACCACGCTCCGTGGCCCGGGAGCGGCGTTTCACCCTCCCTGGGTGACGCCGCTGCGACCGCCTCGCCGTACGTTTTGGGCTACCGAGCGCGACGGTCGCGCCGGCCAACTGGAGGACGCTCGTGCTCGCGTACGACTACCCGCTGCTTGGCGCGATCTGGACGATGTTCATCTTCTTCCTGTGGATCGCCTGGCTGTTCCTGCTCTTCAAGATCTTCGGGGACATCTTCCGCAGCAAGGACCTGGGCGGTGGTGGCAAGGCTCTGTGGTGCATCTTCGTGATCGTCGCTCCGTTCCTCGGCACCTTCATCTACGTGATCGCGCGCGGTCAGGGCATGGGCGAGCGGGACATCGAGGCGTTCCGAGCCCAGCAGGCGCAGTTCGAGACCTACGTCAAGGAGACCGCCGGCAGCGGCAGCGCGGCCGATGAGCTGGCCAAGCTCGCCGACCTGAAGGCCAAGGGCGTCCTCACCGACGCGGAGTTCGAGGCGCAGAAGTCCAAGCTGCTCGCCTGAGCCCACCGAGCCCGACCTGACGATCGCCGGCGGCGCAGACCGCCGGCGATCTCGCGCCTGATCGCCGTCTCCCGCGCCGGAGGTCGGGGTAGCCCCTGCCCATGACCTACGTGAGCAAGGGCCGCTTCGAGCGGGACACGGACTACCTGACCACCCGGATCACGGCGGACGGCGAAGAGGGCTGGCCGGTCGAGCCCGGCCGCTACCGGTTGGTGGTGGCGCGGGCGTGCCCGTGGGCCAACCGGGCCATCATCGTGCGCCGTCTCCTGGGGCTCGAGCCGGTGCTCTCGATGGCGATCGCCGGTCCGGTGCACGACGAGCGCAGCTGGGACTTCGCCGAGACGACCCCGGGCGGGCGCGACCCGGTGCTGGGCATCGAGCGCCTGCAGCAGGCCTACCTGGCGCGCGACCCCGAGTACGACAAGGGCATCACCGTGCCGGCGATGGTCGACATCCCGTCCGGCCAGGTGGTGACCAACGACTTCCCCCAGCTCACCCTCGACCTGTCCACGGAGTGGCGCGCCCACCACCGCGACGGCGCTCCCGACCTCTACCCCGAGGCCCATCGGCAGGAGATCGACGAGGTGATGGCCCTCGTGTACGAGGACGTGAACGACGGCGTCTACCGTTGCGGCTTCGCCGGTGACCAGCAGGCCTACGAGGAGGCGTTCGAGCGGCTCTTCGACCGGCTGGACTGGCTGGAGGACCGCCTGTCACACCAGCGCTACCTCGTCGGCGACACGATCACCGAGGCCGACGTGCGGCTCTTCACCACGCTGGCCCGGTTCGACGCCGTGTACCACGGCCACTTCAAGTGCAACCGGAACAAGCTCACCGAGCTGCCGTCGCTGTGGGCCTACGCCCGCGACCTGTTCCAGACGCCGGGCTTCGGTGACACGATCGACTTCACCCACATCAAGCGCCACTACCACTGCGTCCACCGCGACCTGAACCCGACCGGCATCGTGCCCGCCGGTCCCGATCTCCGCGGCTGGACCACGGACCACGGGCGGGCGGCGCTGGGGGGCCGGCCCTTCGGTGACGGCACGCCTCCGGGGCCGCCGCTCCCCGAGGAGGTCGTCGCCCCCTCGCACTCCGTTGACGTCGAGCGGGCCGCCGCCTGACGACCGGAGCGGGACCGGAGCGCTGACACCTCCCTGAGCGCGCGTCCGGGGTTCGTGCTACGAACCCGGCGGACGGAACGGGAGGGCCGATGGGCAAGCCGATGCACGGGGTGCGCGTCGTCGACCTCAGCCAGCTGACCTCGGGGCCCCTGGCCACGATGCTGCTCGCCGAACAGGGCGCCGACGTGGTGAAGGTCGAGCCACCCGGCGTCGGTGACCTGTTCCGGCTCAGCGCGTCGTCGCGGGGCGGCTTCAGCGCGCTGCTGCTGAACCACAACCGCGGCAAGCGCGGGATCTGCATCGACACGTCCAGCGACGAGGGCCGCGGCGTCGTCGCCGAGCTGATGGCGGGAGCCGACGTCGTCGTCCAGAACTTCCGCCCCGGCGTGGTCGACCGCCTCGGGATCGGCTACGACGCCATCAAGGCGCGCAACCCGCGGGTGGTCTACGTGTCGATCAGCGGCTACGGGCCGACTGGTCCCTATGCCGACCGGCCGGTGGTGGATCCGATCATCCAGGCGCTCACCGCCATGGTCGCGCGGCAGCAGAGCGAGGCGATCCCGCTGCCGGACCTCGTGCGCCAGATCGTCGTCGACAAGGCCACCGCCTTGACCGTGGCGCAGGCCATCAGCGCGGCGCTGTTCCATCGCGAGCGCACGGGTGAGGGGAACCACCTCGTGATCCCGATGCTCGACGTGGGCGCGTACTTCTTCTGGCCCGACGGGATGTCCGACTTCACGCTGCTCGGCGACGGCGTGTCGGGAGGGCCGCGGATCGCCGACACCTACTCGCTCACCCAGTGCGCTGACGGCCAGCTCATCTACTACGCGCCGACCAACGAGATGCGACACGCGCTGTACCGCGTCCTCGGGCACCCGGAGCTCTGCGACGACCCGCGCTACAAGAACGCCATCGGGCTGATGGCCGACGACAACCTGGCGACCGCCGGGCGCATCCTCGCCGACGCCTTCGAGCAGCGGACGGTCGACCAGGTGGTGGACGACCTCGTGGGCGCCGGCATCCCCGTCGCCCGCATCCTCGAGCCCGAGGACCTCTTCGACGACGAGCAGTTCGTCCACAACGGCACCTTCGTCACCTGGGAGCACCCCCAGGCGGGCGCGGTGCGCCAGCCTCGGCACCCGGTGCGCTTCGCCAGCGCCGACACGCCGGTGCCGGAGTGCGTGCCCGGACTCGGCGAGCACACCGACGAGCTCTTGGCCGAGCTCGGTCGCACGCCCGATCAGATCGCGGCCCTGCGCGACGGCGGCGTCGTGTTCTAGGCGGCTCGGCGGGCATCGTGCGGCTAGGCGTCCGCCAGCTCGCCCACCAACGGGGCGTAGCGATCGACGAAGGGCAGCGCGGTGGCGGGATCGTCCCAGCCGGCTCGCCCTGCCCCGAGCACCACCTGCTCCACCCCGAGATCGGCGTAGCCCAGCAGCTGCTCGCGGGTCGGATCGCCCCACGCGCCGAGGATGATCGGGACCGGCGGGCGACCGGCATCGGCCAGCGCGTCCCGGAAGCGCCGCACGCGCTTGGCCACGTCGCCGAGGGCGAGGTCCATCGGCATCCACGCGTCGGCCCAGGCCACCACGTGCTCGGTGCCGACCCGCCCGGCCATGCCGCCCACGACGGGTGGGTGGGGGGACTGCAGCGGCTTGGGCTCCGCCCACACGGCGTCGAAGTCGAACCAACGGCCGTGGTGCGTCGGCTCCTCCTCGACCCACAGGGCACGAAGGGCTGCCACGCACTCGGCGAGCGCCTGGTAGCGCGCCGCCCACGGCACGTCGGGCCGGTGGTCGGCGAGCTCCTCCTCGTTCCACCCGACGCCCACGCCGAAGTCGAAGCGCCCGCCGGAGAGGCGGTCGAGCGTGGTCACGGCCTTGGCGAGGGAGAACAGGTCGTGCTCGAGCGGGAGCGCCACGCCGGTGCCCACCCGGAGGGTGGTGGTCGCGAGGGCGGCGGCGAGCAGGCTCAGGAACGGGTCCATCATCCGTCGGTACGCGGCGGGGAGGTCGCCGCCCGCCGGATACGGCGTCGTGCGAGACGTGGGGATGTGGGAGTGCTCGCCGATCCAGAGCGCCGCGAACCCCCGGTCCTCGAGGGCGCGACCGAGGACGTCGGGCGGCACGTCCTCGGGCGTGTTCATGGTGGTGAAGGCGAGCTGCACGGGGCTCCCTGCGATGCGGACCGGGCGGCAAGTGTTGCCTACTGTGATGGATCCCGAGGACCCAAGGGGGACGTGATGTCGGTGGTGGCCAAGCCTGGAGCCCGTCTGCGGTCGGTGACGTGCGCGACCGAGGTCGTGGTGGTGAAGGGCACCGGCGAGGTCGACCTCCGCTGCGGTGGCGAGCCGATGGTGCCCTCCGACGACCCGACGACGTCGGGTGCTCCGGTCGCCCCGTTCGACGAGGGCACGCTCGTCGGGAAGCGCTACGTCACCGAGGACGAGGCGATCGAGCTGCTGTGCACGAAGCCGGGCGCGGGCTCGCTCGCGCTGGGCGACGCCGCCCTGCTCGTGAAGGGCGCGAAGCCGCTCCCGTCCTCCGACTGAGCACGGAGGGGTCGCGCTCGTGCACGTCGGGATGATCCTGGAGATGGCCGCCGACAGCCTCGGCGACCGGGTGGCCGTGGGTCCCCGCGATGGCGGCGTGACCTACGCGGAGCTCGGGCGGCAGGCCCGGCGCGCGGGCACCTGGTTGGCCGCGCAGACCGGCGACCGCGTGGTCCTGATCGACGAGAACTCGCTCGCCGTCCCGATCGCGCTGTACGGCTCGGCGATCGCCGGCAAGCCGTTCGTGCCGGTGAGCTATCGCCTCGCCGACGACCGGCTGCGGTCGATCGTCTCGCGCGCCGCGCCGGCCATCGTGGTCGCCGGGGCCGGGGTGGCCGACCGCCTGGACGGCGTCGAGGGCGTCGAGGTGGTGGCCCGAGCCGACTTCCTCCGCACCGTCCAGGACGAGTCGATCGAGGAGACCGACGGGTGGGGCTGCGACCCGGAGGACACGGCGGTGCTGCTGTTCACGAGCGGCACCACGGGTGAGCCCAAGGCGGCGGTGCTGCGTCACCTCAACCTGGCGTCGTACCTCGTGAGCTCCCTCGAGTTCGGTGCGGCGGGGGAGGACGAGGCGACGATCGTGAGCGTGCCGCCGTACCACATCGCGGCCGTCTCCTCGGTGCTGTCCACCACCTACACGGGACGCCGCGTCGTGCAGCTGGAGAGCTTCGACGCCAAGGAGTGGGTGCGGGTGGTGCGCGAGGAGGCGGTCACCCACGCCATGGTCGTGCCGACGATGCTCAACCGCATCCTCGACGTCGTGCAGGCCGACGGCGGCGGGCTGCCGTCGATGCGGTCGCTCGCGTACGGCGGAGGGCCCATGCCCCGAGCCGTCGTCGAGCGGGCCATGGAGCTGCTCCCGGCCCTCGACCTCGTGAACGCCTACGGGCTCACCGAGACGTCCAGCACGATCGCGGTCCTCGGTCCCGACGACCACCGCCTCGCGTTCGCCAGCGACGACCCGGCGCAGCGGGAGCGGTTGGGCTCGGTCGGTCGGGTGCTGCCGGGGGTGGAGCTCACGATCCGGGATCCCGAGGGAAACGTCGTCGTCGACGGAGCGCTGGGTGAGATCTGGGTGCGAGGCGAGCAGGTGTCGGGCGAGTACCTGGGCGTCGACCGCGATGCCACCGACGGGTGGTTCAACACGCGCGACAGCGGGCGCGTGGACGAGGAGGGCTACCTCTTCGTGCACGGTCGGCTGGACGACGTGATCGTGCGAGGCGGCGAGAACCTCTCCCCGGGGGAGATCGAGACGGTGCTCGTCGAGCACCCCGCGGTGGAGGCGGCCGCCGTCGTCGGCGTGCCGGACACGGAGTGGGGCGAGCGAGTCGTGGCAGCGGTGGTGCTGCGCCCGGGAGCGCACGTCGACGAGGACGAGCTGCGCGAGCACGTCCGGTCGCGGCTTCGGTCGGCGTGCACCCCGGAGCGGATCAAGGTCACCGAGGACCTGCCGTTCAACGAGACGGGCAAGCTCCTCCGCCGCGTGCTCCGCGAGGAGCTGGCCCACGACCTCTCCTGAGGCGGCGCGTCAGCGCGTCACCACGAGGAGCACGAGCCCGATCACGACGACGGTCGCCGACGCGAGGCGGGCGCGGCCGAAGCCCTCGGCCAGGAACCGCCAGCCGGCGACGGCGGCGAGCACCACCGACGACTCGCGCAGCGCGGTGACGTACCCCACCGGCGCCCACCGGACCGCGAAGAGCACGAGACCGTAGGCGGCGGCCGACGCCAGCCCGCTCGTGAGGTGCTGGCGCCAGGAGACGCCCCACGTGCGACGGAGGTTGGCGAGGTGTCCGGTGGCCAGCCCCCACGCCGACACCGTGATGCAGGTGCCCACGAAGGTGGCGAGCACGTAGGCGATCCCCTCGGTGCGCCGGGCTCCGACAGAGTCCGCCAGCGTGTAGCACCCGATCAGCACCGCGACGACGAGGGCCCATCGGATCGAGTCCCACGACGTGCCCGGACGCACGAAGGACACGAGCCCGCCGGTGATCACGAGGATCGCCACGTAGCCGAGCGCGGTGAGGTGGTCGCCGAGGAGCGCGACACCTCCGACGGCCGCGACCATCGCCCCGCCGCCACGGGCGAGCGGGTACGCCAGCGAGAAGTCGCCGGCGCCGTAGGCCTGCGCCAGGCACACCACGTACGCGATGTGGATCGTCGCCGACAGGGCGACCCACGGCCACGCGCTCCGCTCCGGCAGGCCGGTGAGCAGCATGGCGGCGGCGCAGACGGCGCCGGCGGCGAGGAACTGCCCCCACAGGGCGACGAAGCGGTCGCCGCTCGCCTTCACGCGGAGGTTCCACCCGGCGTGCAGGCCGGCGGCCACCAGCGCGAAGACCGTGGCGAGGAGCATGGTGCCCTGACGCTACGAGCGGCTCCGGCCGGGCCACCAACGCCGGGTGGCCGAGCGCGCCCGCCGGGTGCTAGCACCGCCCTTCACGTGACCGAACCGAGGAGCACCATGCCCGACGAGCCAGTCCTGATCCGCGACCAGCGCGACGCCGTCCTGGTGCTCCGCCTCAACCGTCCGGAGGCCCGCAACGCGTTCAACCCGGAGCTGATGGGCGCGCTCGGCGCTGCGCTCCACGAGGCGGAGTCGGACCCGGCGGTGGGTGCCGTCGTCATCACCGGGACTGGTGACCGATCGTTCTGTGCCGGCATGGACCTGCGGGCCTTCTCGGAAGGCGGCGGCGGCGCCCCCGGTGGGAGCGCGGAGGGCCAGGCCACCTTCAGCCGGTTCCTCGGCGGCGAGACCCTCGACGTCCCGATCATCGGCGCCGCCCAGGCGACCGCGGTGGCGGGGGGCTTCGAGCTGCTCCTCAACTGCGACCTCGCCGTGGTGGCCGACGACGCCAAGCTCGGTCTCCCCGAGGTGAAGCGCGCGCTGTGCGCCGCCGGCGGCGGCGTGTTCCTCAGCAACCGGATCCCGCTCGCGCTGGCCCTCGAGCTCACGCTCACCGGCGAGTACATCACCGCGGCGCGCGCCTACGAGATGGGCTTGGTCAACCGGGTGGTGCCGGCGGGCGAGGTGGTCGACACCGCGGTGGAGCTGGCCACGACGATCGCTCGCAACGGCCCGCTCGCCCTGCGCGCCACCAAGGAGGTCGTGCGCCTCGCCAACACCGACATGGCCGCGGCGCGCGAGCGCTTCGCCGAGTGGATGCCGAAGGTGTTCGGCAGCCAGGACGCCCAGGAGGGTGCGCTCGCGTTCGTGGAGAAGCGCGACCCGGTGTGGAAGGGCGAGTAGCCGGGCGGGTCCGCGAAGGCTTCAGCGACGGCCGGCGAAGTACTTCTTGTACTGCTCGGCGCTGGCGGCGAGATCGGGCCGGCTGTCGAGCACCGGCTGCATCTTCTTCCACGCCTCCTCCCGCTTGAAGGGGATGAACTCGGTCGGGAAGTAGGGGTGCTCGTGGGGGCGGTACTCCTTGAGCACCCGCCGGGCGACGGTGGCCTTGTGCACCTCGTCCACGCCGTCGGCGATGCCCATCGTGGGGGCGGCGGCGTACATGGCCTGGATGGGCGTGAGGTCGGTGGTGCCGAGGCTGCCGAGGATGTGCAGCGCGTTGAACGACACCTCGCGGAGCACCTTGGCCATCGTGAACTTCACGGTGGCGATCTCGGTGCGCGCCTCCTGCGACGACGTCTGGTCGATCTTCCACGCCGCCTCCAGCACGAGGAGCCGGAGCATCTTGATCTGCGCGTACGAGTCGGCGATCTTCTCCTGCACCATCTGGTGCTCGGCGATGATCTTCCCGTGCGATTCGCGTGACAGCGCCCGTTCGCACATCATGTCGAAGGCCAGCCGGCACTGGGCGATCGTGCGCATGGCGTGGTGGATGCGACCGCCCCCGAGGCGCCGCTGGGCGAGGACCTTGGCGCCGTCCTCCGGGCCCAGCAGGTGGTCGAGGGGCACGCGCACGTCGTTGTAGATGATGTGGTTGTGGTTGCGAGGCTCGGGCTGGATCTCCACGCCGGGGGTCTCGCGCGGCACCACGAACATGCCGTTGGTGCACATCACGAAGAGGATGTCGGCGACCCGTCCGGCGCTGGTGAACCACTTCTCCCCGTTGATCACCCACTCGTCGCCGTCCCTCGTGGCGTAGGTCTTGAACAGGTTCGGGTCGGACCCGCCCTGGGGCTCCGTCATCGAGTAGGCGGAGAACATCTCCTGGTCGAGCATCGGCTCGAGCCAGCGCTTCTTCTGCTCGTCGGTGCCGTAGGCGGCGAGCATCTCCATGTTGCCGGTGTCGGGCGCGGCGGCGCCGAACATCTGCGGCGCCGAGCCGTAGCGGCCGATGATCTCGTTCAGCAGGCCGAGCTTGAGCTGGCCGAAGCCCGGTCCGCCCAGCTCCTCGTCGAGGAAGATCGCCCACAGCCCCTGGTCCTTGATCTCCTGCTGGAGCTCGCGGACGTAGGCCTTCACCACCGGGTCGGGCGAGCGGATCGCGTAGGGGAAGACGTAGTCGAGCGGCTCCACCTTCTCCTTGCAGAACTGCTCGACCCAGTCGAGCTTCTCCTGGAACTCCGGTTCGGTGGAGAAGTCCCACGCCATGTGCCAAACCCCCCTGGGTCCGACCGCTCGGATGCGGTCCCCAGCGATCATGGAACGAGTTGACCTCCGTCCGCCAGCCGCGGCCGGGCGCGGGTGACCCGCTACTGCTCGCGGAGCACGGCCCCCAGCCGCATGCGCCTGGCGCGGCGGCTCGGGGTGCTGGCGGCGACCGCCGTGACGCCGGCGGTCACGGCGATGGCGATGGAGATGTCCGCCCATCCGACCACGGGATGGTCGGCGACCACGACGGATGCCGCGATCACCCCCCACAGCGTCCGGCCGACGACGATCCCGAGCGGTACACCGATCACCACCCCCAGGACGGCGATGGCGGCTCCCGCGGCCAGCAGCACCACGCCCGGATCGCGCTTCGCCATGCCCAGAGCCCGCAGGGTCGCCAGCTCGGTCCGGGTGCGCCGCTCCGACACGAGCAGCGCGTGGGCCAGCGCCAGGCCGGCCAGGGCGGCGGTGAGGGCACCCACCGCCAGGGGCAGCCCGCCGATGCCCTTGAGGTTGTCCACGTCGCTCGGCTCCCGGGCCTTGGCGCCGAGCAGCAGGGCGGCGTCGCCCAGCCGACCGGCGAGGAGGTCGTCGACGTCCTCGCCGGGCGCGGCCCGGAAGGTGACGACGCTCTCGGGCGCTTCGCCCTCCACGTCCCGCGAGGCGTGGGCATCGAAGCCGTCGAGGGTGAGCAGCAGCGAATCGTCGGGGAAGTCGCCGCCCACGATCGGGACGATGGCGCGCCCGACGATCCGCAGTGGGTCGCCCGCGCCCGTCTCCACGGTGTCCCCCACCCCGAGGTGTTCGCGGTCGAGCAGCGCCGAACCCACCGCGACCTCGTCGGGCGCCCGCGGCTCGCGACCGTCGAGCACCACGAGCGGCATGTCCCCCCGGATGCGGTCGAACCCCACCGCGGGCACGGGCTGGTCGTCTCCGACGGCCAGCTGCACCTCGCCGCCGCGCGCGACGGCGACCGCCGAGAGCTCCTCACGGGCGGACAGCGCCTCGGCGAAGTCCTCCTCGGCCTCAGGTGCGACCGAGATCGACGCCTCCCAGGGCTGCCCGTAGAGGCGGGCATCCGCCTGGAGGTCGGCGTTGCTCGACGTGAGCACCGTGGCTCCCACGCCCATGGCGACCGCCACCACGACGCTGACGAGGGCGCCCGTGGTGAGGCCGCGGCGGCGCGACCCGGGCAGCGCCAGGCCGACGCCGAGGGCGGGAGCGAGGGGGAGAGGGGCAACGGGGCGCATGGTCCGATCCGGGAGGCGGGCGAGCGCCGACCCGGCTCGCCGCCACGCCAGCCAGGCGAACGGAGCGAGGAGGGTGAGGGCCATGACCAGCGCGCCGAGCGTGAGGGCGGCACCGTCGACGTCGAAGCCCGGATCCGGCTCGGCCCGCCGCGCCAAGCCCACCGGGAGCACCACCGAACCGGCCACGGCGACGAGGCACGCGAACAGGACCCCGCCGAGGATGGCGACCAGCCCTCCGCACAGCAGCGCCGCCGTCCGCTCCCGCCGCGTCACGCCCAGCGCCTCCAGCGTCCGGTGGTCGTCGGATCCCGCCGCCAGGTGGCGGGCGAACCCGAGCACGCCGGCCGCCAGTCCCGCGACGGCCGCGATCAGGGCGAGGGCGAGGAGCGACTGCGCCTCGACGCGCAGGGCCTGGTGCACGCTCGCGGAGGCGGGGTCGGCGATCTCGGACCCGAACCGCTCGGGGAGGCGTGCTTGCAGCTCGTCGACGAATCGCTCGGGTGAGGTGGTGGGGTCGAGGAACACATCGGCCACGAACACGAGCTGCGGGTGCTGCTCGGTGAGGAGGCCGGCCATCCCTGGGCCGGCATAGGCGAGGTACTTGTTGAACGCGTCGCTGTCGAGGTCCCCGGACTGACGGACGATCCCGCTCACCCTCGCCTCCAGAGGCGGGGCCTCCTCGAGCTCGCACCGCGGAGATTCCGTGCAGGCCTCGAGCACGTCGAGCCCGGCCGTTCGCAGGGTGACGTGGTCGCCGACATCGAGGTCGAGCTGCTGTGCGATCGCCTCGTTGACGGCCACCTCGTCCGGATGGCGCGGGCTCGGGAGGCGTCCCTCCAGGTGCCGGGCCCGGACGGCCAGGTGGAGGGACTCCTCGTCCGAGGCCACGACCAACCCCGCGTCGCCGGACCGCTCCAAGCCCATGAGGCCCGGCATGAGCACGACGATGTTCGACCCGGCGACCTTGGCCCCCGGGATCGATCGCACCGTCGCGAGCTCTTCGGGGGTGACTGGTCCGTCGAACAGCTGGGCGAAGATGAACGCGTCGGCGGGCCCTTCCGCCGCCCGCAACCGGTCCCACGAGGTGGTCGTCCGGCGCGCGCCGGCCACCGCCGCGATGGCGACCCCGCCGCCGAGGCCGACCACGAGCGCGAGGACCACCAACGAGGCCGCCCGGCGGCGGAGATCCGCTCGGACCCAGAGCCAGGCGCTCATCAAGCGGACCGACGGGCGCGACCGGGCTCCACGGCCTCAGTAGAGCCCGTTCGAGACCTCCCGGCCACCGCGCTGCCCACCGTCGAACGGTGGTGGTAGCCGCACCGCGGTCGGCGGCTCGGCGTGGGTTGACCGCGTGGTCAAGAACGGCGGTACGGTCCTCTGCCATGACGGGGGACGGACCGGAGGTGGAGCACGTCGACGTGCTCATCGTGGGGGCGGGCATCTCCGGGATCGGCGGGGCCGTCCACCTCCAGCGGCAGCGACCAGGGACGTCGTTCATGTTGCTCGACGCGTTGGACGGCTTCGGTGGCACGTGGTGGACGCACCGCTATCCGGGCATCCGGTCCGACAGCGACCTGTTCACCTTCGGCTACGGGTTCAAGCCGTGGACCGGCCCGCCCATCGCCAGCGCCGAGGAGATCCTGAAGTACCTGGGCGAGGTGATCGACGAGAACGACCTCGCGCCGCACATCCGGTACCACCACCGCGTCGACACCGCCGAGTGGTCCACCGACGAGCGCGTGTGGAAGGTCACCGTCCGCCGCACCGACACGGACGAGGAGCTGCGCTTCACGGCTGGGTTCCTCTGGATGTGCCAGGGCTACTACCGGCACAACCACGGCTACACGCCGGAGTGGCCGGGCTTCGAGGACTTCCAGGGCGAGGTGATCCACCCGCAGGAGTGGCCCGACGACGTCGACCTCGCCGGCAAGCAGGTGGTGGTGATCGGCTCCGGCGCGACGGCGGCGACGTTGATCCCGAACATCGCCGACGACTGCGCCCACGTCACGATGCTCCAGCGCTCACCGACGTTCTTCATCTCCCGCCCGAACAGCAACGAGCTGGCCGACACGCTGCGTGACCTCGAGGTGCCGGACGAGTGGACCCACGAGATCGTGCGCCGTCAGATCTTGAAGATGCAGGACTTCATCACCACGATGTGCCTCGAGCAGCCGGAGATGGCCCGGCAGTTCCTGCTCGACTCCATCCGACCGGAGCTCCCCGAGGGCTTCGACGTCGAGAAGCACTTCAACCCGAGCTACCGGCCGTGGCAGCAGCGCATCGCCCTCCTCCCCGACGGCGACATGTTCAAGGCGATCAAGAAGGGGCAGGCGTCGGTCGTCACCGACCAGATCGAGACGTTCGACGCCACCGGGATCCAGCTGGCGTCGGGCGAGCGGCTCGACGCCGACGTCGTCATCACCGCGACGGGCTTCGACCTCAGCGTGATGGGCGACGTCGCCTTCGTGGTGGACGGCGACGAGATCGACTGGGCCGACACGGTCACCTACCGAGGCCTGATGTTCACGGGTGTGCCGAACCTCGCGTACGTGTTCGGCTACTTCCGGGCCAGCTGGACGCTCCGAGCCGACCTCATCGCCGACTTCGTGTGCCGCCTGCTGGCGCACATGGAGGAGATCGACAAGTCGATGGTCGTGCCGGTGCGCGACGACGACGGCGAGCTGCGCCCGTGGGTGGAGCCGGACAACTTCAACCCCGGCTACCTCACCCGCTCGCTCCACAAGATGCCGAAGCAGGGCACCGAGGTCCCGTGGCGCCTCGAGCACGACTACACGCTCGAGAAGCAGCTCCTCCCGGACGCGGACCTCGACGACGGGTCCCTGGAGTACCGCTAGCGCCCTCCGTCGCGCGGCCTCAGTCGATGCGGATCGAGTCGAGCATCGACTGGAGCTCTCGGAGGTCCTCGTCGGACGCCTCGGGGCCGTGCTGCGTCAGGAAGACCTGCCGCTCGCCGTCCACGTCGACGGCGTAGATGCTGGCGGTGTACCCGGGCATGAGCACGAAGTACGCGTCGGAGGCCTCGCTGAACCAGATCTGGAGCCCTGGTGCCAGGCGGCAGGAGGTGAGGTCGGCGCCCTCCGGGATCTCGAGGTCGACCCGAGTCGCGGGAAGGCCACCGATGGTCGTCTCCACCGGTTCGGACTTGCTCGGGCCGGGTTGCGCGATCAGCGCGTCGACGAGGTCGTTCACCTCGGGACCCACGGCCACCGTCGCGCCGGCCTCCCCGGGGCACGGGTCGGCGAAGATCTCGTCGACCAGGACGGGGTAGAGGCCGACCGTGTCGAGCTCGTCGTCGCCGTCCTCGTGCTTCGACAGGTAGTGGCCGGTGTGGCCGTTCCATCCCTCTGGGATCGTGATGGTGTAGTCCACGATCGACCACACCAATGAGTCCGCGCCCGGAACGTCGTGCAGACCTTCGCTCGAGACCCGATAGGTGCCGGCACGCAGCGGTGGCCCTTCGTCCAGCGGGATCGAGGGCAGCGTCGCCGGCGTGCGGGTCGGTTGGGTCGCCGGCGTCGTGCCGACGGTCTGGTCGTCGTCCAGGACCGCGAGCGCCCCGACGAGGGCGAGGAGGGCGATCACCGCGGCGACGGCCACCCACATCGTGGGACGTCGACGGGCGTGGGCCGCGGTCGGATCGAGGGTCGCCGCAGCACCGTCGTCGGCGGCCTCGGCTCGGATCCTCTCCCACAGGTCGGAGGGCTCGATCTCGTCGAGCTCGCGCTTGATCTCGTGCATGAGGTCGATCACAGGTCATCACCAAGGATGTTTCGGAGGTTCTTGCGGGCGCGGAACAGGTGGACGCTCACCGCCGCGGTCGTGCTGCCCAGGATCTCGGCGATCTCCTTGACGGGGCGGTCGGCGTAGTAGTGGAGGACCACGGAGGCGCGCTGACGGGGGGAGAGCTGTGCGATGGCCGACAGCAGCCGATGGTCTGACATCGCGGGGTCGCAGGCGCGGTCCGGTGGGTCCGGCTCGGTCATCCGTCGTCGCTGGAGCTCCCGCGCCGCAGTCCGGAACGCCGTCGTCCAGACCCACGCCGCAGGGTTGTGCACCTCGTCGCCCCGGCGAAGCAGCTGAGCGAACGCTTCCGCGACGGCGTCGTCCGCGACGGAACGGTCGCCTGCGTAGCCCCGCACCGCCGACCACAACCGTGCTCCTTCAGCGCGGTAGAGCGCCTCGACGCCTCCCTGGACCTCGGTGGCGTCGATCATCACGTGTAAGGGAGCTCGGACCGGGTGTTGCTTAACACCGTCGACCAACCTATTTGGAGCGACGCTGCGCCCACCCAGCGCATCGGTCGCGCGCCCTCAGTCGATTCGGATGGAGTCGAGCATCGACTGGAGCTCCCGGAGGTCCTCGTCTGAGGCTTCGGGGCCGTGCTGCGTCAGGAAGACCTGCCGCTCGCCGTCGACGTCGACGGCGTAGATGCTGGCGGTGTACCCGGGCATGAGCACGAAGTACTTGTCTGACGAGTCGCTGTGCCACATCTGGAGCCCGGGGGCCAGGCTGCACGAGCTGAAGTCAGCACCGTCCGGGATCTCGAGGTCGATGCGGGTCGCCGGAAGGCCGCCGATCGTGGTCTGCAGCGGTTCGGCCTTGGCCGGGCCGGGTTGCGCGGTCAGTGCGTCGACGAGGTCGTCCACCTCGGGCCCCACAGCCACCGTGCCGCCCGCTTGTCCTGGGCACGGGTCGGCGAAGATCTCGTCGACCAGGACGGGGTACAGGCCGACCGTGTCGAGCTCGTCGTCGCCGTCCTCGTGCTTGGACAGGTAGTGGCCGTTGTTGGCGTACCACCCGTCGGGGATCGTGATGTCGTAGTCCACGATCGACCACACCTGCCGCCCACTCGGAAGCGACTCGTCGGGCTGTCCCTCGCTCGACACCCGGTACGTGCCCGCTGGGAGGAGCGGTCGTTCGGCGAGCGGGAACGGGGGGATCGTGGTGGACGTCGTGGTCGCCTGCTGCGCCTCCGGTGTGGTCGTGGAGTCGTCTCCGCACGCTGCGAGCGACGTGACGACGCACAGCGCGACGGTCATCGCCCGGGCAGGGATCGGTCGCTTCGTTCGGCGCAGTGGGCTGTTGACGGGGCGGTGCATCATCACCCGTATGGGCGCGCAGACCCCCTGTGCATTAACACCGACGAGCAGCGTTCCCGACGAGAGCTGTTGAAGCGTGGACATCACGGAGGAACCGAACGTCATCTTCCACATCGCCTTGCTCGCCGATTGGGAGGAGGCCGCGCGCATCGGGAGCTACCGGGTCTCCACGCGCGGAGCGACGCTCGACGAGGTCGGCTTCATCCACGCCTCGTTCGAGGATCAGGTCGCAGGCGTCGCCGCGCGCTTCTACGCGGACGTCGGCGAGCCGTTGGTGGTGCTCACCATCGACCGTGACCGCCTCGATGCGCCCGTCGTCGTCGAGGACGTCGACGGCGGCGACGAGCGGTTCCCGCACATCTACGGGCCCGTGCCGGCTGACGCCGTCGTCGAGGTCCGGCCCGCGACGGTGACACCCGACGGACGTTTCCTCGTCGACACGACCGGAGACGGGTGACCGGCGGTCCTACTTGCCGCCCTGGCCGTCGTCCACGCGGATGATCGTGCCCGTCACGCACTCGGAGGCGGGGGCGCAGAGGTAGAGGAGCGTGCTGTCGAGCTGGGCAGGCTCACCGAGGCGGCCTCGCGGCGTCATCTTCGTGAAGTCGCCCAGCCGCGAGATCATCCCGTCCATCATCTCGGACCGGAACGCGCCTGGCGCGATGGCGTTCACGTTGATGCGGTAGCGCGACCACTCGACGGCGAGCGTCTCGGTGATCCGGTTCACCGCCGCCTTCGACACCGAGTACAGGGCGGCACCGTTGCCGCCGTAGTGGAACGCCCCGGTGGAGGAGATGTTGACGATGCGACCGGGCTGCTCGGCGGCGATGAGGCGCCGGGCGACCTCGCACGAGAGGACGAACACCGCGCGCACGTTGGTGTCGAGCACGGCATCGATGAGCTCGAGCGACATCTTGTGGGCGCGCTGGGCGTCGGGCATGCCGGCGTTGTTCACGAGGATCGTGACGGTGCCGAACGCCGCCTCGGCGGCATCGACGGCGCCGGGGATCGCCGCGGCGTCGCTCACGTCGAGCGGTACGCCGACCGCCGACCCACCTGCCGCCTCGATCTCCGCCACCACCTCGTCGAGCCGCTCCACCCGTCGTCCGCAGGCAACGACCGACGCGCCGGCGGCGGCGAGCGTGCGCGCGAACCGACGTCCGAGCCCGGACGTGGCGCCGGTGACCAGCGCGACCTGACCGGTGAGGTCGGCGTCGGCGTTGGGCAGCGGGAAGTCGGTCATGGTCGAGCACCAGATCTGTGTCGCCTTGTGCGCACCATCTGCGCAGAAGGCGACACAGATCTCGTCGGGGTCACTTGATCAGCGGGTCGCGGGGGAGGCCGAGGATGCGCTCGCCGATCTGGTTCCGCTTGATCTCGCTGGTGCCGCCGGCGATCGACATGCCGCGGTGCATGAGCACCATCATGTTGCTCATCCCGCCGGCGCCGTCCATGAACACGGCCTCCTCGCCGTTGAGCTCGGTCATGATGGCGGCGGACTCGTGGCCGACCTCGCTGAGCACGAGCTTGGTCATGGCGCCCTCGGGGCCGGGGCAGCTCAGCAACGGGATGGTGCTGAGCCACCGGGGGCTGTCGATCGCCGGCGGCACGTCCGAGATCAAGCGGAACCAGATCGGCGAGCGCATCCTCGGCCTGCCGCGCGATCCGCTCATCAACTAGACGACGCGGCGGCGGGCATCGTGGCGACGGTCGTGCTCGTCGAGGGCGTCAGTG
>JBJMHD010000025.1:0-15528 GCA_045807565.1 Acidimicrobiales bacterium | reverse complement strand
GTGGACGACGAGCTCTCGAACGCCCCGAAGGCCGCGGCGACCAGGGCGACGATGGCGACGAGCGCCAGGATGGCGAGCCAGAGCTCGCCGCGGCCCGTCTTCGGCTTTGCGCCGGAGCCGGCTGAGTCGGTCGAGTCCATGGCCTCCGAGCTGGAGATGTCCTGCCGTGGTTCGGTGATGGTGTTCATGGCAACTACCCCTCTTTCGTTGAGCAACCTGAGGGGAACATGCGCATGCGCCAGCCGAGGCGACCGTCGCCTGGGTCGCAGGCGGAGTGTGTCGTCGACGACAGTTCGCGGGACGAACGCCGCGCCACTGGACATCGCGGCGGCGCCGACCGGCGATGTCAGGCCCTGAACGCCCACCTCGTCGCGCCGTTGGGGAACCCGTCGAGGGTCCAGGCGTAGGCCACGCTCGGGCGGAACATCCAGAAGGGGAGCACCGGGGGCAGCGCGTCAGCTGGGTAGTACTGCGGGTACTTGGTCTTCTGAGCGACGCGGGAAGGCTCGCCGAGCGGGTGGTCGGGGTCGGCCAGCTCGACGTCGCCCTCGAGGATCACGACGTCGTCGCCGCTCGGCAGGTGCACAGACAGCGACGGGTTCTGCTGCAGGTTGCGGACCCACCGGGTGTCGGGTGAGCCGCCGAACACGAGGGCGCCCTCGAGCCACACGCCGTCCACGGGTCGGGCGTGCGGCCGCCCGGTCGCCGAGACGGTGGAGAGCCAATAGCTCGACGCCGCTCGCAGCTTGTCCTCGATCGCGCTCCACGACTCGAGGGCGTCCCCGTCACCGCCGCGCGCCCCGTAGTCCGCCGGGAAGATGGCTCGGCGGGTGGCCGGTTGGTCGCTCATGTCGTCTCCTCGATCGGGAGGTCGTGGGTCAGTGCGTAGGCCCGCCACACCTTCTTCGGGACCACCATCCGCCAGGCGTCGAGCACGAGCTCGGTCATCTCCTCGTGATCGATCGCCGAGAGCCGGACGACCGCCCAGCGGAAGCGCATGTCTGATGGCCGTGGCATCCGGAACTTGTGCGGGTCGGAGGCGACCAGCGCTTCCCGCTCCTCCTTGGGGAACCCGAAGCCCATCCACTCCTCGTCCTCCGAGAACGCCGCGTACACGATCTGCCCGACCCGCAGCTTCAGGCGACCCCGCACGACGGCTTCGTAGGACCGGTCCAACCCCGCCGCCAGCGCGCGCACCTCGTCGACGGTCACCACGCCGACAGCATCCCAGCCGATCGCTGACACCTGCTGACTGTCACACCCTGGTGCCTACTCGACCACATCAACGGAGATCCCTTGGACAACCGATTGGAGAACCTCCGTATCCTCTGTCCGAACTGCCATTCGCTCACGCCGACCTGGTGTGCGCGCAACCGCAAGCCGGCGTAGCCCAATGGCAGAGGCCCGGGTCCTAGGAACCCGTCAGTGTGGGTTCGAATCCCACCGCCGGCACGTGCGTCCTGGGCGCCACCCTGCATCCGCTCGGGGTCCTGCGGTTCGACGCCACGCCCGAGGGGACGCGTCGGGGGTTCTGGGTGGCGCCGCTAGCCTCCGTGCCCGTGACCATGCCCCTCGCCCAGACCGCGCTCGCCAACCCGACCTCGGAGATCTACAACCGGCTGCTCAAGGACCGGATCATCATCCTGGGCACCGACGTCAACGACGACATCGCCAACATCATCTGCGCACAGATGCTGTTCCTCGAGGGCGAGGACGACGGCAAGGACATCTGGCTGTACGTCAACAGCCCCGGCGGCTCCGTCACCGCAGGGATGGCCATCTACGACACGATGCAGTTCATCAACTGCGACGTCGCCACCATCTGCATGGGCCTGGCGGCGTCGATGGGGCAGTTCCTGCTCTGCGCCGGCGCGGCAGGCAAGCGCTACGCCCTGCCGCACGCACGGATCATGATGCACCAGCCCTCCGGCGGCGTCCGCGGCCAGGCGAGCGACATCGCCATCCAGGCGGAGCAGCTGATCTACATCAAGCGGCTCATGGCCGAGCGCATCGCGCACCACACCGGCCAGACGGTGGAGCAGGTGCAGGAGGACAGCGAGCGCGACCGCTGGTTCACCGCGGAGCAGGCCAAGGACTACGGCATCATCGACCACGTGTCGGTGAAGCGCGGCGAGATCCACTAGCGGATCAGCAGCGCTCCTTCGCGAACGCCGCCAGGTCGGCGGCCGCCTCGTCGACGTCAGGGTGGGCGTCGGTCACCGCCTGGATCTGCAGCGCCGACTCCGTCGCATCGCCGGGCTCCACGCCCTCGAGCGCCTCGACCAGCGCCTGCACGTAGTCGATCTCGGTCTGCAGGTCGTCCCGCACCTCGCCCGGCGCGGCGTCCAGGAGATCGCCGAGCGTCACCCGGGCGTCTCGCAGCTGGTCGAGGGCGGCCTCGGGATCGGTGGGGTCGAACCCCTCGAGGGTGGTGCTCACCCCGTCTTCGGACACCGCTGCGCAGAGCTCCTCCGTGCTGCCCTCGTCCTTCGCGCACGCGCCGAGGATGAGCCCGGCGACGACGAGGCACGTCGTCGCCTGTCTCCGGGCGGTCAACGTCGAGTGGCCTCGGCCCGGTCGCGCAGCTCGGCGACGGCGTGGGCGAGGCCCGCGGGGTCGCGGTACAGCGCCGAGCCCGCCACGAGGACGTTGGCGCCCGCCGCCGCTGCCCCTTCGACGGTGGCGGGGCTGATGCCGCCGTCCACCTCGATGTCGACGTCGTGCCCGCCGTCGAGGACGAGGCGGCGCACCTCGGCGATCTTCGGCTCCATCGTGTCGATGTACGCCTGGCCGCCGAAGCCCGGGTTCACGGTCATCACCAGCACCAGGTCGACGAGGTCGAGCACGTGCGCGATGGCGCTCGACGGCGTCGACGGGTTGATGGCGACGGCGGGGCGAGCTCCGATCTCGCGGAGGTGACCGAGGGTGCGGTGCAGATGGCGGCACGCCTCGGCGTGGACGATGAGCACCTCGCAGCCCGCTTCGACGTAGCGCGCCGCCAGGTCGTCGGGCTCCTCGACCATGAGGTGGGCCTCGAACATCACCGCGGCGTGCGCCCGACACGCCCCGATCACGTCGGGGCCGAAGGTGAGGTTGGGCACGAACCGCCCGTCCATCACGTCCCACTGGATGCGGTCGACGCCGGCGTCCTCGAGGGCGGCCACCTCCTGGCCGAGCCGCGAGAAGTCGGCGGGCAAGACGGAGGGGACGATCTCGATGCGCCGGTCGGACCCGGGGTGATCGGTCATCGGACCCATCCTCGCAGACCCGTATCCTCGCTCCGTGCCGCCTTCGATGATCGACATCACGGCGGTGGCGGCCGGGGGCGACGGCCTCGGACGGGACGACGACGGCCGGGTCGTGTTCGTGCCCGGCGCGCTGCCGGGCGAGTCGGTGGCGGTGGAGCTCACCCAGCGGAAGAAGGACTACGCCCGGGCCCGGATCGTCGAGGTGGTCCGTCCCTCCGCCGACCGCGTCGCCCCTCCTTGCCCCTTCGTCGCCGCGGGGTGCGGCGGCTGCGACTGGCAGCACGTCGACCCGACCGCGCAGCGGCGCCTCAAGGTCGCGGTGGTGGCCGACGCCCTCCGCCGGCAGGCGCACCTCGACGTGGCCGTCGGCGAGGGGCCCGACCTGTCGGCGACGCGCTACCGCACCACGCTCCGGGGCGAGGCGGTCGACGGCCGCTTCGGGTTGCGGCGGCGTGGCAGCCACGAGGTCGTCGCGGTGGGTCCGTGCCTGGTGGCCCACCCGCTCGTCGACGAGCTGGTCGAGCACGGTCGGTTCCCCGACGGTGAGGTCGTGCTGCGGGCTGGCCCCGGCACCGGCGAGCGGCTGGTGGTGGTCGACGGCGACCCGAGCTCGGTCGAGGTGCCCGAGGGCGTGCGGGTGGTGGGCAAGGCGGACCTGGCCGCCGGGAGGCGCGCGTGGTTCCACGACGAGCTGGCCGGGCGCCGCTGGCGGATCTCGGCGACGTCGTTCTTCCAGGCACGCGCCGACGGCGCCGAGGCGCTGGTCGACGCTGTGCGCGCATCGTCGGAGGGTGCGCTTCGCGCCGGCGGCCACGTCGTGGACCTCTACGGCGGCGTCGGGCTCTTCGCCGGCACCGTCTCCGAGGGGTGCTCGGTGACCATGGTCGAGCAGTCGGCGTCCTCCACCGCCGACGCGAGGGTGAACCTGCAGGATCTCGACGCTCGCATCGTCCGCGCTGACGTCGACCACTGGGGGCCGGCCGCGGCCGATCTGGTCGTGGCGGACCCGCCCCGAGCCGGGCTGGGTGCCAAGGCGGTCTCCAAGGTCGCGGCGACCCACGCCAAGCGTCTGGTGCTGGTGAGCTGTGACCCGGCGGCCCTCGGGCGGGACGCTCGGCTCCTCGGCGAGGCGGGCTTCGACCTCGTCTCCAGCCGGCTCGTGGACCTCTTCCCGCACACCTCCCACGTGGAGGTCGTCTCCCGCTTCGACCGCCGCTGAACGATCACCCGTACGGTGGTCATCCAGGTTCGGTCTCGGCGTCGAACCCTGGGTAGCCCCCCGAGGCTCGTCTATGGCCCTCTCCGAAGACCTGACCCAGTGCAGCGACGCCGTCCTCGTCGTCGCCATCAGCCGCTACCGCCAGGACGCCTTGGCCGAGGCCTACCGGCGCCATGCCGGCGCGGTGTTCGCGCTGGCGAGGCGCCTGCTCAACGACGCCACGCTGGCCGAGGAGATCGTGCAGGAGGTGTTCCTCCGCATCTGGAACCAGCCGGAGAAGTTCGACCCGGAGCGCGGCACCCTGCGGTCGTACCTGCTGGCGCAGTGCCACGGCCGCGCCGTCGACCTGCTGCGGTCGGAGACCTCGCGGCGGCTCCGCGAGGAGCGGGATGCGCGCCGCACCGCCGAGAAGGGCTACGACCTCGAGCTCGAGGTGCTCGACCTGTCGGTGGCGGAGCGCATCAAGGACGCCCTCGCGCTGCTGCCCGACGTCGAGCGCGAGGCCATCGCCCTCGCCTACTTCGGTGGGCACACGTACCGTGAGGTCGCGGACCTGCTGGATCAACCGGAGGGAACGGTGAAGAGCCGCATCCGAGCAGGGTTGAAGCGCCTCCGCGGTGAGCTGGTGGGCGCTGGGATCGGGGGGGAGCCGTGAGCCCGCTCGCGCACGAGGAGATCCAGGAGCTGCTGGGCGCGTACGCCCTCGACGCGGTGGAGGCGGACGAGGCCGAGGCCATCGAGCAGCACCTCGAGGGCTGCCCGCGCTGCCGCGCCGAGGTCGAAGGTCACCGCGAGGTCGCGACGATGCTCGGCAACAGCGGCGGGGACGCCCCCGAGGGACTCTGGGATCGCATCGCCGGGCAGCTCGAGGACACGCCCCCGCCCATGCGACTCGAGGTGCAGCCCGCAAGCGCGACGGTCACCCCGCTCGCGGCCCGCCGGCGCGAGCGCAGCAACCGTCTGGTCCTCGCGGCGATCGGTGCGGCGGCGGTGCTGGCCATCGCCGTGCTGGGTGCGCAGGTCGTGAGCCAGCGGCAGCGGCTCGACGACATGGAGTCGGCGCTCGAGCAGACCGAGCTGGCATCGGCCGCCAGCCGGGCCTTCGATGCGCCCGACGCTCGGAAGCTGGAGCTGCAGTCGGCCGACGGAGCGGTGGTGGCGCGAGCCGTCCTCCTCCCCGATGGGAGCGGGTTCCTCATGGCCCACGAGCTGCCCGAGCTCGACGCCGACCGCACCTACCAGCTGTGGGGCGATACGGGCGCCGGCCAGCTCGTCTCCCTCGGCCTGCTGGGCGACGACCCCGCGACCGTGGTGTTCGAGGCCGGGGCCCACCTCGACGCCCTCGCGATCACGGCCGAGGACGCCGGTGGCGTGAGCCAGTCCCGGAACCCGCCCGTGGTCGCCGGCGCCTTCGACTGATCGGCCTCAGCGGCCAGGAGGTCCCTCGGCGAGCCACTGGCGGGTCCACGACAGCGACGAGCCCGAGCAGGGCGGCAGCCCGTGCGACGGGTCGACGACCCCGGTGAAGGCCTGCGACACACAGTCGGCCCACGCCTCGGCCGGGTTCGAGCCGTAGGCCGGCCAGCCCTTGGGAGCGGCGCCGTTGTACGCCCCAGACCCGTAGCGGAACGCGATCAGATGCCCGAACTCGTGGGCCACGACCATCCGCAACCGAGCGCTCGGCCCGTCGGCGTGGTACGTGCCGATCTGGATCAGCCCGTTGGGGTGCCCCCACGAGGTCACGCCGGAGATGATCTCGAACCGCACCGGGATGGCGGCCTGCCAAGCCCGTGGGATCGACGCGCTGAACGCGGCTTGGACACGCTGCAACGGCGACTGCGAGGGGGGCGGGGGACTGGGCGCCTGGGCCGGCGCCGGTGTTGCCGGAGCTGCCGCGCGAGCCGTCACCTTCGGAGCAGGAGGGACGGTGGTCGTCGGGACGGTCGGGCGCACCGGCGGGAGCGTGGTGGTCGTGGCGATCTCGGCGGGCACCGCCGCCGAGTCGAGCTCCGCGCTCACCGCGACGGTGCTGCTGGTGACGCCGTCGGGCGTGCCCTGGGCTGCCGTGGCTGCGGCCAGGCCGCCGATCTGCAGCGTGATGGTCCACACGGTGAGGGCGACCAACCGCCCGCTGGTGCTGAGGGGCTTGTGCATGTCCAGGAGGTCGACCCCCCGGACATCCGTGCAGCAGACCCGGACGGACGCACCTGCCGGTCCTTCTGGACCCCTCCTGTGGTCCGTACGTCATGGGTCGATTGACCTAGTTCTTCTGATTTCTCCTCAAGCCGCCGTCTAGGACGGCCGAACGGAAGGGGCATGGACCGGACGGACCATGACACTGGTAGCCCCCGGGTGGTGCTGATCGACGATCACGAGCTGCTGTCGTCGTGCTTGCAGATCGCCATCGAGGTGGATGGCCGCGCCACGGTGGTCGCGACGGCCGCCTCCCTGGCTGAGGGGATGGAGGCGGTCCGCTGTCACCAGCCCGACGTCGTGCTGACCGACCGCCGGCTCCCGGACGGAGACGTCGATCAGGTCGTGGGCGACCTGCTCGAGGCCAGCCCGCGGTCTCTCGTCGTGATGATGACGGGCTGGCCGACCGAGCGGTCGTCGCTGGCCGCCTTCGAGGCCGGCGCCAAGGGCATCGTCCTCAAGACGGAGCCGGTGGCGAAGATCGTCGAGGCCGTGCTGCGGGTCGCCGCCGGCGACGTGATCGTGCCGGTCGACCTCGTCGACCGGATGTTCGGCTCGATCCGAGGCGATCGTCGTGGGCTCTCGGCGCGGGAGCTCGACGTGCTCGAGGCGCTGGCCGACGGGGAGACCACCTGCGCGGCGGCCGCCCAGCTGTGCATGAGCCAGAACACCCTTCGCAACCACCTGTCGCGGGCCATGCTCAAGCTGGGCGCGCACGACCGACTCGGTGCTGTGACCGAGGCCATGCGCCGCGGCCTCATCTCGCCTCGGCTGCCCGTCGCCGACGAGGCACTCGTCGCCGCGCGATGAGCACGATCGAGGCCCCGGTGCGCGAAGTCGCGGCCGCCGACCTCCTCCGGGCCGTCTCGCGAGGTGAGATCCGAGTCCACTACCTACCGATCGTGGCGCTCGGGGATCTCACGGTCGTCGGCGTCGAGGCCCTCGCCCGATGGCACCGGGGGGACAGGGTGGTCGACGCGGGCGAGTTCCTCGTCCCCGCGCTCAAGACCGGTGCGATCGCCGACATCGGACGCCACGTGATGTCGGCGTCGTGCTCGGCCGTCGCGCGCTGGAACGACGTCCATCCGCGACGTCCGCTCCGGGTCTCGGTGAACGCGTCCCTGCACCAGCTGCTGGAGCCGAGCGCGGCCGACGACGTCGCCAGGATCCTCTCGGCGTCGGGCCTCCAGCCCAGCCAGCTGTGCATCGAGGTGCGCGAGGACGCGCTCAGCGACGCCCGAGAGGTCGTCGCGCCGATCCTCGAGACGCTGAAGGGGCTGGGCGTCCGGCTGTCGGTCGACGACGTCGGCACCGGGGCGTCGTCGCTGGTCGGGCTCCTCCACCACCGGGTCGACGAGCTGAAGATCGACCGGTCGTTCGTGGCCCGCATGGACTCGGACCCGTCCGCCGCGGCCATCGTGCGCGGCGTCGCCATGCTCGCCGGATCGCTCGAGGTCGAGGTCGTCGCCGAGGGCGTCGAGCGACCCTCACAGGAGCACGCGCTGCGGTCGCTCGGATGTGATGCCGTCCAGGGGTGGCTGTACGCCCGGCCATCGCCGGACCTCGACGGCGCGGTGACCACGGCCGAGCGAGCGGCCGCCGCGTCGAGGGATCGTCGCGCCCACCACGACATGCCCCGGAGCGCGCGCACCGGCACAGGGGTGGTCGATGCCCAACGGGCGTTGGAGGCTCGGGTGGAGGCGCTGGACATCGCCAACGACCGCCTCAAGACCTTCGCCTCCACGTTGAGCCACGACCTCATGCAGCCGGTCTCGGCGCTCGACGGCTTCCTCGGGCTGCTCGATCGCTTCGCCGACGAGCTCTCGCCCGATCACCGCGAGTGGCTCGGCGCCGCCGTTCGCAGCACTGCCCGCGTCGCGGAGACGATCAGCGCGCTGCATCGAGCGGCCACCGCTGACGAGGTGGAGCTTGAGCCGGTCGCGCTCGGTTCGGTCCTCAGCGACGTCATCGCCGATCACTCGACCGTCACCGGTCCGATCGAGCTGGCCGCGAGCGACCTGCCCACCGTCCTGGCCGACCGCGGGCTCCTCGCCCAGGTCCTCACGAACCTCGTGCAGAACAGCGTCCGCTACCGCGGTGATCAGCCGCTCCGCCTGGGTGCGTCCGCCCGTCGAGATGGCTCGATGTGGGTGATCACGATCGTGGACAACGGGCGCGGGCTCGATGCCGACGAGCTGGAGACCGTCTTCGAGCGCGGACGTCGAGGTCGGTCGTCGGGTGACACGGAAGGCACGGGGACCGGCCTGGCCACGGTGCGGTCGCTGATGCGCCAGATGTCGGGAGACGTGTGGGCGGAGCTCAGCGAGCTCGGTGCGCGCATCGTCCTCGTCCTGCAGGGCGCCGGGGCCGGCGCCGTCGACTGAGCGCGACGCAGGCCAGGTCCGGAGACCTGGCCTGCTGGTCCGTACCCCCCCTGGGACTCGAACCCAGAACCTGCGGATTAAGAGTCCGACGCTCTGACCAATTGAGCTAGAGGGGCGAGGTGGTTCTTCGTGTGGGCCTCGAAGCCTAGGCGCTGATCCGCCGGACGACGAAGGCCATGGGGTGACCGAGGGGACTCGAACCCCCGACCTTCAGGGCCACAACCTGACGCTCTAACCACCTGAGCTACGGCCACCATGGGACGGGCCAGCATAGGCCGGGCACCCTGCACGGCCTCGAACCGTTGCGCCCTCGGCACGACTCGAACGTGCGACCGGCGGATTAGAAGTCCGCTGCTCTATCCAGCTGAGCTACGAGGGCGAGTGGAGACGGACGACCGTCTCGCGACAGGCTACGAAGGTCTGGCGGCGCGGCGAAGGCGCCCGAGGGTGAGCCCTGCCGCGGCGAGGGCGAGGGCGGGGAGCGCCATCGACTCGCCGCCCGACTCGGCCAGCGAGCTGTCCGTCCCGCTGTCGGTGCCGGCCCCTGCATCGGTGCCACCGGGTGCGACACCTCCGACCGTGGTGCTGGTGGTGGCGGGCGGTGCCGTGGTGGTCGTGTCGCCCACCGTCGTGGTGGTGGCCTCGGTGGTCGTGGTGGCCTCGGTCGTGGTGGTCTCGTCACCGGTGCTGGTGGTGTCGCCGCCATCGGCCGTGGACGACGTGCCCTCGTCGACCGTGGTCGGGGTGGCGGCGCCCTGGTCGTCGTCTGTGCCGAGGTCTCCGGGCTGCGCGATCGCCAGGCCGACGCCGAGCGCGAACACGACGGCGACCGCTCCCAGGATGAGCTTCTCGGCGGTGTTCAGGGGGTCGTTCCTCGGTGGGGGCGGGAGCGGAGAGCGCTGGAGCGGGTGACGGGAATCGAACCCGCACCACCAGCTTGGAAGGCTGGGGCTCTAGCCGTTGAGCTACACCCGCAGGGTTGCCCGGACCGTAGCCGCCGTCCTGAGGCGCGCTCCAACGTCCAACGCCCAGCGGCCATCGGCCAATCATGGCCTACCCCTGGTCGGGGAGGGGGGATTTGAACCCCGCCGCACAAGGGTTACGTCGGCATCAGGCCCCGATGAACTGCGGGGCCTCGACGATCTCGAGGTACCCGTCCAGACCTGCCGCCCGCAGCGCCACGTCCGCGGGGCGGGATGGGTGGAGCAGGCGAAGGTGGCAGCGGTACCCGAACGCCGAGTCGCAGCTGCGTGCCGCCCGCTCTCCCTCGACGAGCACGTCCAGCCCGGAGGGGTCGACGGACGTGATGCCGGAGAGGTCGATGTCGACGCCGAGGACGTCGCACTGCACCGCGGTCTTGATGGTGTCGAGGAGCTCGGACGCCGTGTCGACGTCGATCTCACCTTCCACGGCCAGTCGCAGCCGTGCTCCGTCGATGCTGACGGTGGTGTTGAACGTACGGCCCATCCGCCCGCCTCCGATCCTAAGGTGCTGCCCGCCTTGGGATGGCTGCTGCCTGCTCAACAGGTGCCGGAAGGTTAGGTCCGCGTCAGGGTGGCTTCAAGAGGCGGTTCGCTCGCCTCGGCCGATGGGTAGCGGTCCGGCATGGCACGACCCCCGTGCGATCCCGAGGGGCGGGGCACCTAGTGGCGCCCGCCCCGACGTCGGTCGCGCTGCCGCTCCGGCCGCCGGTTCCGCCGATGCTGGCTCGACTGGCCCGGGAGCTCCCGATCGGCCCCGACATCGTGTACGAGCCCAAGTGGGACGGGTTCAGGTGCGTCGCGTTCTGTGCGGGCGACGACATCGACCTCCGCAGCCGCAACGATCGGCCGTTGAGCCGGTACTTCCCAGAGGTGGTCGCGGCGCTCCGGACGCTGCCGCGCCCCGCGGTGATCGACGGCGAGCTCGTCATCGCCGACGCGACGGGCGCTGACTTCGCCACGCTGATGAGCCGACTGCACCCCGCCGCGTCGCGGGCCGAGCGGCTCGCCACCGAGCATCCGGCGAGCTTCATCGCCTTCGACCTGCTCTCGGACGGCGCCCAGGTGCTCCTCGACGCGCCCCAGCGCGTCCGACGCAACCGCCTCGAGCGCCTGCTCGCCGATGCTCCTCAGGCGCTGTCGCTGACGCCCGCCACGTCGGCGGCGACGACCGCGGCCGATTGGCTCCGCGCGTCTCCGACGAGCCCCATCGACGGGGTGGTGGCCAAGGACGCCACCGCTCCCTACGAGCCGGGCCGCCGCGCCCTGGTGAAGGTGAAGCTCGAGCGCACCGCAGACTGCGTCGTCGCCGGCGCTCGGCCCTTCCGCGACGAAGCCGTGGTCGGGTCGCTCCTCCTCGGTCTGTTCGACGAGGGCGCTCTCGTGCACGTCGGCGTGGCGTCGTCGTTCACGATGGCGCGCCGGCGAGAGCTGGTCGAGGAGCTGGCGCCCCTCACCGTGCCGTTGAGGGACCACCCATGGCGGGACGGGTTCGCGCTGGAAGGCGGCCCGATGGGCAGGCTGGGCGGGGCCGCGGCGCGATGGTCGCCCGACATGCCCCAGGACTGGGTGCCGCTACGCCTCGAACGGGTCGCGGAGGTCTCGTACACGCAGCTCGACGGCACCCGGTTCCGCCACCCGGCTCGGTTCTGTCGGTGGCGCCCGGATCGGGAGCCGGCGTCCTGCACCGTCGATCAGCTGCTCGCGGCATGAAGCTGGCCGTCGCCGGACGCCAGGTCCCGATCAGCACCCCCGACCGGATCCTCTGGCCCGCCACGGGCATGACGAAGTCGGACCTCATCACCTACTACCTGCAGGTCGCCGCCGAGCTGCTCCCGCACCTCCGGTCGCACCCGGTCACGTTGCGAAGGTTCCCCGATGGCGTCGAAGGGCCGCAGTTCTTCCAGACCCGAGCGCCCTCCCACCCGTCCTGGGTCCGGCACGTCGACCTGCGGTCGCCCAACGACAAGGCGCTGTCGCTCGTGGTCCTCGACGACCTCGCGTCGCTCGTGTGGGCGGCGAACATCAGCGCCATCGAGCTCCACCCCTACCTCGGCACCGCCGACGACTTCGACCATCCGAGCCAGGTCGTCTTCGACCTGGACCCGGGTCGCCCGGCCGGGCTGGTGGCGTGCTGCACGGTGGCGGCCGAGCTCCGTGCGCTCCTCGACGACCTCCACCTGCGGTCGTTCCCGAAGTCGTCAGGCGGCAAGGGCCTGCACGTCCACGTCCCTGTCGACCACGCGGACTTCGCGTCCTCGAAGGCGTTCTCCCGGGCCATCGCGGAGATGGCGCGCGAACGGCTTCCCATGCTGGTCACGACGTCGATGCGAAAGGAGGAGCGCGCCGGCAAGGTGTTCATCGACTGGGGGCAGAACGATCCGTGGAGGTCCACGATCGCTCCCTACTCGGCCCGAGGCTTCTCGCTCCCCACCGTTGCGTGGCCGCTGCGCTGGGACGAGGTCGAGCGAGTCGCGGCCACCGGCGACCCGTCAGGGCTCCTCGTGCTGATCTCACACGTCACCGAGCGCCTCGACGCCGGCGGTGATCCATGGCCGGGCTTCTTCGACGTCGGACAGTCGCTGCCGGTGCCCTAGCCCACCAGAGTCGTCCCCCACGACACGTCCTGCGGGCGGGACGACCCCGTCGGTGCGTCGGGGAGGGGGGATTTGAACCCCCGACCTCCTGCTCCCAAAGCAGGTGCGCTACCGCTGCGCCACTCCCCGTGACGGGCTGCAGGGTAGGCGTCGCAGGGGCCGTGCCAGGGCCTGCAACGCATGTCGGGCCGTCGTACCGCCACCGGTACACTCGCCCTCCGCATGAAGAGCACCGTCGAACCCCTCGAGGGCAACAAGGTCAAGCTGTCCGTCGAGGTGGACGCCAGCGAGTTCGAGTCGGCGGTCGATGCTGCCTTCAAGAAGATCGCACGGGAGGTGCGACTGCCCGGCTTCCGTCCGGGCAAGGCGCCACGCAAGGTGCTGGAGGCCCGTCTCGGGCCGCTGGCCGGCCGGGAGCAGGCGCTGCACGACTCCCTTCCCGACTACTACTCGGCGGCCGTGATCGAGCACGAGGTGGACGTGATCGCGGCGCCGGAGATCGACATCACCGGCGGCCAGGAGTCCGGCGACGTCGCCTTCGACGCCGTCGTCGAGGTCCGCCCCTCGATCGAGGTGCCCGGCTACGGCGCCCTGAGCGTCACGCTCGAGCGTCCCGAGGTCGACGACGACGCGCTCGACGCGCAGATCGATCGCATGCGCGACCTCGACAGCACGCTCGAGGCGGTGGAGCGGCCCGCCCAAGAGGGCGACACCGTCACCATCGACATCGCCGGCACGTTGGACGGCGAGCCGCAGTCGGGTCTCACCGCCGACGACTACAGCTACACCGTGGGGTCCGGTGCCATCACCCCTGAGGTCGACGAGCAGCTCATCGGCGCCGAGGCAGGCGCCACCCTCAGCTTCACCGCCACGCACCCCGATCCCGACGAGGAGCGTTCGCTCGAGTTCGAGCTCACCGTGAAGGACGTGAAGGAGAAGGTCCTCCCCGAGCTCACCGACGAGTGGGCCTCCGAGGCCTCCGAGTTCGACACCGTGGCCGAGCTGCGGGCGAGCCTCGCCGATCGCATGTCACGGGTCCGCAAGGCGCAGGCCCAGATGGCGCTGCGGGAGAAGGTGGGCGAAGCGCTGGCGGCGCTCGTCACCGACGACATCCCCGACCCGATGATCGGCCAAGAGATGCAGGAGCGCCTCCAAGACCTCGCCATGCGGCTGCAGGCGCAGGGCATGCAGCTCGAGCAGTACCTCGCCATGACGGGCGCCGAGCCCGAGGCCTTCAGCCAGGAGCTCCGCGACACCGCCACCGAGGCGGTGAAGGTCGACCTCGCCCTGCGGGCCGTCGCCGACGCCGAGGGCATCGAGTGCACGGACGAGGACCTCGAGGCCGACCTCGAGGGCGTCGCCGCTCGCGTGGGCGACGAGGTCGAGGAGGTCCGCGAGCGGCTCGAGCGCGGTGGGCAGATGTCAGCGGTACGCTCGGACATCAGGAAGCGCAAGGCGCTCGAGTGGTTGCTCGAGCGTGTCGAGGTGCTCGATCCCGAGGGTGCGACGATCGATCGCAGTGAGCTCGAGCTCCCCAGCGACGAGGACGAGGACGACAGCACGACCGACGAGGTCGCCGACACGGAAGCAGAGGAAGCGTGAGTCTTGACGTGATCGGCCAGCACGAGGCGGTGGTGAAGAACTACCTCGTTCCCACCGTCGTCGAGTCCACGAACCGTGGTGAGCGCGCCTACGACCTCTACAGCCGCCTGCTCAAGGAGCACATCATCTTCCTGGGCACGCCGATCGACGACACGATCGCCAACCTCATCTGCGCGCAGCTCCTCCACCTCGAGTCGGAGAACGCCGACCGCGACATCAACATCTACATCAACAGCCCCGGCGGCGACATCACGGCGCTCTTCGCGATCTACGACACGATGAGCTTCGTGAAGCCCGACATCTCCACGATCTGCTTCGGGCAGGCCGCGTCGGCCGCCGCCGTTCTCCTGGCGGCAGGCACCAAGGGCAAGCGACTCGCCCTTCCCCACGCCCGCGTGCTGCTCCACCAGCCGTGGGGCCAGGCCGGTGGCCAGGCCACCGACGTGGAGCTGGCGGCCAGGGAGATCCTGCGGATGCGGATCCAGCTCGACGAGCTCCTGGCCCACCACACGGGCCAGGAAGCCGAGAAGATCCACAAGGACACAGAGCGCGACTTCGTGATGTCCGCGGAAGAGGCGCGCGGATACGGCATCATCGACGAGGTCATCTCGGCCCGGTCGCTGGCCGACAACACCGGCCCCATCACGCGGGCCAGCTGAAGCAGCACGAGAGGCAACGGGGGTTCGACGACGTGGCCAAGTTCGGAGACGGGGGAGAGCTCCTCAAGTGCAGCTTCTGCGGCAAGTCGCAGAAGCAGGTCAAGAAGCTCATCGCCGGGCCCGGCGTCTACATCTGCGACGAGTGCATCGACCTCTGCAACGAGATCATCGAGGAGGAGCTCTCCGAGACCGCCGAGCTCCACTTCGAGGACCTGCCCAAGCCCCGGGAGATCCACAACTTCCTCGACGACTACATCGTCGGCCAGGAGCACGCCAAGCGGATCCTGTCGGTCGCCGTCTACAACCACTACAAGCGGGTGCAGTTCGGCGGTGGCAACGGCGGCACCCACGACGCCGAGGTCGAGCTGGCCAAGTCCAACGTGCTCCTTCTCGGTCCCACCGGCTGCGGCAAGACCGAGATGGCACGGACGTTGGCCCGCATGCTCAACGTCCCGTTCGCCATCGCCGACGCGACCGCGCTCACCGAAGCGGGCTACGTCGGCGAGGACGTCGAGAACATCCTGCTGAAGCTGATCCAGGCGGCCGACTACGACGTGAAGAAGGCCGAGACCGGCATCATCTACATCGACGAGATCGACAAGATCGCGCGCAAGAGCGAGAACCCGTCGATCACGCGCGATGTGTC
>JBJMHD010000024.1:0-40100 GCA_045807565.1 Acidimicrobiales bacterium | reverse complement strand
GACGCCAGCACCGCCGACGCCGCCACGGACGGAGCCGCCACCCTCGGCAAGCCGACGGATCCCGTGTCGGCCGACGCCGTCGGCGCCTCCGCCCACGCCGACGTCAGCGGGTCCCGGACCAGCGCCCAGATGTCGGACCTGCGCGTCCTCGGGTTCCCGGGCGTCGCCCTCACGTCCGTCCTTCCCATCGAGGAGCTGAAGACCGACCCGACCGTGCTCCGGGTCGAAGACGCGACGAGTCGCACCGACCAGAAGATCGCGGGCGGCGCGCTCGTGGTGGCGGCGTCATCGAAGCTCACCGGCGTCAGCCTCGTCGGCGGCCTCGTGAAGATCGGCTCCATCGTGTCGACGTCCACCGCCACCGACGACGGCCACGGCAAGCGCACCTCGGTGGCCGACATCGAGGTGCAGGGGGTCACGGTCGGGGGCCTCCCGGCACAGATCACGGAGGACGGGCTCGTCCTCTCGTCCCCCACGAACCTCGGCCCGGCGAAGCAGCAGATCCTGCAGGGCTCCAACCAGCTGCTGCAGGCCCTCGGGGTGCGCATCAGCCTCCTCGACAACGTCGAGAGCACCGATGACGGCACCGGCTTGGCCCGAGCGGAGGCGCCCGGCGTGCTCCTCGAGGTGAACACCGACGTCAGCGGCGTGCCGCCCGTCTTCGGTCCCTTCGGCGACATCGACCTCACCGGTCACTACGTCGGCACGATCCAGCTGGGCATGAGCGGCGCGGCGGCCGGCGCGTCCAACTTCGACGACGAGGTGATCCCGCCCGCCGACGTGTCCTTCGACGTGCCCAGCGACGCGGGCTTCGCCCCCGCCGACACCGGGGTGGTCGACACGGGCACGGCGCCGGTCGCCGACGTCCCTGCGGCGACGGACGAGCCCGAGGGCTCGGCGCAGCCCCAGCAGCTCATCCGACGGGTGGTCGACCGGTTCGGCGGGCGGCTCGGCCTCGTGTACCTCGCCTTCGCGTTCACCGTGCTGGGGCTGTGCCTCGTGCCCCGCCTCACCCTCCCCGCTCGATTCCCGGGCCCCCGCTCGTGAACCAAGGAGCCTCGATGGCCACCGATCCCTCCTCCGCACCCCCGCACGACGACGACGAACCGGATCCGAAGGTCCTCTGGGGCTGGGTCGCGTCGTCGGTCCGGCCGTGGCTGGGGTGGATCCTCATCGGCGTCGGCGCGCTGCTGATGCTCCTGGGCTACCTCGGCGTGTCGCGGGAGGCCCTGCCCGCCAAGCAGATCCCGTACCTCGTGTCGGGTGGGATCGGCGGCATGTTCCTGGCCGTGCTGGGTGCGTACTTCCTCGGCACCCAGGAGCTGCGGCAGGACAGCGGTCGCCTGGACCGGCTCGAGCAGATGGTCACCGAGCTCCACCAGGCGCTGCTCCGCCGGCCGGACGCACCCGACCTCACCGTCTTGGCGCCGTCCGGCAACGGCACCGCCGCCACCACGCCCGCCCGCAAGGTGCTCGCCGTGGACGGTGCCGACCTCTTCCACCGCCGCGACTGCTCGATGGTCGAGGGGAAGGAGGCGGCGGAGATCACGCCTGCCGCCGCCCGCAAGCAGGGGTTGCGTCCGTGTCCCCTCTGCGCCCCGGCGCCCGCGCCCTTGACCGCAGGCTGAGGCACCCGTGTTCTACGTCCAGATCGCCCTGCTCGGGGTCATCTTCGGCTGCCTGTACGCGCTGTCAGCGGCCGGGATCGTCCTCACGTACCGGGCGACGGGCGTCTTCAACATCGCCAACTTCGCCATCGCCCTCCTCTCGGGCTACGTGGCGTGGCAGCTGAGCGGTCGCTGGGGCGTCCCCCTCGCGCTGGCGGTGCCCATCGTGATCGTCCTGTGCGGTCCCGTGCTCGGCCTCGTGCTCGAACGGGTGGTGTTCCGCCCCCTGCAGGTGCGGCGCGCCTCGAGCTCCGAGAAGCTGGTCGCCGCCCTCGGGGTCACGGTCGTCCTCCTCGCCGTCATCAACATCGTGTGGGGGCCGGGCGTGCAGGGCACCCCGGACCAGCCCGTGCCGCGGCTCTTCGGGCAGACCCCCTTCGAGGTCGGATCGCTGCAGTTCGACACCGAGCAGGTGGGGATGTTCTTCACCGTGCTCGCGGTGGCCGCGCTCCTCTACGTGCTGTTCCAGCGCACGTTCCTCGGGACGTCGATCCGAGCGGTGGTCGACCGGCGCGAGCTCGCCGAGCTCGCCGCGATCAACACCAACCGCGTGTCGCAGGTGGCGTGGATGCTCGGCTGCACGCTGGCTGCCATCACCGGGCTGATCATCCCGCAGGGCGTGCTCGAGCCGACCCGCATCATCTTCTTCGGCATCGAGACCTTCTCCGTCGCCGTCGTCGCCCGGCTGACGAGCGTCACGAAGGCGATCCTGTTCGGCTTCCTCGCGATGGGGCTGGGTCGGGCGCTGCTCGACAACTTCGAGCCCTTCGGCAGCGGCAACACGTGGGGCGACCTCTACGAAGCGTTCGTGCTGAACCTCTCGAGCATCGTCCTGTTCGCGGTGCTGGTGATGTTCAGCAAGCTGGACGAGATCGGCGAGACGTCGACCGGCCCGGGCCTGGTCGGTGCGTCGGTCGGTCACGGCACGAGCCGCGTCGCCGCCGTCGTCGGCGCCGTGACGGCCGGCGTCGCCGTGCTCGCGCCCGCGTTCCTCGGCGGCACCGACCTGCGCCAGGCCCACACCGTGCTCGCCCTCGTGGTCATCTTCGTGTCGATCGTGTGCATCACCGGCTTCTCCGGCCACCTCACCCTCGGGCAGGCGTCGATCGCCGGGCTCGGTGCCTTCTTCACCGCTCGCGCCACCAACGGCCTCGGGATCGGGATCGGCAGCTGGGAGCTGGTGTCGCTGAAGCTGCCGGTGCTCCTGGCCATGGTGGTGGGCGCATGCGTCTCGATGTTGGCGGGGCTGGCGGCCGGCTATCCGGCGCTTCGACGGAAGGGTCTCTTCCTCGGCCTCACCACCCTCGGCCTGGCGCTCATCATCGACCGCTTCGTGTTCAACACGCCGATCTTCCAGGGGCCGCCCGGATCGCTCACCGTCAGCCGGCCCTCGTTCCTCGGCATCGACCTCACCGGCGACACCGCCTTCTACTTCTACGAGCTCGTCGTCGTCGTGCTGATGCTGGCGCTGGCTCGCAACCTCCGCAGCGGCCGACTCGGCCGCGTGCTCGCCGCCATGCGCGACTCCGAGACGGCCGCCCAGTCGATCGGCATCCGCCTGCGCCGGGCCAAGCTGTTCGTGTTTGGGGTGTCGTCGGCCATGGCCGGCGTCGGTGGCGCCATGCTCACCCAGGCCAACCAGAACTGGGACACCACCACGTTCAACCCGGTCCTCGGCCTCTTCTGGTTCACGGCCGTCGTGGTGTGCGGCGTGTCGAGCATCGGTGGCGGCGTGCTGGCGGCCGTGCTGTACGTGGTGATCCCGAGGTTGCTGGGTGTGGGCATCGAGAGCGCGGTGGGGGTGTTCGGGCTGCTCGCCATCTTCGTGGGACAGATGCCCGGCGGCCTCGTCGCCCAGCTGAGCCGGGTCGGCCGTGCCGCCCGGGCCCAGGTCGGCGCCGTGTACCAGGACGCGCGCAAGCCGGCGCCCGAACCCGAACCCGTGCCCGTCGCCACCGCGTTCGCCCAACGGGTCCTTGCCGAAGGGGCCTCGTCGTCATGACGACACCCGTGCTCACCGCCGAGGCCGTCACCGTCACCTTCGGCGGCCTGGTGGCGGTCGACGACGCCTCCCTCGAGGTCGCACCCGCCTCGATCACCTCCCTCATCGGGCCGAACGGCGCCGGCAAGACCACCCTCTTCAACGTCCTCAGCGGGCTGCAGCCGCCCACGTCCGGACGGGTGCAGCTCGGCGAGCGCGACGTGACGGGCCTCTCCACCGCCGAGCGCGCGTCGCTGGGCCTGGCCCGCACCTTCCAGCGCCTCGAGGTGTTCACGGGGATGACCGTCTTCGAGAACCTGCAGGTCGCGGCGGAGGCGGCCGCCCCCGGGCGCACCTTCACGGACCTCGTCCGCCTCCGGCACCGGGACGACCCGGCGATCATCCGCAAGGTGCGGCAGGTCGTGGACCAGGTGGGCCTCGGCCGGGTCCAGCACCGCCTGGCCGGCTCGCTCAGCACCGGCCAGCTCCGCCTCGTCGAGCTGGGCCGGGCGCTGTGCACCGACCCGAGCGTCCTCCTGCTGGACGAGCCCAGCAGCGGCCTCGACAGCAACGAGACCGGTGGCTTCCAGGACGTCCTGCGGCAGGTGGCGGCCGACGGCGTCGGCATCCTCATCGTCGAGCACGACGTGGAGCTGGTCATGGCCCTCTCGGAGCAGATCTACGTGCTCGACTTCGGCGTCGTCATCGCCTCGGGTGCGCCGGACGCCATCGCGGGGGACGAGCGGGTCCGCGAGGCGTACCTCGGCGTCCCGCTGGAGGAGACCGCGTGAGCCAGGGTCTCGAGCTCGTCGACGTCCGCGCCGGGTACGGGCGCATCGAGGTCCTGCACGGCCTCTCGCTCACCGCGCCCGCCGGCTCGGTGATCGCGCTGCTCGGTCCGAACGGCGTGGGCAAGACCACCACCCTCCGAGCGATCTCCGGCACGATCCCCGTCACCTCCGGCGCGATCCGCCTCGGCGGCCGCCGCATCGACAACCGGCGACCCAACGTGATCGCGGGCCGAGGCCTGGTGCTCGTGCCCGAGGGCCGGGGCGTGTTCCCCGCCCTGTCCGTGCTCGACAACCTCAAGGTCGCCCACCGCAGCGCACCGTCGGACGTGGCGGGGTCGTGGTCGGCGTGGCTCGACGAGATCACCACCACGTTCCCGCGGCTCGGTCAGCGACTCACGCAGACGGCGGGGTCGCTCTCCGGCGGCGAGCAGCAGATGCTGTCGCTCTGCCGAGCCCTGGTCGGCGACCCCGCCGTCGTCATGTTCGACGAGCTGTCCATGGGCCTGGCGCCGATGGTCGTGTCGGAGCTGTTCGAGAAGGTCGCCGCGCTGCGGGACCAGGGACGCACGATCGTGCTGGTCGAGCAGTACCTCACCTACGCCCTCGAGCTGGCCGACCTCTGCTACGTGCTGGCGAAGGGCGAGGTGGCCTGGCAGGGCGACCCTCGCGAGCTGCAGGGCAGCGCCGACGCCCAGCAGCTGCTCAGCGCGACGGGCTGAGCGAGAGCGGGATCAGTTGCCCTGCTCGAGGGCGGGCGATCCGTAGACCTTGGCGTCGGGGTAGCAGAAGGGGAACTTCTGGGTCGCTTGCACCCACCCCTTGCCGTCCTGCCACCGGGCGATCGTGGTGCAGTCGGCCATCGTCTTGCCGAAGTTGACCGGGTGGAAGTCGAGGCCGACGTGGGTGCCGTTGCCCTTCCACTGGTTCAGGCCGTTCAGGTAGCTCATCAGCCCCTTGCGGGTGGGGGCACCGCCCATCTTGTTCAGGGCCTCGGCCACGAGCTGCCCCTGGACCCACGACTCGAGCGCCCACTGGTGCACCGGCTTGCCCGGCTGGTAGCGGGCGAAGGCGTCGCGGAACGCCTTCACCTCGGGCACGCTGGTCTGCGAGTACGGCACGGTGTCGCCCGGGACGAACACGCTGTTGCGGCAGGTGTCGTTGTAGGCCGTGCCGACCTTGTCACCCATCGAGACGACGGTGGAGACCTTCGCCTTCACGTTGAACTTGCGCCGCTGCATGGCGTCGCAGAGCTTCCGGTTGGCGCCGTCGTCCATGGCGTCGACGATGATCTGCGTCCCGTCCTGCTGCATCGTGGCGACGGCCTGGTCGAAGCTCGGTGCCGCGAACGACACGGTGAACTTCTTCACCGAGAACCCCTCGAGCTCCAGGCCCTTGGCGAAGGCGTCGCCCGCCTGCTTCGACTCCGGGATGTCGTAGTTGAAGACCGCCGCCTTCGAGATCTTCATGTTCTGCTTGAACCACCGGTAGATCGTGGTCTGGAACATCAGGTTGCCGTTGTTGCCGACGGTCTTGCCGTCGCGCTTGTACTGCGACCCGTAGATGCTGAAGAAGTTCGGGTAGCGGTTGAAGGCGTTCGTGATCGGCATCCCGATCACCGGCACGCCCTTGTCGGCGAGGTACTGCGCGGCGCCGCCCATCGAGCGGGTGTTGGCGCCGACGATGGCGAACGCCTTGTCCTGCTCGACGAGGCGCTTGGCGCACTCCAGGGTCTTGTTCCGGACCTCGCCGTCGTCGCAGGTCTTGAGCACGACCTGGCGGCCATGGATGCCGCCCTTGGCGTTGATGGCGGCCGCCCACGCCCGCATCCCGCGTGCTGCCGGAGCGAAGGCGTCCCCGAGGACGCCGTTCTCGGCCACGATGTTGCCGATCACGATCTGGTTGGCGGTGACGCCGACGTCGGACGCCTGGTTCGCGCCGTCGCCGCCGCCCCCGGTCGTCCCGCCTCCGGTCGTGCCGCCCCCGCTGGTCCCGCCGTCGCCGCCGCCGGTGGTGCCGCTCTGCGTGGCCACCGTGGTCTCGGTGCTGCCGTCGACCTCGCCGGGCTGGGCGGCATCGGCGGCCTGCTCCTGGCCGGACCCTGCGGTGACGAGCTCACCGTCCTGCTCGAACGCCTCGTCCGGCAGCCGGGTTCCGCATGCCGCCAGCACGGCGGCTGCCACCAGCGCGATGCCGACGATGCGCGTCCGAGTGCCCCACATAGCCCTGGTGACTTCGCCGCCCGCCCGGGTGATACCTCCCGGACGGGGATGTCAGGGGTTGTCGCGCATGAACCGGTACACGCCGGCCATGTCGGTGTTCACCTTCTCGGGAAGCGGGTGGATGGTGGCCCCCATGGCCCGGGCGCCCCACACGATCTTGGCGGTGCGCTCCACCAGGGCGGCGTTGTGGAGAGCCTTGTCGGGGGACGGCCCGCAGGTGACGAGGCCGTGGTTGGCCAGCAGGGCCGCACCGCGGTCCGCCAGGTGGGAGGCGACCTCGTCGCCGAGCTCGGCGCTGCCGGTGCCCTTGTAGTCGCAGCACGGCACGTCGCCGCCGACGTACACCACGACCTCCTCGATCACGGCCGGGATCGGCTCGTGGGCGAGGGCGAACATCGTGGCGTACACGGCGTGGGTGTGGATCACGCAGCCGAGCTCCGGGTAGCGGCGGAGCGCCGAGAGGTGGAGGTCCTTCTCCGTGGTGGGTGACCGGGTGCCCTGCACGACCGTGCCATCCAGGTCGACGATCACGAGGTCGTCGAGCGTCATGGTGTCGTAGGGGACCGACGACGGGGACAGGCACACCAGACCCCCGTCGATCCGGCCGGAGATGTTCCCCGACGTCCCCTCCACCAGGCCGTCGTGCAGCATCTTCTTGGCCGCCGCCAGCACGGCCTCGGGGGTGGTGGTCGGTGACGTGGACGGGCGTTCGATCGTGTCAGCCATGGGTGAGGACCTCCGGGTTGGCGAGGTTGGCGGGCCGCTCGCCCCGCAGGAGCGCGGTGAGGCCGGTGGCCATCAGCGTGGTGTGGTTGGTCTCGGTGTCGTAGGTGGCGCCGCCGATGTGCGGCGTGAGCACCACGTTCGACATGCCGACGAGCGGATGGTCGGTGGCGAGGTGCTCGCCCTCGAAGTGGTCGAGCCCGGCTCCGCCGAGGTGGCCGCTGGCCAACGCTGCGGTGAGGGCGTCGAGGTCGTGGAGCCCGGCCCGAGCCGAGTTGATGTAGACCGCACCGTCGCGCATCGCGGCGTACTGGTCGGCACCCATGAGGCCCAGCGTGTCGGGCGTGACGGCCGCGTGCATCGACACGACGTCGGCCTCGGCGAGCAGGTCGTCGAGGGTGTGCGACGCGTCCTCGGCGAACGGGTCGGTGGCGATCACGCGCATCCCCAGGCCTTCGAGCCGCCAGCGGGTGGCGCGCCCGACCGCACCGAGCCCCACCAGCCCCGCTGTCCGCCCGTTCAGCTCACGGCCGCGGAACCGCTGGTAGGGGATCGAGCCGTCGCGGTACACCTCGCCCTCGCGCACGTCACGATCAGCGGCGACGAGGTGGCGCGTCACCGCCAGCAGCAGCCCGACCGCCAGCTCGGCGACGCCATCGGCGTTGCGCCCTGGCGCCCGCAGCACGGGGATGCCCTTCGCGGTGGCCCCGTCGAGGTCCACGTTGGTGGGGTCGCCGCGCGTGGACCCGATGGCGACGAGGGGCAGGTCGAGCACAGGCCCGCCGCACTTGTCGGCCTCGCAGATGAGGATGGTGGCGCCGAGCTCGGCGGCCCGCGCCGCGAGCTGCTCCTCGTTGTAGAGCCGCAGGGGCTGCTGGTCGATCCAGGGATCGACGATCAGCTCGCCGAGCTCCTCGAGCATGGCGACCCCCGGGCCGCTCAGCGGCGCGGTGGAGAAGATCACGGGACGGTCGGGCACTAGGTGGTCCTCGCTTCGATGGGTGGGGAGGTTACGAGCCGCTCTGCCCGGAGGCCGACGGCGGCCAGGTCGGACGGGTAGGTGCGGGCGGCGAAGAGCATCACGAGCCCTCCGGCGGCGTACAGCGGCGAGAGGATCGCGAGCGCGGTCGAGAGCTCGGTGATGCCCGAGAGGTAGCCGACGAGCAGAGGGGAGAGCGCGGAGAGGGCGCGGACGACGGAGCGGATCGCCGAGGCGCGTCCGCGCAGGTCGCCGGGCACGACGTCGGACACGAGCGCCTCGCTCGGTGCCACCGGGATCGTGAGGCAGAGGCTGCCGAAGAACAGGAGGACGGCGGAGAGCGCCAGCGACGAGGTGACGAACGCGGGCAGCAGGAAGACGGAGGCGAGGACCGACGCCACCGTGGTGACGTAGACCCGGGCGTTGAGCACGCCGCGACGCAGGAGGCGATCCGCGATCTCGCCGCCGCCGACGATCCCGATGGCGGCGCCGGCCCCGATCACGGGGGCGAAGGCGCCTGCCTGGGTCGCCGAGAGGTCGAAGGCCCGCTTGAAGAACTCGATCCCCCACACGCCGAGCGCGCCCAGGAAGAAGCTCGAGATGGTGAGGGACATCAGCCCGAACCACATCGACCGGATGTGCAGCAGCTGCCGGAGCACCTCGGGCCACGACCCAGCGGCTTCCGGGGCGGGCTCGACGTCCTCGGGCAGGTGGAGGTCGGGGAGGAGGCCGTCCACGTCGTCGACGTCGATGCGCTGCGTCTCCTCGACGTGGAACGCCCGATCCTGGGCGCCCCGCTCCGGCTCGCGGAGCCGGCTCACCAGGAACACCACCAAGAGGCCGAACGGGATCCACATCCAGAAGGCGGCGCGCCACCCGTACGCGTCCACCAGGACCCCCGCCAGCGCGACCCCGACCAGGCCGCCGACCGCGCTCCCGAGCTGGTAGCGGCCCATCATCCGGGCCCGCCTCACCACCGGGTAGTAGTCCGCCATCAGCGAGTATCCGGCGGGTCCGTTCGCCTCCACGATGCCCACCCCGAGCCGGCTGACGAACAGCAGCGCGAAGCCGGGGGCGATCGCGCTGAGGCCCATGCACGCCGTCCACACGACCATGGCGATCGTCATCAGCATGACGCGCCGCCAGCGATCGGCCAGCGCGCCGAACGGGAAGCCGCCGATCACGCCCACGAACACCATGGCGGCCGCCAAGGCGCCGAGGGCGAGGTCGCTCACGCCGAACTCGGCCTGGATGCCGTCGAACGCCTGCGCCAACGACAGCCGCTCGCCTTGCTCGAGGGCGATCGTGCCGGCGAGCGCGACGACCGGGAACGCGCCCCAGTGCAAGCGCGCGCCCCCGGCCTCGGTCACGCGACTATTCGTTCGGTAGCTCGACGTCGACGCGCGCCTTGCACATCACGGCGTCGTCCTGGTTGCGCATCTCCACGGCGACGGTGACGAGGTGCTTGCGCTTGCGCTCGACGCGGGTGTCGACGACCTCGCCGGAGATGAAGGTGGCGTCGCCGGTGAAGGCCGGGTTCCGGTACTGGGCGCTGGAGTGCTTGAGCTCGCCCCACTCGCCCGCCCACGCCGCGACGTAGTCGAGCACCCATGCACCCATGGACGCGCCGTAGCCGTACCCCCGCGGCATGCCGACGTGCTGGGCCCACCGCGGTTGGAGGTGCCCGCGGGAGGGGCCGTAGTAGGCCCCGTCGGTGAGCTCCGGGTTGACCCGCTCCATGCGGCGGTCACCCTCGAAGCCGGCCATCTCCTTCGTGTAGCCGAGCGCCTCGGCGCGCACGGTGGTCGGCCCCTTGGCGGTGGCCCCCCACGTGGTCATGGGGTAGGCCCGCCACTCCGTGGTGAAGCTGGCCAGGCTGTGCGGTCCGAGCACGTTGCCGGCGAGCCGGTCACCCACCTTCACGCTGTCGAACAGGCGCTTGTCGTGCTTGAGCGCCTGGATCTGGTCGATGAAGGCGAGCTTCTGCTCCTCGAGGTCGGCCAGCTGCTCGTCGGTCCACTCGGGTTCCTTCGGCTCCGAGAAGAGCTTCTTCTCCTTGGCCTCGCGCACCTGGTAGCGGATCGCCGTGGAGCGCTGCTGCGCGACCCGCTCGCCGCGCTGGTTGATGTACAGCGTGTCGCCGCGCTGGAAGCACGTCGGGCCGGCAAAGCTCGTCTCGGTGACGCGGTAGTCGAAGGGCATCCGGTGGCAGATCATCTTGTCGCCCGGGTACACCCGCGGGCCGAAGAACCACCAGTCGTCGCCGCCGAAGATCAGGTGGCTGTTCGGGATCATGCCGACCTGGGCGGGCGAGCACCCGTGGCTCGTGTCGCAGGTGACGGTGAACGACTGCGGCGCCACGATGGTCCCGAAGCGGCTCTCGGCCGCCCAGGTCTCGTCGTAGTGCAGGGGGTTCGGGTAGTGCATGCCCTGCACCCAGCGACGGATGTCGTTGACGGCGACCGGTTCCTTCAGCTCACCCGGCTCCATGGGAACGCCCATGTACTGGTCGAGGTCGGAGGCATCGAGGCTGGCAGGGGCTTCTGGTTCGGCGGTCATCGGTCTCCCGCGGTGGAGTGGACGGAGGGCTGTCTCGGGTCGGTGGCGAGTCGCTGCTCCACCAGCGCGACGAGCGCGTCGTCGCGCACCTTCGTGTCGCTCGTGGTCATGGGGATCTCGCCGTCGTCGAAGAAGAGGACGCGCTTGGGGACCTTGTAGGAGGCCACCCGCTCGCGGAGGAACCCCTGGATGTTCGCCTCCGTGGCCTCGGCGCCCTCCTTGAGGGTGATGCACGCGACGACGAGCTGATCGAGCCTCGGGTCGGGGATCCCGACGACGCGCGCCAGCTTCACGGGGGCGCAGGCGCGGAGCTGCACCTCGAGCTCGGCGGGGGAGACGTTGGCGCCGCCCGTCTTGATCATCTCGGTGCGGCGGCCCTCCCAGTGCACGAAGCCGTCGCCGTCGACCGATCCGGCGTCGCCGGTGCGGAAGAACCCGTCGGCGTCGAAGGTGTCCTCCACCGCCACGCCGAGGTACCGCTTCATGAGGGTCGGGCCCTTGATGGCGAGCTCGCCGGTGTCGCCCGCGCCGAGCGCTCGTCCGGTGTCGGAGTCGACGACGCGCAGCTCGTTGCCGGGCAGCAGCCGGCCCATGCTCCGCGCCATCTCGTCGCGTGAGGCGCTCCACCAGTGGGCGCAGAAGAACGCGCACGTCTCGGACAGGCCGTAGCCCACCGGCATGCGCCACGTGGTGTCGCCGTGCACCTTCGGATGCCGGGCGAACGCGGACTTCCCGTACACGCAGGTGAGCGAGGACAGGTCGGTGGCGGCCCAGTCGGGGTGCTCCTCGAGCGCGCCGGTCTGGTGGGGGAGCGTGTAGGGCTCCGTCACCCGCTCCCGCGCCATCAGCCGCAGCGCCTCACCGGGCTCGAACGTCTCCTGCACGACCCAGCAGCCGCCGGCGGCGAGGGTGGACCCCATCGCGGTGTTGAGGCCCGCCGTCCAGAACATCGGCAGGGACGACCACATCCGCGTCTGCTCGTGGCGACCGAAGATCTGCGACTGGACCCAGAACTGGAGCGTGGCGGCGCGGTGGGCGTGCACCATCCCCTTGGGGGCGCTCGTGGTGCCGGAGCTGAAGATCACGACACCGTCGTCGTCGGGCGTGACCGAGCTGGCGACGCGCTCGACCGCGCTGGCGTGGAGCACGCGCCCGGACAGGAACGAGTCCCACGAGTCCGTCCCCACCGAGACGACGTAGGTCGGGCCCGATGTGCCGTCACGCAGGTCGTCGAGGTCGCTGGTGAACGAGCGCTTCAGCAGGCGGTCCTGCGTGAGGACGGTGCGGATGCCCGCCCGCTCGACCATGTGAGCCAGCTCGGGCTTGGGCGCGAACGTCGACAGGAGCACCGCCACGCCACCCGCCAGCGCCACGCCGAACAGCGCGGCCACGGCCTCGGGGCGGTTGCCCATGAGGATCCCCGTGGCGGCGCCCTCGCCGTCACCGTTCTCCAGCAGGCCGAGCGCGACCCGGTGCGCCTCGCGGCCGAGGTCCTCGTAGGTCCAGCGGACCGTCTCCCCTCCGCGCAGCGGGTCGTCGAACACGAGGGCCTCGTTCGGCCCGAACCGCTCGACGACCTCGGTGAGGAACCCCCCCAGGGTGAGCGCCCCGATCCCCGCCTGGCCCTCGAGCGACGGTCCGCAGAACGTCGTGGTCATGCGACCGCTCCGCCGTGGTCGAAGAGGCCGTCGAACCCGTCGCGCTGGATCGAGGTGGCCAGCTCGGCCGCCGTGCGCTCGGCGCTCCAGGGGAGGCGGAGAGCGGGCTGGACCATCCGGGTGAGGACGGAGATGTCGTACTCGTCGCAGACCCCCGCCGCCCCGTGGAGCTGCTGGCAGGTGCGGAGCACCGACCGGGCCACGTCGAGGGCGTGGACGCGGAGGGCCATCACGTCGGCGAACGCGTCGGCCGGAGCGACCGCGAGCCGCCACAAGGTGTAGTGCGCCAGCTCCCGAAGCCCGGCGACGGCGACGCTGGCGTCGGCCAGCTGGAACTGCACCGCTTGGAAGGCGGCGATCGGCTTGCCGAACTGGATGCGGCCGTTGACGTGCTCGACGGCGAGCTCGACGGCGCGATCGGCGGTGCCGAGGATGGAGAAGGCGCCGAAGGTGACGTGGCGCCCGGCGTCCTCGTGGCGGGGATCGGCCGGCGCGCCGACGTCGAGGTCGGACACGAACGGGCCCAGGCGGGTGCCCAGCCGGGTGCCGGGGGACGTCGCCGACCGGGTGGCCTCGGCGAGCGAACCCACCCGCCACTCGGGGAAGAGGTCGCCGTGGTCGACGCGGGCGGTGCCGTCCGGGACCACGGCGAAGGGTCGCCCGTCGCGGTCGGCCAGCAGCACAGAGGCGACCGGGTAGGGGAGGGCAACGCGCCCCGCCTGCTCGCACAGGACGGCGCCGGCGGCGAGGGCGCTGGGGTCGTCGCGGGGGTCGAGCTCGTCGACGCCGAGGGCCGCCAGGGCGCCGGCGATCTCGGTGGCGCGGAGGTCGGGCGACTCCTCGGCCCGCCGAGCGGCGTCCACGCCACCGAGGGCGGCGAAGGCCTTGGCGGCGGCGGCGCCGAACTCCACCGCCTCCTCGGGGAGGAGCGGGTTCACGACGAGCCCCCGGCGAGCAGCGACTTGGACACGATCATCCGCTGCACCTCGATGGTGCCGGAGGCGACGGTGGCTGCCTGCGCGTAGCGCCAGTGGTCCTCGATGGCGCCGTGGAGCGGCGCGGTGGTGCCGGCCTCGACGGCCTCGTGCTCCACCGCCTGGAACAGCACCTCGGCGACCGCCTGGTCGCACTGGGTGACGGCGATGCGAGCCGACGACGCGAGCACGTCGGGGAACTCGCCCGTGGCCTGGGCGTGCACGGTGCGGTAGGCGAGCAGACGCGCCACGCGCACCTGGACCAGCGCGCGGGCCCACTGCGCGTGCAGCGACGCCGGCAGGTGCTCCCAGTGCGGTGCGAGCTCCGTGCCCAGCGCCGAGAGGAGCCGCTCGCACCGGGCGTACCGGGCGATGCCGACGCGCTCGTGGGCGAGGGCCTTGCGGATCACGGCCCATCCCTCGCCGATGCGGCCGAGCACGGCGTCCGGGCCGGCCCACACCTCGTCGAAGAACACCTCGTTCAGGTGGTGGGGTCCGAGCATCGATCGGATCGGCCGCACGGTGATGCCGGGCGTGTCCATCGGGACGAGGAACATCGTGATGCCCTCGTGGCGTTCGCCGGGGCCGACCCGGGCGGCCAGCACGCACCACTGCGCCATGCCCGCGTAGGACGTCCAGATCTTCTGGCCGGTGATGCGGTAGCCGTCGCCGTCCTCGACGGCGCGGGTGCGCAGCGATGCGAGGTCGGAGCCGGCCTCTGGCTCGCTGAAGCCCTGGCACCAGATCACGTCGCCTGCGGCGATCGCGGACAGGTGCTGCTGCTTCTGGGCGTCGGTGCCGTAGGCCATGATCGCCGGGCCCACCCAGTTGAGCCCCATGTACTGCGCGCCGCGGGGCTCGTGATGGGCCCACATCTCCTCGCGCACCACGGTCTGGTCCCACACGGAACCGCCGCCTCCGCCGTACTCCGTGGGCCAGGCCAGGGTGAGCAGGCCCTCGTCGGCGAGCGTCTTGCAGAACCGCTGGGCCACGTCGAGGTCGGCCGGATCGCTCGTGAAGGCGCCCAGGTAGTCGTCCGCGACGTGCTCTGCGATCAGCGCTCGAAGCCGGACCCGCAGCGCGGCGGCCGACTCGCCGAGGTCGAAGTCCATGGGGTCCTTCACGTCCGGGCGGAAAAGTGACACGAACGTTAGTCGCCTAGCCTCCGGGCGATGCAGCCCGTCCCGGCGTCGATCTCGCGGGTCCTGGACGGGCCCCTCACGGGCGATCCGTCCCGTGAGGCCCTCGTCACCCGCACCCGTCGGCTCACCTACGAGGACCTCGACGCCGAGGCGAACCGGGCCGCCCATGCCCTGCGCGAGCTCGGCCTGCAGCGTGGCGATCGGGTGGCGGCGTCGCTCCCCAACGATGCCGACGTCGTCATCGCCTTCCACGGCGCGATGCGCCTGGGGGCGGTGTGGCTCGGGATCAACCGGGCCCTGGCGCCACCCGAGAAGCGCTACCTCCTCGAGGACTCCGGCTCCACGCTGCTGCTCTCCGACGACGACCTGCCCGACCTCGGGGTCCGGGTGGTGGACCTGGCCACGTGGCATGCCGCCACCACGGCCGCCGACGCCGCGCCCGTGGACGCCGACGTCGACCCGTTCGCACCGGCCGGCCTCGCCTACACCAGCGGCACGACCGGCCACCCGAAGGGCGCCGTGCACAGCCAGCACAACCTGCTCGTGCCAGGCGCCGTCCTCGTGGCGACCCGCGGCTACGACGAGCGGCTGCGCAAGGGCGACTGCTTCCCGTTCACCGTGCTCAACATGGCGGTGCTCACCACGCTGCTGGTGTCCCAGGCGGGCGGCTGCTCGATCGTGATGGATCGGATCGATGCCGAGGGCGTGGCGGAGTGGATCCGTGACGAGCGGATCACCACGTGGAACGGCCCGCCGGCGCTGCTGCACAGCCTCGCCGCCATGGACTCGATCGCGGCGGAGGACCTCGCCTCGCTGGACGAGGTCTGGACCGGCGGTGCGGACTGCCCCGAGGCGATCCGGTGGGCGTTCGAGGCCAAGTTCGGTCTGCCGGTGCTGGCGACGTACGGGCTGAGCGAGGCGCCGACCGTGGTCTCGATCGACGGCCGTGACGGCGCCCACGTCCAGGGGGCCAGCGGCCGGCCGCTCCCGCACCTGGCCGTCCGCATCGCGGGCGAGGACGGCGGCACGCTCCCGCCCGGCGAGACGGGCGAGATCTGCTTGGCGCCGGCCGCCGGCGACGAGCGGTACCGCCTGATGCTCGGCTACTGGCAGCGCCCTGACGAGTCTGCCAAGGCGCTGGCCGGGGGCGAGCTGCACACCGGCGACGTCGGCTTCCTCGACGACGCCGGGTTCCTCCACCTGCGCGACCGCAAGAGCCTGGTGATCATCCGCGGTGGCGCGAACGTGTACCCGGCCGAGGTGGAGCGCGTGCTGCTCGAGGCGCCGGGCGTGGTCGCCAGCGCGGTGTTCGGCGTGCCGGACGAGCGCCTGGGGGAACGGGTGATGGCCGTCGTGGAGGCGGAGGCGGTCGACGAGGCCGCGGTCCGCGCCCACTGCGAGGCGAACCTCGCCAAGTACAAGGTTCCCGAGCGCTTCGTCCGCGTCGACCAGCTCCCCCGGAACGCGATGGGCAAGATCGTCCGGAGGGAGCTGCCCGATCTCGTCTGATCCGTCAGTGGCTGAGGGCCTCCATGCCGGCCTTGATCGCGGCGTCCGTGGCCTTGAACTCGTCGGCCGGGCTGAACAGGACGAACTCCGACCCGGCGCTGGCGGCAGGGGCGTGGCCCGGTGACATGTAGAAGGCGTCGCCAGCCTCGATCGTCTCGGTCCGGTCGGCGTAGGCCACGGTGAGCTGGCCCTTGGTCAGGTAGCCCCAGTGCGGGCACTCGCAGCGCCCGGTCGGGAGCACGGCGAGCATCGGCGCGAGGTCGTGCGCCTCGTTGATCGTGACGAACTGGACGGTGTAGCCGTCGAGCTCGTCGGTGCGCTCGTAGCCGACGGGGAACTCCTGCCCGTCGGGAGCGGTGGCCTTCGAAGTCCTGGGCATGTCGCTTCCTCCTGCTCGGTTCGTGGTCGCAACGTACGAACGGAGCGGGATCGCGGTCATGGGGGGATCACCCCATCTTTCGGGCTCAGATCGCGGCGGAGTCGTAGCCTTTGCGACGTGTCGGGCATCGACGACGGCGGATCGATACGGCTGGCGGAGATCCTGGCGGCGCTGTCGATGGGGATCGACCTGGGGTTCGGTCAGCCGATGGAGCACGTCCTCCGGCAGTGCCGGATCGCGCTGCGCATCGGCGAGCTGGTCGGTCTCGGCGAGGACACGCGCTCGTCGATCTACTACTCGGCGCTCCTGGTGAACGTGGGCTGCCACTCCGACGCCCACGAGCAGGCGCACTGGTTCGGCGACGACATCGCGATGAAGGCGACGAAGTACGCCGACGTCGAGCCGTTCAGCCTGGGCGACATGATCTTGATGCTCAAGCTGCTCGGGTCGGGCGGCACGCCGCTGCATCGCATCCGGGTCGGGCTCGACTTCGCGGTGTCCGGCCGCAAGGGGATCGACGGCATGATCAACGGTCACGCCCAGCTGGCCCGGCAGCTGGGCGAAGAGCTGTGCCTCGGCGACGGCGTGCTGCTGGCGCTGGCGACGTCGTACGAGCGCTGGGACGGGAAGGGCTACCCGGGCGAGCTGTCGGGGGACGCGATCCCGCTGGCGTCCAGGATCACCCACCTGGCGGAGTTCATGGAGGTGGCGCACCGGACGGGTGACGTCGACGAGGCCTTGGCGCTGGCGCGCCGCCGCTCGGGCAAGCAGTTCGACCCCGCGCTGGTCGAAGTGGTGTGCGCCGATGCCGAGAAGGTGTTCTACGGCCTGGACGACCTTGCTTCGTGGGATGCCGTCATCGATGCGGAGCCATCGCTCACCCGGTCGCTGTCGGAATCGGAGTGCGACGACGCCCTCGCCGCCATCGGACGCTTCGTCGACATCAAGTCTCCGTACACGCTCGGGCACTCGAGCGCGGTCGCGGCCCTGGCGGCAGCCGCCGGCGCGGCGCTCGGGCTCTCCGAGCCCGAGCAGCGGCTCCTCCGTCGGAGCGGGTTGGTGGCCGGGTTCGGGCGGCTGGGGGTGTCCAACGCGATCTGGGACAAGGAAGGGCCGTTGTCATCGGGCGAGTGGGAGCGGGCGAGGCTCCACCCGCAGTACACCGAGCGCATGCTCCACCGCTCGCCTGCGCTGGCGCTCGCCGGGCGGCTGGCCGGGCAGATCCGTGAGCGCCTCGATGGCTCCGGGTACCCGGCGGGTCTCGAAGGGGCGGCGATCAGCCGGCTCAGCCGGGTCCTCGCGACCGCAGACGCGTTCCAGTCGATGCGCGAACCTCGCCCGCACCGCCCGGCGCTCCCGCTCGCCGACGCCACGCAGGCGTTGCGCGACGACGTACGGGCTGGCCGGTTCGACGTCACTGCGGTCGACGCCGTCCTCACCGCGGCGGGCGAACGGGTCGGCCGACGGCGCGAGGGTCCGTCCGGCCTGACGGAGCGCGAGGTCGAGGTGCTGCAGTGCCTCTCCCGCGGCCTGTCCAACAAGGAGATCGCCGCCCGGCTCGTCATCAGCCCGAAGACCGTGGGCAACCACATCGAGCACGTGTACACGAAGATCGGCGCCACCAACCGGGCCTCCGCCAGCCTCTACGCCATGCGGCAGGGCCTGCTTCCCGAGGCAGAGGGCGGCGACCCGGCGGGCTAGGTTTCTAACGGTGGCGTCACATCACGGAGACGGGGGGATCGCGGGCTTCGACCCCGAGGCCGTCCACGCCAAGTACCTGGCCGAGCGGGACAAGCGGCTCATCCCCGGTCGGGCCGACATCCGCGACCTCAACCGCGACGAGCACTTCGCCCGCTACCGCGACGACCCCTTCACGCCGCACATCGAGCGGGATCCGGTCACCGACGACGTCGACGTCGTCATCGTCGGGGGCGGCATCGCCGGCCTGCTGGCGGGTGCGCAGCTGCGCAACGCGGGCCTCGAGCGCATCCGCATCCTCGACCAGGCCGGTGGCTTCGGCGGCACCTGGTACTGGAACCGCTACCCGGGCGTGATGTGCGACGTGGAGTCGTACATGTACATGCCGATGTTGGAGGAGCTCGGCTACATCCCGAGCACGCGCTACGCGCTGGGGGAGGAGATCCGGCTCCACCTCGAGGCCGTCGGCGACCACTTCGACCTCCGCTCCGACGCCCTGTTCCACACCGGCGTCACCGAGGCCGAGTGGGACGAGTCCGCCGCCCTCTGGCGGGTCCACACCGATCGGGGCGACGAGATCACCGCTCGCTACTACGTGCTCGCGGTGGGGCTCCTCAACCTCCTCAAGCTCCCGGCCGTGAGCGGCATGGAGGACTTCGCCGGCCCGTCCTTCCACACCGCGCGGTGGGACTACGACATCACCGGCGGTGCGCCCGGCGACGGCAGGCTCACCAAGCTCGCCGACAAGGTGGTCGGGCTCATCGGCACGGGTGCCACGGGCATCCAGTGCCTGCCCCCGCTCGCCGAGTCGGCCAAGCAGGTGATCGTGTTCCAGCGGACGCCCTCCGCGATCGGGGTGCGGGGGAACCGACCGACCGAGCCGGAGTTCGCAGCCGAGCTCGAACCGGGCTGGCAACAGGCCCGGATGGACAACTTCCAGTCGATCATGCTGGGCCGCCACGAGGAGGTCGACCTGGTCGACGACGGGTGGACCCGGCACTACGCCGCCGTGCACCACCCACCCAAGGCGCCCACCCTCGAGGAGTACCTGCGCGGCGCCGAGGAGCTCGACTACGGGATCATGGAGGAGCACCGCCGCCGGGTGGACGAGCTCGTCGAGGATCCGGCGAAGGCGGCGGTCCTGAAGCCGTACTACCGCTACCTGTGCAAGCGGCCCTGCTTCCACGACGAGTACCTGAGCGCGTACAACCGCGACAACGTCACCCTCGTCGACTGCCCGGCGGGCTTCGACCAGGTCACCGAGAAGGGCCCGGTGGTCGATGGTCACCAGTACGAGGTGGACGTCCTCATCTACGGCACCGGGTTCGAACCCGAGATCACGCCGCTGTACCGCCGGGCGGGCCACCCGATCATCGGGCGGGGCGGTCTGAGCCTCGCCGAGAAGTTCGAGGCCGGCCCGGCGACGCTGTTCGGGATGATGACCCGCGGCTTCCCGAACCTGTTCGTGATGCCGGCACCCGCCCAGCAGTGCGTGGTCACCGTGAACTACACGCAGCTCGCCGTGCTCGGCGCCGAGTTCATCGGGGGGGCGGTGAGGATCCTGGAGCAGCGCGGCGTGAAGGTCTTCGACGTCAGCGAGCGGGCCGAGGAGGACTGGACCCAGAAGATCGTCGACTCCTTCGTGGACGGCAGCGCCGTGATGTCGCAGTGCACCCCCTCCCGCATCAACCAGGAGGGCCACCCCGAGTCGATCAACCCGCGCGCCGGCAACTACGGGCGCGGCTTCGGCGACTACTTCCGCTACCGCGAGGTGCTGCACCAATGGCTCGCGAGCGGCGACTGCGACGGGTTGGAGCTCGACGACGACACCGTCTCGTCGTGAGCGACGTCCCGCGCGACGGGCAGCGCGTCGTCGCTGTCACCGGAGGCGGAGGTGGCATCGGCGCCGCGATCGCCGAGGAGCTGGGCCGACAGGGCGCCTTCGTGGTCACGATGGACCCCCTCGTCACCCTCGACGGCAGCGAGCAGCTCCCGGCGCGGGAGGAGACCACGGCGGGACGCATCGTCGCCGCGGGCGGGTCGGCCCGGGCCACGACGATCTCGGTCACCGACGCCGCCGCCGTCGCCGACCTCTTCGCCGACCTCCCCCGGCTCGACGCGGTCATCAACGTGGCCGGCATCTCCCGGCCCACCAGCTTCGCCAAGGGCACCGAGGACGACTGGCGTGACGTCGTCGCCGTGCACCTGGACGGCTACCTCAACGTGCTCGCCGGCGCCCTGCCGGTGATGGCGGCCGCCGGCCACGGCCGGATCCTCGGCGTGACCTCGGGGTCGGGCTGGCGACCGGCCGACACCGGCGCCTACGGGTGCGCCAAGCGCGCCGTCGCCGCGCTGACGTGGCAGCTCGGTGGCGCCGTGCCCGAGGGCGTGGTCGTGAACGCCATGTCGCCCATCGCGGTCACCCGCATGGTGACGGCGGCGCTCGCCCGGGTGCCGGCCAGCGGCTCGTCGGGCGGATCCGCGGCGACCGGCGGTCTGTCGCTCGGGTCGATGCCGCAGCCCGAGGAGCTCGGGCCGCTCGGCGCCCACCTCGTCGGCGAGGACCTGTCGTGGTGCTCGGGCCACGTGGTCTTCGCCGGGGGGTCCGAGGTCGCTGTCGTCGAACCGCCGCGGCTGCTCGAGGTGGTGCGGACGTCGGATGCGCGATCGCTGCCCGACCTGATCGACGCCGTGGTGCCCGTCGCGCTGGCGCCCGCGGAGTCGGCCCAGGCATCCACCGGGGCGAGCAACCCCAGGTTCGACGCCACGGTCGATGCACCGAGGGGTGCCCGGGGGGCGCCCGCCGTCGGCTCGTGCGCCATCGTGTCGGATCGCCCCGCGGTGGCCTCGGCGCTCGTCGCCGCGCTGTCGGCCCGGGCGATCACGACCCATGCGGTGCCGGTCGCCGACGACTTCGCGGCCGCCGGCGCCGCGCTCGACGCCGCTGGGCCGGTGGACGCCGTGGTGGTCGCCCTCGCCGGGGCACCGGCCGCAGCCGGCGCTCCGTGGGAGCGCATCCTCGCCGAGCACGCCGGCATCGCCCACGGCATCCATGCCGATGCCGCGTGGACCCGCGCCGCGGCCGACCGCGCTCGAACCACGTCGAGGCCGATGCGCGTCGTCACCCTCACCGACGCCACCACCGCCGGCGGACGCAGCCGGGCGCAGGCCGTCGCCCAGCACGCTCGCTCCTCTCGACGTGCCACCCGCGACGGTGTGGCTGCCTTCGCGGTGAGCGTCGAGAGCGCGCAGGATCACGACCTCACCGCCGCCGCCGAGCTGGCGGGCCACCTGCTCGGCGCGGGCGAGGGACCCGAGCTGGCCGGCGCGGAGCTCGTCGTCGGCGCAGGCTGGCTCGGGCTGCGCGGCCATCCCCGAGCGGCGACGAGCTTCGCCCTGGGTGGGTCGGCCATCCCGCGCTGGTTCGACGACGCCCTCCGGGAGGCGATCGGCGCGCCGGAGGGTGGGCGATGACGCGCCCCGCGCGGATCGTCGATGCGCACGTGCACCTGTGGGATCCGGCCCGTACCGACTGGTATCCCTACCTCGCCGGACAGATGGACATCGGCATGGGTGACACCGGTGGCATGGCCCGCCGCTTCGACCGCTCGACGTACGAGGCCGAGTCGTCGGGCTGGAACGTCGAGAAGCTGGTGAACGTGGCTGCGGCCACCGGCCTGCACGCCATCGACGAGACGCTCGCCATGGAGGAGCAGGGCGACGCCGATGCCCTCATCGGTGGGATCGCGCCGGCGGCGAGCGTCGCCGACAGCGTCGCCCAGATCGACCGCCAGATGGCGGCGACGAGGTTCCGGGGGGTGCGCCCGATGGGGCGGTTCGCCGGACCGCTGCCCGAGGCCGACGTGCTGCGGGAGCTCGCGGCACGCCGGCTCGTGTTCGAGGTGCTGGCCCGGCCCGAGCAGCTCGAGGACGCGGCGCGCGGGCTCGCCGGCCACGACGACCTGGTCGTGGTCATCGAGCACACCGGATGGCCGCAGTCCGGAGCCGACGAGGAGCGGGCGGCCTGGCGCGCCGGCATCAGCGCGCTCGCCGCGCTCGGTCCGAACGTCCACTGCAAGCTGTCCGGGCTGTCGGCGGCGGCGGGGTCGATGGACGCGGCGCGGTTCGCGCCGTGGCTCGAGCCGGCGCTCGAGGCCTTCGGCGTCGAGCGGTGCTTCTTCGCCAGCAACTTCCCGGTCGACGGCCTCCACGGCTCCCTCGACCAGCTGTGGCAGGCCTTCGACCAGGCCACGGTCGCCCTCGACGGCGGGTCGCGAGACCAGCTCTTCGCCGCCAACGCCGAGCGCCTGTACCGCGTCTGATCCCAACCGGCCCGTAGAGTCGTGCGGTGCGGAGGCGTGCGCTGTCGGTCGTGGTGCTCCTCGGCGCGCTCCTGACCACGGTCGGGCCTCACGCATCAGCACGGTCCGGCGTGTGCGATCGCTTCGGGCCGATGGCCAAGGCCGGCACGGTGGCCGACGGCCGTCTCGTCGAGCTGTCCGGGGTGGCTGCCTCCCGTCGGCATGCGGGGGTGCTCTGGGCGCACAACGACTCGGGCGGCGCCGCCGAGGTGTATGCCCTCGGGCTCGACGGCCGGGCGCTGGGCGCGTATCCCATCAACGGTGCGAGCGCGACGGACTGGGAGGACATCGCGGTGGGTCCTGGTCCAGGTGGCGGGTCCTACCTGTTCGTCGGGGACATCGGCGACAACGGCACCGAGCGCTCGTCCGTCACCGTGTACCGGGTCGCCGAGCCCGCCACCAAGCCCGCCGCGCCCGGAGCACCGCTCCCCGGTGCCGCGGCGATCCAGCTGACGTACCCCACCGGCCCTGCCGATGCCGAGGCGCTCCTCGTCGACCCGCGCACCGGCGACCTCATCATCGTCACGAAGGTGTGGTCCGGGAACGGGCGGATCTTCGTGGCGCCGGCGAAGGACCTGCAGCCCGGAGGCACGGTCATGATGTCCGACGCAGGCGCAGTGCCTGGGGGCACGCTCGTGACCGGCGGCGACATCTCGCCCGACGGCTCCACCGTGGCGCTGCGCACCTACGGCTCCGTCCTCCTCTTCGCCCGCGGGAGCGGATCGGTGGCGACAGCCCTGCGGGGCAAGGCCTGCTCCGGTCCGCAGGCCGCGGAGCGGCAAGGGGAGGCTGTCGCCTTCGCGCGGGACGGCGCATCGATCTTCACGATCAGCGAGGGTGACCACCCGCCCGTCCACCGGAGCGGTGCGCCCGCGGCCACGACGGCCACCACGTCCCGGTCCACCGCGACGACGTCCGGCTCGAGCGGCGGACGCGGTCGGTCGACCAGCACGACGACGGCGTCCACCACGACCACGGTCGACCCGAGCACGACGACCACGTCGAGCACGACCACGACGGCGCTGGCCAGCGACTCGCCCGATGACGACGAGGACGCCGCCCCCACGGGGCAGGACCCAGCGTCGTCCGACGACGGGGGCCTCAGCCCGCTGCTGCTGCTGATCCCGATCGCCGCGGTGGCAGGCGCGATGGCGTTCGCGCTGCGCCGCCGGGGATCAGGGTCGGGGTAGGCCGGGCGAGGCGGCCGGCGCGACCGTGGCGAGCGCGATCCGGTAGGCGAAGAGCCCGCTCGCGGGCGAGAGCGGTGACGCGCCGAGGACGGTCTCGGCTGCGCTGGCCCCGAACGCCTTGAACTCCAGGTCGCTCGTGCGCGTGCCGCCCCCGAGGAAGATCGTGTCACCCACCACCGTCGGCGACGACGAGGGAGCGCCGACCACCGGCATCGCGGACAGGAGCGCGCCGGTGTCGGCGTGGAAGGCGAGGAGCTCCGCCGAGAACGTCGACGGTACGAGCACGACGCCGTCGGCGTAGGTGGGCGCCCCGTAGCTCTGGCGCGCCAGCGGCGTGCGCCAGAGGACCCGTCCGGTGGCGGCGTCGATGGCGCTCAACGACAGCAGGCGTCCGGGGTCCTCGGCGAGCGTGGTGTCGGGCCACGCCGCCGGGTCGCCCTCGTCGAGCGGCTCGGCGATGGGGGTCGACAGCGCGGTGGTGGCGAACACGGCGGCTCGGCCCGCGACGGTGCCGACGGCGGGGGTGCCGATGATGCCGCCGACCGCGAAGCCGTCGGTCACATGGCCCGACTGGCCGACGTGGGCGATCCACGCGAGACCTCCGGTGAGACGGTCGAGGGCGTAGTAGCTCCCGTCCTTGCTGCCGAAGCCCACCAGCCCCCCGGGGAGCAGGTTCGGAGACGCGCCGTAGTCGTCGTCCCAGTCCTCGTCCACGCGCGGGGTGTCGTAGCGCCAGACGAGCTCGCCGGTGCGCAGGTCGGCGGCGTACGCGTCCTCGCCGACCTCCACGCCGTCGGCGCCGCACGACCCCGTTCCGAAGAACACCAGTCCGTCCGGCACGTCCACCGCTGGTGACCCCCACACGCTGGCGCAGCCGGCGCCCGTCCCGGAGCCGGTGGTGAGCAGGTCGGGCCCGCGGTAGGTCGCGCCCCGACCGTCGTCGCCCTCGGGGTCGAGCTTCCACGTCGGCTCCAGCGACCAGCCGGATCGCCGGTGGCGCAGCAGGCTCGAGACCACGCCGGTGCGTCCGACGTCCGGTCGGTTGTGCACGTCGATGCCGACCACGATCTGCGCGGCGGCCCCCTTGGTCACGACGGCGGGGGAGGACTCCACCTCCACCTGCGTGCCGCTGGGTGCCTTGTTGCAACGCACGGCGGGATCGGCGCGGGGGTCGAGGCACAGGTGGGCCAGCTCGTGACCGTCGGCGGCGTCGAGGACGTAGAGCGTGGCGCCTCCGCCGAAGATCACGACCCGCGTGCCGTCGACCGATGCCACGGAGGCGCTCGAGACGATGCGACCGAACGCGACGTGGCTCGGGTCGGGCACGTGGAACGTCCACGTGGCCTTGGCCTCGACGCCCCCTTGGCTGACGGGCACCGCGTAGAAGGCACCGGTCCAGTCGCCGGCGTAGGCCACGCCGTCGACGACGGTCGGCGCCGCGGTCAACGAGTCGGACGTGAGGAGCCCCCACCGCGGCGCGATGGACGGCGCCGTCAGGGGCGACAGGCTCGTGCACCCTGTCGGGCTGGCGAAGCTGTGGCCCAGGTCTCGCCCGTACATCGGCCAGCCGCACGCGTCCTCGTCACCGGCGTGGGCGGGAGCCGGGACGAGGAGCGTGCTGGCGAGCAGCGCGATCCCAGCGAGTGCGAGGGCGGACCGGCGCACGGGCCCGGACGGTCAGCCGCAGCCGGAGCGCACGTCGAGCTGGCCGGCGCCGTTGGTGATCGGCGACTCGGGCGCCGCCAGCGGGCCCCCGCCCGCCATGACGCCGCACGTTCCGACGTAGGCGCCGGGCAGCGGGTACGGCCCGATGGGCGATCCCTCGGGGTCAGGGTCCTCGTACACGTTGAGCCCAGGCTCTCCGTACACCGTGCCGACGCGGTCGTTCCAGCTCTTGATGGTCTCTCGCTTGTGGGGCGTGGCGGGGTCGTCGCAGTCCTTGGCGGTGGCGGACGGACCGCCGCAGGACTCGGGATCCCACGCCACGCCCTCGTAGTCGGCCGCATCACGGTGCGACTCGTCGTCGCCGCCCTGGTAGGCGACGCGGCGCTCCGTGGTGGCCAGGAAGCAGATGCCGTCAGCGCACGCGCCCATGCCGTAGGACACGAGCGGGATCGGGTGCGTCTGCAGGTACGTCGTGTCGCCGGCGGAGGTGGCGTCCATCCAGGCCTGGAGCGACGCGGGGTCGATCACGAAGCGGATGCCGCCGCCGTCGCTCGGGCCGTTGCCGATCCCGGACGCACCGTCGTGCTCACCGTTGTCGAGGTTGTCGTCCGCGCCGAAGTACACCTGCGCGCCACGCGTGGGATCCACCTGCGACACGTCGAAGTCGCTGTCGGTCTCGAGCTCGTGCACGAAGGTGCCCTCCGGCGTCTGGAGCGTGCCGACGCGGACGATCTCCCAGTCGCCGTTCTTCAGGTAGAGCGCGGCGTTCTGGCACCCCTCCTGCGTGGTGTCGGAGCGCGCGGTGTCGTTCGCCTCCTCGTCGCATCGCTGGTCCTCCGGCGAGTACACGCCGTCGCTCATCGCGAAGGCCGCGCCTCCGGTGCCGAGCACGAGCGCGACGGCCACGCCGGCCGCGACGAGCCTGCGACGATGCTGCATCTGTGCCCTCCCCAACGCGGATCTGACGCGGATGTCAGGTTCCTGTCGGAGGTGGTTCGCCTCCGATCCCGCCCATTCCTCTCGATTGGGCGAGAAAGGGCATCACCCGTCCGGCAGCTCCGTCCGACCGAGCCGCCGCGCCGCCTCCGGGACGAACGCCTCGGGCGCGAAGGGCCCCCCGTCCACCGAGGAGAGCTGGAGCTCCGGGAGGACGACGTTGGGCGGGAGCGTGTCGAGCCACACGACGGCCTGCGCCACGTCGTCGGCGCCCAGCGTGCGCATCGGGAAGTGGACGTCGTCGAGCATCGGCGTGGCCACCGGTCCGGTGGTGACGACGTGCACGGCGATCCCGTCGCGCTCCACCTCGCCGGCCAGCGCCTCGGCAAAGGCGTTGAGCCCGGCCTTCGACGCGGAGTAGGCGGTCTTGCCCGGTTGAGGTGCGTGGGCCGAGCTCGACGAGAGGAACACGATGCGCCCACCTGCGGGCATGGCGGGAAGCGCGGCATGGGCGACGACGAACGCGGACGTGAGGTTGGTCCGCAGGACGGACTCGAACGTGTCGAGCGTCTCCTTGCGCACGAACGTGCCGGCCATCACCCCCGCCGCGTGCACGAGCAGGTCGACGCGCCCCACCTCCGCGACGACCCGAGCGAACGCCTCGGGGTCGGCGCTGTCGCCGGCCGCCCACCGCGCGCCGATGGTGTTGGCGGCTGCCTCCAGCCGGTCGGCCGTGCGCGCCGTGAGCACCACGTCGTACCCGGCTGCCACGAGCATGCGCCCGACGGCGAGCCCGATCCCGCTGCTGCCTCCGGTGACGATCGCTACCCTCGGGCCGCCGTCCATCGAGCGGCCAACCTACCCCTGCGGGCACCGCGGCCCGCTGGCGTCACACGCCGGCGCCGAGGAGCTCGCCGATGTGGGCGGGGTCGAAGAAGACCGCGGGGGACAGGGTGCCGGCGGTGAGGCTCACGAACTCGTCGACGCCCCGTTGGTTGCCGGCCAGCCCGCCGAGGAGCTGCTGCAGCTCCGGCGGCGGCGGCTCGAGGGTCGCCAGCTGGGTCGTGAACTCGTAGATCGGCATGGCATGGCGGTCCCGGGCCTCCTGCCGCTGCGTCATCGCCGCGTCGTAGGACTGGGCACCGGACAGCGCGGCGTCGAGGGCCGCGGCGCAGCGCTCGGCATCGTAGAAGGCGTCGGACATGCCCTGCGCGGTGATGGGGTCCTTCGTGTACCCGGCATCGCCCACCAGGGCCCAACCGGGCCCGTGCGAGGTGCGGAAGAAGTTCGGCACCATGCCGGCGGTGAGCCGCTCGACCCGCTCCGCGGCCCGCACTCGCTCGGCGAAGGCCGGGGCGAGGTCGAGGGTGCGGAGGAAGTTGGCCTCCGGGTCGGCTTTGTAGGCCGCCGCCTCGGCCGTCGGCCAGCCGACCACCACCAAGGTGAGGCCGTCGTTGGTGGGCATGGCTCCCCAGCCCCGGTCGGGACGGATGACGACCTCCATGCCGTCCACCGGAAGGTCGCGGAAGTACGTGTAGAAGCTGTGCTGCAAGGCGGGCTTGGCGTTGTACTCGGGAGCGTCGACCGCCCTCGCCACCTTCGAGGTCCGCCCGTCGGCTCCGATGACGACGCGGGCTCGCTCGGTGACGGCCACGCCATCGCGGCCGTGACCGCGGATGCCGGTCACGGTGCTCCCGTCCATCACGATCTCGTCCACGGCGAACCCCTCGCGCACCTCCACGCCCGCGTCGCGCGCCGCGTCCACGAGGATGGCGTCGAGCACCGTGCGTCGAGGGCAGTAGGCGGTGGAGGCGCCGTCGACGGGCAGTGGGGTGCCCCGCAGCACGAGCGGACCGAAGTCGAACGTGTACGAGTCGATCGCCGGGCAGCCGGTGGCGATGACCTGGTCGAGGAGCCCCCAGCGTGCCAAGGCAGCGACACCGGGCGCGTGGATCATGTGGGTCGAGACGGTGTCGCTGGGGAACGTCGACTTGTCGACCAGGAGCACCTGGTAGCCGCGCTGCGCCAGGAGCATGGCGGTGGGCGCGCCGGCACAGCGGGCGCCGACGACGATGGCGTCATAGGTCTCGGGCATGGGGCTCCTCCTGCGATCGGTCTGGAGTGACCATGGCGTCACGGCGCTCCGAGCGGATCGGGGAGATCCCCCATGTGCGTCCCGGTTCTTACTGGGGTGCCTGGCGGGGTCCCTGCCGGGCGGCGTAGGCCGCCGCCTCCGCCCGGCTGCGGAGCCCGAGCTTCGCCAGCACGTTGCTCACGTGGTGCTCCGCGGTCTTGCGGCTGATGTAGAGCCGATCGGCGATCTCGGGGTTCGTCAGCCCCAGGCCGAGGAGCTCGAGCACCTCTGCCTCCCGCTTGGTCAGCACGTCGCCCGCCGGGCGGGGGCTGGCCGGGCGCGATCCCAGCGAGCGGAGCAGGGCGGCAGCCGCATCGGCCTGGCGCTCGGCCTGCATCGCCTCGAAGGACGCCAGCGCCCCGCGAGCCTCGGCCAGCGCGACCTCGGGGCGGGTCTCCACGAGGGCGCGGGCGAGCTCGAGTCGCGAGCTGGCTGCCTCCAACGGGAGCTCCGCCTTGGCGAAGCCGTCGAGGGCGTCGCGCAGGCACGCGTGCGGATCACCCGTGCCGGACGCCAGGCACAGGCGTCCGCGCGCGAGGGCAGCGCTGGCGACGAGGTGAGGTCGTGGGTGCTTCCGCGCGCATGCGGTGAGGCCGTCGGCCGCGGTCGCGGCATCGTCGACCGCTCCGCGCTCGAGCTGGACGTCGACGAGCAGCGCGTGCAGGGGACCGGCCGCCACCGAGTCGGGCTCGATGTTGGCGAGCGCGCGCTCCAACAGGTCGATGGCTCGGTCGGCCTCGCCCCGAGCCAGATGGATGGCCGCCGCGGTGCGCGCGGCCTCGGCGCCGCCCAGGTCCACGTCGACCAGCAGCTGCTCTGCCTCCTCCAGCCGGCCCTGGCGCACGCGGAGCTCGGCCAGACGGGTCCGAGCGGCGTCGCGCTGGCCCTTCGGGCCGATCGCCCACAGGCGGATGGCGTCAGTGAGGGCGGCGTCGGCCTCGGGCCATCGTCCTGCCGTCGTGAGGATCCCGCCGTAGTGGGTGCGGCAGAACGCCGACACCTCCGGGAGGTGACGTCGGGCGGCGATGGCTTCACCCACGCGGATCCACTGTTCCGCGCGCGCGACGTCGTGCGCGTGCTCGCAGGCCGAGAAGAGCTGGCAGAACACCTCCGTGAGGACCATGAACTCCTCGACCTCTCGGCCGGCCACCCCTGCCAACGCCTCGTCGAGGTAGGCCATCCCCTCGGTGATGCGATCGCCGTGCACCAGGGTGGCGCCGAGGTACGCGAGCGCGTCGAGCTCCAGATCACGGGCACCGTGGTCCCTGGCGATCGCGATGGCGGTGCGGAAGTGCTCCTCGCGCGCATCGTCACCGGCGAACATGCCGCGGATCAGCTCGACCCACCCCTCCTCCTCCGTACCTTCGGCGCCGGCGAGAAGGGTCTGAGCCCGGCTGATCCAGCCGTTCATCACCGCCCACTCTCCGCGGACGCCGTTGAGGTACCCGAGCGTGCCCGCCGTGCGTGCCGCTCCGCGCGGGTCGTCGCCTTCGCGGTAGATCGCGTAGGCCTCCTCGAACCAGCGGATGGCGGCGGCGTGGTCCTGGTCGAGGAACGCGGCCTCGGCCAGGCCGGTGAGGATCGGCCCGGTCGGCCCGCTCTCGAGCGCGGCGCTGAGCGCGGCGCTCGCCGTGCTGGTGTCCCCCTGCTTCAGCGCCGCCCGGCCGGTCTCCACCAGCACGCGGACCTCGTCGGTCACGCCTCGATCCTCTCACCCGCCTCCAAGGTCAGACGAGCAGGCGCTTCAGGAGCTTTCCGGTGGGGAGCCTCGGGAGCTCGTCGACGAACCGGACCTCCCGCGGGCACTTGAAGTGGCTGAGTCGCTCGCGGCACCAGTCGATGAGCTCCTGCTCGGTGGCCGACCCGTCGTCCCTCAGCTGGACGAAGGCCGTCACCTGTTCTCCCATGTCGGGATCGGGGGTGCCGACCACGCCCACGTCGGTGACGGCGGGGTGCATGACGAGCACGTCCTCGATCTCGCGCGGGTAGATGTTCACGCCACCGCTGATGATCATGTGGCTCGCCCGGTCGGTGAGGTAGAGGTACCCCTCGGCGTCCACGCGCCCGACGTCACCGAGCCAGCTCCACCCTCGGTCGCGGTCCCACACCGCCTCGGTCTTGCCTGGGTCCTTGTGGTACTCGAAGGTGCGGTTGGTCTCGAACCACACCTCGCCCTCGTCGCCCACCGGGACCTCGTTCCCATCGTCGTCGAGGATGTGGATGGCGCCGGTCATCGACGTGCCGACCGAGCCGGGGTGGGCGAGCCAGTCCTCCGGCCCGATGTAGGTGAACCCAGCGCCTTCGCTACCGCTGTAGAACTCGTGCACGATCGGGCCCACCCAGTCGAGGAACTGCTGCTTCACCTCCACCGGGCACGGCGCGGCGGCGTGGATCACCATCTGCAAGCTCGACAGGTCGTGGCGCGAGCGCTCCTCGTCCGTGAGCTTGAGGAGTCGGATCATGTGGGTGGGCACGAGCTGCACGTGCGTGACGCGGTGGCGCTCGATGGCGGCGAGCAGCTCGAGCGGGTCGAAGCGGTCCATCACCACGGCGGTGGCACCGAGGCGCTGGACGCCGACCGTCCAGCCCGCCGGCGCGGCGTGGTAGAGCGGCGCAGGGGAGAGGTACACCACCTCGCTGGTGAAGCCGAACAAGCCGGTGAGGAGCATGGTGAGGAACGACCGGGCGCCGAGCGCCACGTCGAGCAGCGGCGGCAGGATGCCCTTGGGCTTCCCGGTGGTGCCGGAGCTGTAGAACATCCAACCGCCCTCACGCTGGTCCTCGAGGTCGCCTGCGTCGACGCCGGCGACGAGCTCGTCGTAGCGCTCGAAGCCCGGGAGGTCGCCGTCCACGCACACCCGCGTCGACACCGCGTCGAGGTGGTCGCCCATCTGGTCGAGCACGTCACCGAGGCGCGCCGCCGCGAACAGGGCGGTGGCGTCGCAGTCGGACACGATGTAGCCCGCCTCGTCGGCGGTGAGGTGCCAGTTGATCGGGGTCACGAAGCAGCCGATGCGCTGCGCCGCCCACACGACGTCGTAGAACTCCGGTTGGTTGTCGAGCAGCACGGCCACGTGGTCGGCCGGCCCGAGGCCCCGCTCCCGGAGGACGCGCGCCAGCCGGATCGAGGCGTCGTCGAGCTCGCGGTAGGTGCGCACGACCCCCGAGGGGTGCATCACCACGGCGGGCTTGTCGGGCGTCGACGCTGCGAACGCGGCCAGGTGCTCGCCGGCGGGGTCGATCCCCGTCACGACGAGGAGCGTGCGGTGAGGACGGCGTGGGCGGCGTCGCCGAGGAAGAGCGCCATGCCCTCCTCGGACAGCGGGAGCGCCCGGGCGGCGTCGAGCGCCTTCTTGGCCGGGATCACCGGATGGTCCGACGCCCACCACACCCGGCCCCGTCCGCGGGACGAGTCCATGAACCTCACGACCGCAGGGTCCATGTAGGTGGCGAGGTACGCCGACGTCATCAGGTGCAGCTGGGGCCACTTGAGCATGTACTGGATCAGGAGCGCCTCGTACGGATGGCCCATGTGGGCACCCACCACGGTGAGCCCGGGGAAGTCGATGAGCACGTCCTCGAGCAGCACAGGATCCTGGCAGCGAGAGCGCACCTGCGGGCCGGGGATGCCCACGTTGATCGAGACCGGGATGCCGAGCTCCTCACACGTGGCGTACACCGGGTAGTAGAGGCGGTGGTTGAGCTCGTGCTGCTCGACGAGCGGGGTGATGCGCACCATGGCCAGCGCGTCGTGCTGCGCGAGCTCCCGCACCCGGCCGCAGTTGAGCCGCGGCTTGGCGGCGCGGTCGACGGTGGCGGCCACCAGGAAGCGACCGGGGTGCTCCTCGGCGATGGCGAGGAAGTCCTCGGCGGCGTACCCGCCCAGCCGGTGCGTGCGCTCGGGATCGCTCAACCCCGAGGTGAGCACACCGAGGTCCACCCCCGCCTCGTCCATCGCGCCGAGCAGGCCCTCGACCGTCGGACCCTTGGCGAGGTCGGGCCCGAAGAGCTGCAGCACGCCCTTCTGCTCGTCCTTCGCTGCCCACTTCGAGGCGAACGCCTCGGGGAAGAGGTTCACCCACCCGTCCACGACCGTCGACATGGGGCCGCACGCTACCTGACACGACTGTCAGAAACGGAGGCCCGGGGCGTACGATCGCGCCATGCACGACCTGGGGTTTCGTCCGTTCGACGCCGACAACCACTACTACGAGGCGGAGGACGCGTTCATCCGCCACATCGACCCGGCCATGCAGAAGCGCTGCATGCAGTGGGCGGACGTGAACGGCAAGAAGCGCCTGCTGGTGGGCGGGAAGATCAACAAGTTCATCCCGAACCCCACGTTCGACCCGATCGCCGCGCCCGGGTCCCTCGAGGACTACTTCCGCGGGAAGAACGAGGGAGGCCTCGACATGAAGACCATGTTCGGCGACCTCGACCCCATCGCCGAGCACCCGGGCTACCGGCACCGTGACGCGCGGGTGCAGCTGCTCGACGAGCAGGGCATGGACGGCGCGCTGCTGTTCCCCACCCTCGGCGTCGGCATGCAGGAGGCGCTCAAGCACGACCTCCCCGCGCTGCACGCGGCGTTCCGCGCGTTCAACGACTGGCTCGACGAGGACTGGGGCTTCGACCGGGGCGACGGGCGGCTCTACGCCGCGCCGATGATCACCCTCGCCGACGCCGACGAGGCGGCAGCAGAGGTCGACCGCGTGCTCGCCAAGGGCGCGCGCATCCTCGTCACGATCCCCGGGCCCGTGCCCGCGGGCGACGGCTACGTGTCGCCCGGCCACCCGAGGCTCGACCCGGTGTGGGCGCGCGTCGCCGAGGCCGGGGTGCCGATGGCGTTCCACGCCGGCCTCTCGGGGGTCAACGAGTACGGGAAGGTGTGGCGCACCACGTCGCCGGGCAGCGGCGGCGGGGGAGGGTTCTCCGCGTTCCAGCACGCCGTCTTCCCGATGGTGGCGTTCGCCGACCGAAGCATCTCCGACACGTTCGCCGCGCTCATCTGTCACGGCGTGTTCGAGCGGTTCCCCACCTTGCGCACCGCGTCGATCGAGAACGGCGCCATGTGGGTGCCCGACCTGCTCCGCAACCTGCAGGCCGGCGCCGGCAAGATGCCCTTCGCCTTCAAGCAGCACCCCGTGGAGCAGTTCCGGGAGCACGTGTGGGTGGCTCCGTTCTACGAGGACGACATGGCGATGCTGAAGGACGCCATCGGCATCGACCGCCTGCTCTTCGGCAGCGACTTCCCGCACACCGAGGGCCTGCCGGACCCCACGTTCTTCGTGAAGGACATCCCGACCTTCGACGAGGCCGAGACCAAGGCGATCATGCGGGACAACGTCCTCGACCTGATCAGCGCGGCGTAGCGAGCCGCCCTCTTCGCGTCAGGTCGAAGGGGCTGGGATCGAACCGCGGACGGCGCTGGCCACTCGGCGGCGTCAGACGGAGGTTCGCCGGCGACCGAGGAGGAGGAAGGTGGCGCCCGCCGCCAGCGCGAGCAGCGCCAGCATGAGCAGCGCAGCGATCTGTGCGCCGGTGACGGGCAGCCCGGCCAGGCCCGAACGCTCGTGGTGCGCCTGGCTGTGCACCGAGGGCGGCTGGGCGGCGCCGCCTCGTGCGCGGTCGGCGCCCTTCACGCCCTGGTCCGGCGCGGACGAGGCATCGAGGAGGCCGCGGGCCATCAGGCGGTGCGCGAGATCCTGCACGGCACCGAACTGCGGTGAGCTCGCGGGTACGGAGGCCAGGAGCAGCTTCGCGACCTGTACGGCCGCAGCATCCTGCCCGGCGCCGAGAAGCCCGTCGACCAGAGCGACGACATCAGCGACGAGTCCGGCAGAGATCAGACCGGACATGATCGAGAGGACGCCGTCGAGCTCGCCACCGTGGAGGAGGCCGAGGACGATCGCCAGGACGTCATCGAGCGCATCCGCTTGGAGCAGCCCGCCGATCACGCTCACGGCGTCGTCGAGCAGGTCGGCGTCCAGCAACCCGGTGACGATCCCGAGCACGTCATCGAGCGCCCCCGACTCGAGGAGACCGGTCACGAGGCTGAGCACCTCGTCGAGCAGACCGGCATCGAGGAGCTCTCCGATGACCGCTGCAGCCTGGTCGAGGAGACCGGCATCGACCAGGCCCGTCACGATGCCCAGCACGTCGTCGACGAGCTCGGCGTCGAGGAGACCGTGCACGAGGTCGAGCACCTGGTCGAGGGCGCCGGCGTCGAGGAGCCCGGTGATCAGACCGAGCACGTCGTCGAGCTGCCCGTCCTCGAGCAGGCCCGTGACGATGCCAAGTACGTCGTCGAGGGCGCCGGCGTCGAGGAGCCCGGTGACGACGCCGACCACCTGGTCGAGGAGGCCGGCGTCGAGGAGGTCGCCGACGAGCGCTTGCACCTCGTCCAGCAGACCGGCATCGAGCAGCCCGGTCACGATGCTGAGGACCTGCTCCAGAGAACCCGACTCGAGCAGCCCGGTGACGAGCCCGACGACCTGGTCGAGGAGCCCGGCATCGAGGAGCTGGCCGACGATGGCGGTGGCCTGGTCGAGCAGCCCGCTGTCGAGGAGTCCGTTGACGATGCCGAGCACCTGGTCGACGAGATCGGCGTCGAGGAGGCCGGTGATGATGCCGAGGACCTGGTCGAGGGCGCCGGCGTCGAGGAGGCCGTTGACGAGCCCGAGCACCTGGTCCAGCAGACCGGCGTCGAGGAGCCCGGTGATGATGCCGAGGACGTCGTCAAGGGCGCCGGCGTCGAGCAGGTCGGTGAGGATGCCGACCACCTGGTCGAGGAGGCCAGCGCCCAGGAGTCCGGTGATCAGGCCGAGGACCTGGTCCAGAGCGCCGGAGTCGAGGAGGTCGGTGACGAGGCCGAGGACCTGGTCGAGGAGCCCGGCGTCGAGGAGCTGGCCGACGATGGCGGTGACCTGGTCGATCAGACCGGAGTCGAGGAGCTGGGAGAGGAGGCCCACGAGCCGGTCGACCAGGCCGAGGTCCAGCAGGCCATCGACCAAGGCTCCGAGCTGGTCCAGCAGACCACCGTCCAGGAGGGCGGCCACGACATCGGACAGCACTCCCGAGCCGAGCAGCGCATCCACGAGATCCGTCCCCAGCAGGTTCTGGGACAGCAGCTCATCGAGGATCGTGACGACCGCGTCCACGAGACCAGACCCGAGGAGCTGGTCCACCACCGCGGCAACCTCGTCGACCAGGCCGCCGCCGACGAGCTGGTCGACCAGCTCGACGACCTGGTCGATCAGACCACCAGATACGAGCTCGTCGACGAGCGTGGTGACCGCCGGCAGCAGGTCCTGCGCCAGGAGCTCGTTCACCAGGTCCACGACGCCGTCGAGGAGCCCGGCGTCGAGCAGTCCGCTGACGAGCGGGCCGAGCAAGCTCTGCAGGTCGCCGTCGGCCAGCACCACGCCCAGCGCCTCAGGCGACTCGATCTCGCCTTGCTCGATGCCGGTCGCGAGCCCCTCCAGCGCGTCCGTCTGGCCCGCGGCTGCCAGCTCCTCGATCGTGGGCGCGAGCCCCTCCACCACGTCAGGGGCGACGATCTGCGAGAGCGCACCGTCGCCATCGGTGCCCACCAGCGCGACGACCACCGGCGGCGGTTCGGTCGAGGCAGTGTCGGTGTCTGCCGCGGGTGCGTCGCCCGGGCCGGCTGGCCCCCAGAGGGCTCCGAGGGCTCCGGTGACCGCGCGTTGGGCGGCGATGGGGGCGATGGTCGACGCGATCTCCGCCGCCCGTGCCCGCTCGGGCGTCATCTCGGTGGCCGGGGGAACCGCGGCGGTCGGAGGCTCGGTCGTCGTCGAGCTCGTGGTCGGGGCCTCTGCCGGGGGCTCAGCCGGGGCCGTGGTGTCGGTTGACGCTGGTTGCTCGGGGACGGAGGTCTCGGTGGTGGTCGTGCTCTGCGAGGGATCTGGCTGCGTCGTGGTGGTCGTCCCGTCGCCTGGGTCTTGGCCGATCGACCGCAGCAAGGCGGCTACGGCAGCATCGGCCGTGGAGGCGCCGGCGACGGCCGGGAACCCGAGAGCGAGCACCGCGATGGTCAGGACAGCTACCAGGGTCCGCCCGGACCATCGAGTCGGTGAGCGCATGGGGTTCTCCTTGGGCAGGCGGCAGCACAGCCAGTGCGGTCGGTTCCATCGCGTGGGTTCTTCGACTTGTGGCTGTCTCCTCTACCCCGCATTTGACGCTCTAATCGAAGAAGTGAGCAGCGTTATTTACAGCCTCCGAACGCTGTGATCTCCGACATTGTCTGCCTGTTCGGCCCTCATCGGCGTCATGGGTTGGCCCGGAGGGCAGCGACAACTGGCCAAAACCGGCACAGAGGCGCTAGACCGCACGACCCAGCGAGCCCTGGCAGGTGCGAGAACCGTGACAATGTGGCGGTCACAGGGCCGGAATTCTTCTATGTGGAGCGCTTATGAACGCGGCGGGCAGGGGTAAGAGGCGGGCGGCTGGCGTGATGTCCGCAACGGAAGGAACGGATCCATGACCGATTCACTGCGCCCGCTCTCGATGGACGACCTGGACCAGGAGCGGGCCACCCCGCTGCCGGACAAGGAGGTCATGTCGCTTCTGGACCTCAACATCGACATCGACCTCGCGCTGGATCTCGCCGCCCCGATCGATCTGGCGGTCGCCGCCAACGCGAACATCGCGGCCGCCATCGATGCGTCGGTCTCCGCGAACGTCCTGTCCTTCGATTCCGTGTCACAGGCCATCGCCCACCAGCAGACGATGATCGACCAGTACCTCGCCGGGCAGGCGATCGCCCACGCACCCCAGACCGCCGCCATCGACCAGGCGAACGACGTCGTGGACGCCGGCACCCACGACGCACCCGTCGTCGACACGATGGCCGAGCCCGTGACGCACACCGACACGACCGATGTGCACAGCTCGGTGATCAGCGACGCGGATGCGGTGACCACCGGCAGCATCTTCGATGACGGCTTGCTGAACGTGAACGTCGACGTGGACGTCGACGCCGACATGGCAGCGCCCATCGCTGGCGCGGTGGCGGCGAACGCCAACGTGGCGGCGCCCATCGACGCTGCCGTGTCCGCGAACATCCTGTCGTTCGACTCCGCGTCCTCCGCGCTGGCCGACCAGACCGCGGTGATCACCCAGCACCTGGAGGGCCTGGCCCAGGCCACCGCCGCCCAGGACGCCGACATCGTCCAGTAGGGCTCGTGGCCCCCAGCACCGGCTCCCTCGTTCGGGCGTCGCCGGCCGGGGGACCGCCGGGTCGGGAGGAGCACCGACCCGAGCGGGCCCCTGGCCTCCAGCTCATCGGTCCCATGCAGGGTTCCGGCCACCGCTCCCGCCCGTTCCTCGTTCGCAGGAGCGACGGCCAGACGATCCAGCTGACGGAGGTGCTCTTCGCCACGCTCTGTGCGATCGACGGGCATCGAGCCGTCGACGCGGTCGCTCGGGAGGTCAGCCGTGCGGTCCAACGGCAGGCGACGGCCGAGCAGGTCGAGCTCCTCCTCGAGGACAGGCTGCGGCCTCTCGGGCTGGTGCGGGAGGCTGACGGCTCGGTCAGGCCGGTCACTCGAGCGAACCCGCTGCTCGCGCTCCGCTTCCGTTGGGTGGTGTCGCGACCCGACCTCACACGCCGGCTCACCGCTCCGTTCGTCTGGCTGTTCCGCCCCCTGACGGTGCTCGTCACCGTGATCGCGTTCGCGCTGTCCACCGGGTGGGTGCTCTTCGACAACGGTTTGGCGGCGCCTGCCCACCATGCCTTCAACACCCCGGGTCTGCTCCTCGGGCTGTTGTGCCTCACGCTGGCATCTGCCGCGTTCCACGAGCTCGGGCACGCGGCCGCGTGCCAGTACGGCGGTGCCACACCAGGGGCGATGGGCGCAGGCCTCTACCTGCTGTGGCCCGCGTTCTACACGGACGTGACCGACTCGTACCGCCTGAGCCGCGCCGGCCGCCTGCGGGTCGACCTCGGCGGCCTCTACTTCAATGCGGTGTTCGGCGTGGCTGTCTTCGCAGTGTGGTGGGTGACGGGAGCAGACGCGCTTCTGCTCGTGCTGCCGATCCAGGTGCTCCAGATGCTCCGCCAGCTGACGCCGTTCGTGCGGGCTGACGGGTACCACATCATCGCCGACCTCGTCGGAGTGCCCGACCTGTTCGCGCACATCAAGCCGACGCTCTGCGGCTTCTTGCCGACGCGCTGGGGTCGTGCCGACAGCAGACGACTGAAGTGGTGGGCCCGGCTCGTCATCCTCGCCTGGGTGGTTGCTGTCGTGCCGCTCTTGATCGTCTCGATGGTGATGGCGGTCCTGTTCCTGCCGAGGCTCGTGGCGTCGGCGACCATCAGCATCCGCGGCGAGTGGTACCAGCTCACCGAGCAGCTGGGCACCGCCCAGCTGCTCGGAGCAATGGTGTCGGTGGTCTCCCTCGTCGCCAGCGCGCTCCCGGTGTTCGCCGTCGTGTACCTCATCGGGCGCGTCACGTCTCGCACCGCGCGCCGCGTGCTCCGGGCCACCGACGGTCGTCCCCTCCTCCGAGGCATCGCGGCCGCGCTGGCGGCCGCCCTGTTCCTCTTCGTCGGCTGGGCCTGGTGGCCGCACGGCCAGTACGAGCCGCTGGGCGGCGAGGAGGAGGGGACGGTGCAGGAGACCCTCTCGCTCCACCTGAGCAAGCCGCGCCACGACGCGACCCCGGCAGCCGTCGGCGGGATCCCATCAAGCAGTGACCCAGAGCCTGCGATGGTCCTCGTCCCGCGCCGTTCGGATGGCGCGCCGGCGTTGGTCATCACGGGTCCCACAGGCGGGGGCGAACCTCTGGTTCGGACGATCCCACCGGACGAGGACGGTGGCTGGCCGTTCCCGTTCCCCGCCCCGCCCGCCCCCGCCGAGGGTGACAACCGCGCGCTCGCCGTCAACACCGCGGACGGCACTGCCGTGTACGACGTCGCGTTCAGCCTCGTGTGGGTGGTCGACGACGACGTCGGGCATCGCAACGACGCGTGGGCCCTGGCCTCGTGCAAGCACTGCCGCTCCGTCGCGGTCGCGTTCCAGACGATCCTCGTCGTGGGCCGGGCCGAGGTGGTGAAGCCGGTGAACGCGGCGGTGTCCGTGAACTTCGAGTGCGAGCTGTGCGACAGCTCGGCGATCGCCGTGCAGCTCGTCGCAACCCTCAGCTCCATGCCCAGCGCGGACGTGGTCGCCCAGATCGAGGCGATCTGGCATCGGGTCGAGGGTCTCGAGCACCTCGTCCAGGGGCTCGACGCGCCCGAGATCTACCTGCTCGTGAACGGCTTCGAAGCGGAGATCCTCGAGGTGCTGCTCACCAGCGGACCGGTCGACTCGACGAGCTCGGTCGCCGCGGACGACGGCACCCCGGCACCCACGACGTCCACGCCGCCGACTGCGCCGACGCCGACGAGCGACACCATGCCGGCGGAGCCCGCGCCCACCGAACCACCGCCGGCTGAGGTCACCACGACGACGGCGCCACCGGACCCGACCACGACGACGACCGAACCGGCCGACACGACGACCACTGCGCCCC
>JBJMHD010000023.1:0-30662 GCA_045807565.1 Acidimicrobiales bacterium | reverse complement strand
GCACGACGCGCGACAGCTACGTGACGGCCTGGCCCTCCGGCTCCCCGAAGCCGCTCGCTTCCAGCCTGAACGTCGCTCCGGGCAAGACGGTGGCGGCGTCCGCGATCCTTCCCGTCGGCCCCGACGGAGCCATCAACCTCTACACGAGCGGTGGCAGCCACCTGCTGGTCGACGTGATGGGCTGGTTCAGCGACGACACTGCCGTCCCCGGAGCGTCGGGCCTGTTCGTGCCCGTCGCCCCCGTTCGAGTGCGCGACACCCGCACCGGGACCAGGCCAGCGGGCGGGACCGCCGTGCAGGTCCCCATCACAGCGACGCCCTCTGTGTTCGACGCGACCGCACGCTCGGCCGTGTTCAACCTCACCGCCACGCAACCGGCAGCATCGGGCTACCTGACCGCGTATCCGCACGGCAGCTCTCGTCCCAGCTCGTCGAACCTCAACATGTCGGCGCCCGGTCAGACCATCGCCAACCTCGTGGTCGGCACGCTGGGTGGTGACGGCGCCACGTCGGTGTACACGAGCACGTCGAGCCACGTGATCGTCGACCTCATGGGGTACTTCCTCCCATAGGCCCCGCGACCGCCTGCGGGTGGGTACATGGGGAGGACGAACCGGAAGTTGGGGTGGTGCTCCCGATGTGGGGGGGCCGGCCCGAGGCGCATCGTCACCGGTAGATCGAGCCCGGAACCGCCGGGCCGCTCCCGGAAGGAACCGACGACATGACTGCGACCACCGTCTCCCCGAGCCTCCCCGCCAACGCCTGGAACAGCGTCCTCAAGCTGGCCATCGGCCTCACCTTCGCCCTGGTGATGATCGCCGGCAGCTTCGCCATCGGGCGCAGCACCGCCGACGACAGCGTCACCGTCGTGCACAAGGTCGTGGCGCCGACCACGAGCGCCACCCTCCCCTCGCTCGACATGCCGCCGGTCGGCCTGCACAGCCGGGCCGCCACCGCCGACATCCCGCCGGTGGCGACCGACGCCAGCTGCGGCCACACCGCCCACACCGCCCCCTGCTGATCAGGCGGTCTCGGTGACCTCTGTGGACCGGCGGTTCCACGGCGCCCGCGATGGACGGGCGCCGTGGCGGCGCGGCAGCCATGACCTCGGCGTCGTAGCGTTGGCACCCGTGGACCTCCTCGAGCGGGACGAGCAGGTGGCGGCGGTCGTCGGCCGCTATGCCCAGCTCGACCGTCACGGCCACCTGCTGCTCATCAGCGGCGAGGCGGGCGCCGGCAAGACCGCCCTCGTGCAGGAGGTGCTCCGCCACCACCTGGCCGATGCCGAGGTGCTGGTGGGGCGCTGCGACGACCTCTTCGCGCCCCGGCCCCTCGGTCCCCTCGCCGACATCGCTCGGGGCCGGCCCGGTCCCCTCGCCGACGCGCTCGCCGCGGGGGACCAGCCCGCCGTGTTCGACGCCTTCCTCGGCGAGCTGGCCGCACCGCCGCACCCCACCGTCGTGGTGCTCGAAGACCTCCAGTGGGCGGACGAGGCCACGCTCGACCTGCTGCGCTTCGTCGCCCGTCGCCTCGACTCGCTCCCCTGCCTCGTCCTCGTCACCCACCGCGACGACCTCGCCCCGGACCACCCCATGCGCCGCACCCTCGGGTCCCTCGTCGGACCCAACGTCTCGCGGGTCCACCTCCCGCCCCTCACCCTCGACGCCGTCGCCACGCTCGTGGGCGACCGGCCCCTCGACCCGAAGGCCCTCCTGGCCAGCACGGGCGGCAACCCGTTCTTCCTCGTCGAGACCATCGACGCCGAGGGCGGGTCGCTCCCTGCCAGCGTCCGTGAGGTGATCCTGGCCCGCGCTGTGCCATTGAGCGGTTCCGCCCGCGACGCCCTGGACGCGGCTGCGGTCCTCGGACGCGCCGTCACCGCCGAGCTCATCGTCGCCGTGGGCGACTGCGACGCCGCCGCCGTCGACGAGTGCCTGCGCGCCGGGCTGCTCATCGACATCGACGGCGAGCAGGTGTTCCGCCACGACCTCAGCCGCCAGACCGTCGCCGAGACGATGACCCCCCTGCGGCGCAGGCAGCTCCACGCCCGCGCCCTGGCGGCGCTCGGGCCGGACGGCGACCTCGTGCACCGCGCGCACCACGCCATCGGCGCCGGCGACCAACCCGCGATCTTCGATCTCGCCACGCAGGCGGCTGACCACTGCGTGGCGATGGGGGCCTGGCGCCAGGCGGCGCTCCTCTACAACCAGGCCCTCGCCGCCGCCGGCGACGACCTCCCCGAAGCCGACCTGCGCCGCCTGCTCGAGCAGACCACCACCACCAGCCTGCGCGTCGAGCTGGTCGACCAGGCCGTCGCCGCGGGCGAGCGGCTCGTCGCGGGGCTGTCCCCGGACGACGTCGAGGACCGGGCCAGCTGGATGTCGTGGCTCTCCAAGGCGCTGCGGGCCGTCGGACGGCAGGACGATGCCAACAGCTACGCGGAAGGCGCGGTGGCGCTGGTGGCTGACCGTCCGGACTCCCCCGCCCTCGGTCAGGCGCTCTCCCAGCTCAGCGGCCACCTGCTCGTGAGCGGCCAGTACCTGCGGTGCATCGAGACCGCTCGCCATGCCATCGAGGTGTGCGAACGACTCGACCTCGAGGAACCGGCCGCCTACGCCCTGAACAGCCTCGGCGCCGCCCTCGGTTCGATCGGCCAGGACGGCACCGCCGAGCTCCTCGAGTCGATCGACCGCGCCAAGCGCATCGGCTACCACGACGGGGTCGTCCGCGGCGTCAACAACCTCTGCTACGCGTACGCCGGCGCCTACCGGTTCCGGGAGTCCCTGCCGGTGTACGAGGACGGGGAGCGGGTGTGCGAGGAGCACGAGCTGCACTTCGTCCTCAACTGCCTCCGCCCCGGTCGGGCCGAGGTGAACCTCTTCCTCGGCGACTGGGAGGCGGCCGCCGCCGACCTCAGCGCGGTGCTCCTCGACCCGTACGCCGCGCCGATCAACCGGGCGATCGTCCTCCCCCTGCTCGGCCGCCTGCGCGCCCGGCGAGGCGACCCCGGCGCCATCGAGGTGCTCGACGAGGCCCTCGCCGTGGGCGAGGCGTACCACGAGGCGCAGTGCGTCGCCCCCATGCACCTCTACCGGGCCGAGGCCGCATGGCTGCAGGGCGACCTCCCCGCCGTCGCCGCGCACGTCGAGGCGGTGATCCCTCTGCTACCGCTGCTCGACTCGTTCGTCGCACGCGAGCTCGCCCTCTGGGCGAACCGCGCCGGCGTGGAGTGGAGCCCGGCGATGGAGATGGACGAGCCGGGCCGGCTCATCCAGGCGCGCGACTGGCGAGGTCTCGCCGCGTTCTGGGAGTCGCGCGGGTGCGGGTACGAGGCGGCCGACGCACTGGCGGAGAGCGACGACGTCGACGACGTCCGCCGCGCCTACGAGCTCCTCAGCGAGATGGGCGCCCGTCCCCGCGCCCAGATCGCCGCCCGCAAGCTGCGCGACCTCGGCGCCCGCGACGTGCCGCGCGGGCCACGCGCCTCCACCCGCGCCAACCCCGCCGGGCTCACGGCGCGCGAGCTCGAGGTGGCGGCCCTGCTCGCCGACGGCCTCACCAACAGCGAGATCGCCGACCGGCTGATCGTGTCCGCCAAGACCGTCGACCACCACGTGTCGTCGGTGCTCACCAAGCTCGGCGTCTCCAGCCGCCGGCACGTGGGCCAGGCCGCGGCGCGCCTGAACCTCCAGCTGACGCCCGTCGCCGGGAGCTGACCACGTCCCGAGGGGATCTCCCGGCGGCGCATGGGGAGCCAGCTGGCGAAGTTGGGGTGGTGCTCCCGATGTGGGGAGGCCGGCCCGAGGCGCATCGTCACCGGTAGATCGAGCCCGGAACGGCCGGGCCGCTCCCGGAAGGAACCGACGACATGACTGCGACCACCGTCTCCCCCAGCCTCCCCGCCAACGCCTGGAACAGCCTCCTCAAGCTGGCCATCGGCCTCACCTTCGCCCTGGTGATGATCGCCGGCAGCTTCGCCGTCGGCCGCAGCACCGCCGACGACACCTCCACCGTCGTGCACAAGGTCGTCTCGCCCGCCGCCACCGGCTCGGCCTACGACCTCCCGCCGGTCGGCCTGCACACGGGCGCCGCGGCAGCCTCGTCGCCCGTCCTCGCCGGCGCCGCCTACGACCAGCCGCCCGTCAGCCTGCACAGCGGCGTCGCTGACGCCGCGATCGTCCCGGCCGTCACCGTCGGCTGCAGCCCCTCCGCCCACACCCCGCCCTGCTGATCCGATCATGACGCAGCACCATCGGTTCCACGGGGCCCGCGACGGGCGGGCCCCAGGAGCTCGCCACCTTCAGCGTTCGTTCGTCGTAGCCTTGCCCCCGATGGGGTTGCTGGAGCGGGCCGACCAGATCGCGGTCGTCGCCGAGCGGTTCGACCAGCTCGACGGCGGCGGCCACCTCGTGCTGATCAGCGGCGAGGCGGGGGTCGGGAAGTCCGCCCTCGTGCACGAGCTGCTCGACCACCACCTCGCTGACGGCCGCGTCCTGCTCGGTCGCTGCGATGAGCTCTTCGCCCCCCGACCGCTCGGCCCGTTCGCCGACATCGCCCGTGCGCACCCGGGACCCCTCGGCGCTGCCCTGGGCGGCGGCGACCAGGCTCAGGTGTTCGACGCGCTGCTCGCCGAGCTGGCGGCCCCACCGTCCCCCACCGTCCTCGTGCTCGAGGACCTCCAGTGGGCCGACGAGGCCACGCTCGACCTCGTGCGCTTCGTCGCCCGCCGCCTCGACGCTCTTCCCACGCTCGTGCTGGCGACACACCGCGACGACATCGCCCACGACCATCCGATCCGCCGCGCCATCGGCACCCTCGTCGGCCCGCGGGTGACGCGCCTGCAGGTCCCGCCGCTCTCCGTCGGCGCCGTGCGGGAGCTCGTGGGCGATCGGCTCCTCGACGCCACCCGTCTCCACGCCGCCACGGGTGGCAACCCCTTCTTCCTCATCGAGACGCTCGACGCCGAGCCCGGGACGTTGCCCGTCACGATCCGCGACGTGGTGCTGGCGCGTGCCGCCCCTCTCTCCGGGCCGGCTCGTGACGCCCTCGACGCCGCCGCCGTCCTCGGCCGTCACGCCCAAGCGGCCCTCGTCCAGACCGTCGCGGACTGCGACACCGGCGCGCTCGACGAGTGCCTGCGCGCGGGGCTGCTCGTCGACGACGGCGGGCGGCAGGCGTTCCGTCACGACCTCGTCCGCGACGCCGTCGAGGAGACGATGACCCCGCTGCGCCGCCGGCAGCTCCACAGCCGCGCGCTGGCGGCCCTCGGCGACGATGGCGACGTCGTCCAGCGGGCCCACCACGCCATCGGTGCCGGCGACGAACCCGCCATCGTCTCGCTGGCCACGAAGGCGGCCGACCAGTGCGTGGACCTCGGGGCCTGGCGCCAGGCGGCGATGCTGTACGGACAGGCGCTCGAGCACGCCGGTGATGACCTGCCACAGCCCGACCTCCGGCGTCTCCTCGAGGCGACGACGACCACGAGCCTGCGCGTCGAGCTGGTCGAGGAGGCACTGGCGGCGGTGACCAGGCTCGTGGAGCTGCTCGAAGCGGCCGGCGAGGTCGAGCAGCTCAGCATCTGGGAGTCCCAGTACTTGTCCTACGCCCTCAGGGCGGTGGGGCTTGGCGAGCAGGCGGCGCTGGTGTCGAAGCGAGCCGTCGAGCGCGTGGCCCACCTGCCCGAGTCCGAGGCCTACGCCCGTGCGCTGTCGTCCTACACCGGCACGCTCCTCGTCTCCGGTCGCTACACCGAGTGCGTGGAGGCCAGCCAGAGCGCGGTCGCCGCCGCCGACCGCCTCGGGCTCGAGGAGGCGGCCGTGTACGCGCTCAACAGCTGGGGCGCCGCGCTGGGCAGCCTGGGCGACCCGACCGGCACAGAGCCGCTCGGCGAATCGATCGACCGCGCCAAGCGGGGCGGTCACTGGTCGGCGGTGGCGCGAGGTGCCGCCAACCTGGGCTTCACGCTGATCAGCGTGCACCGCCCGGCCGCGGCCATCAGCGTGTACGACGACGGCATCGCGGCGTGCGAGGAGCAGGAGCTCACGCTCCAGCTCAACTGCCTCCTCCCTGGCCGAGCCGAGGCGTATGCGTTGCTCGGCGACTGGGACCGCGCTGCCGCGGACTACACCTCGGTGCTCGTCGACCCGCACGCGTCCGTGATGAACCGGGTGATCGTCCTGTTCGGGCTGGGACGGCTGCGATCTCGGCGTGGCGACCCCGGCGGGGTCGAGGCCCTCGAGGAGGCGCTGCAGCACCTCGGTGACAGCGACGAGGCCCAGCTCATCGCACCCATCCACATCGCCCTCGCCGAGGCGGCGTGGTTCAAGGGCGATCAGGCCACGCTGGCCCGCCACGTGGAGGCGACGATCCCCTTCGGGCCGCTCCTCGACCACTGCATGACGAGGGAGCTCGTCATCTTCAGCCGCCGCGCCGGGATCGACTGGACCCCGTTGCTCGAGCCCGACCAGGCGACCGCGCTTGCGCTGGCGGGCGATCACCGCGGCCTCGCCGCGCTGTGGGAGTCGGCGGGAATCCTCTACGAGGCTGCGGACGCCCTGGTCGACAGCGACGACGTCGACGACGTCCGCCGGGGCCACGAGGTCCTCACCAGGCTCGGCGCCAACCCGCGTGCGCAGATGGCGGCGCGCAAGCTCCGCGACCTGGGCGCGCGGGACGTGCCGCGCGGCCCACGCGCCACCACCCGCGCCAACGCCGCCGGCCTCACCGCCCGAGAGCTCGAGGTGGCGTCGCTGCTCGCCGAGGGGCTCACCAACGCCGAGATCGCCGAGCGGCTGATCGTGTCGGCCAAGACGGTGGACCACCACACCTCCGCCGTGCTCACGAAGCTCGGCGTGTCCAGCCGGCGGCACGTGGCCCAGGCCGCCTCGAAGCTCGGCCTCGACCTCAGCCCGTCCGTCGCCGGCGCCTGAGCCCCCCAGCCTGGGGAGCCGGGCCGTCCCAACATGGGGTGGTCCTCCCGATGGCGGCGGGGCGCTCGTTTGAGACGGTCTGACCCGGAGGCACTCGGGCCTCCCCCTGATCCGCAAGGAGCTCGACATGCCCCGCTACCTCGTGCAGCGCACCTTCCCCGACGGACTCGGCTTCCCGATCGACGAGAACGGCCGCAAGGCGGTCACCGGCATCGTGGCCGGCAACGGTGCCGAGCAGGTGACGTGGGTGCACTCCTACGTGAGCGACGACGACACGACCACGTGGTGCATCTACGACGCGCCCAGCCCCGAGGCGATCCGCGCCGCCGCCGGCACCAACAGCCTGCCCGTCGACGAGATCCACGAGGTCAACGTGCTCGACCCGTACTTCTACGCCTCCGCCTGAGGCGACAGATCGAGGGGTCCGGCCGCGGGTGGACCCGGCCGGACCCCTCCGCTCGCATGATCCCCTGGCGACGTGGGTACCGAGCCTCCACATGCGACTGGTACTCGTCCGCCACGGCGACGCCCACGCCGGCTTCGGCGGGGTGATCGGGGGCCGCAGCGGTTGCACCGGCCTCACGGACCTGGGCCGGCGCCAGGCCGAGGCGCTGCGGGACCACCTGAAGGCGACAGGCCGAGTGAAGGCCGACGTGCTCCTCGTCAGCGAGATCCCGCGGGCCATCGAGACGGCGCAGATCATCGGCCCGGGGCTCGGCCTCGAGATCGCCCGGCACGACTGCGACCTGTGCGAGGTGCACACCGGCACGGCCGACGGGCTGGCCTGGGAGGAGTACACCGCGACCTACGGGTCCTTCGACATGGAGGCCGAGCCCGACCGGGTGTTCGCGCCCGAGGGCGACAGCTGGAACAGCTTCCACGAGCGGGTGTGCGCGCTCCTCCAGCGGCTGGCCGCGGACCACCCGGACGAGACCGTCGTCGCCGTCTGCCACGCCGGCGTGATCATGGCGGCGATGCGAGGCCTGCTCGGGCTCCCCCACGGCTCCGACGCCGCGCAGCTGCGGCCGAGCAACACCGGGCTCACCGAGTGGGAGCACGACCCAGTGCTCGACCGCTGGACGCTCCACACCTTCAACGAGGCCGGCCACCTGCTGGCGGTCGAAGCGTCGGTCTGAGCGCGGTCTGAGACCTGGTCACCCGGGAACACAGCGCGGATGACGGACGGAGAGCGGTTCACGGTCGAGAGCGCACGCGAGGCCGCCGAGCGCGACGAGCTCGCCGAGTGGGTGGCGCGGTTCCTCGCCAGCCCGGGCAGCGACAACGCGCCGCTCGCGCACAAGCTCACCCACCCGCCGCGCACCTGGATCGGCCCGGTGCGGCTGCGGATCGACCAGCTCAACCGTCTGGCGGGCCCGCCCGACCACCCCGTGCTGGTCCCCGTCGACGACGACGAGTGGCGCGACGACGTCGACGACCTCGAGCAGAAGGTGGAGGAGGGGTGGGAGCCCCCGCCGATGGTCGTGACGTACCGCGACGACCAGCTGCACCTGGAGGACGGCAACCACCGCGCCGAAGGCCTCCGCCGGGCCGGTGCGCGCGGCGCCTGGTCGGTCGTCAGCTTCGAGACCCCCGAAGAGCGTGACCAGTTCCTCGAGCGCTCAGCCCGCCTGGCCGGCGACGCCCACCACGAGCTCGGCTGAACCACGGGGCCGCGCGCGGCCGTCAGTCGTGGCCGTCAGTCGTGGCGCGAGCGGGCGGGAAGCACCTTCCAGCGGTATCGAGGCGGACGATGGAGGTCCTCGGTGTCGTGGTGGCGCTGGCGGGGAGTGAGCTCCAAGGCGAGCGCCCCGGGCTCGTAGAGGGCGGCCTCCACCTCGTCATCGGTGGCGTCCACGGGGTCGACGCCGGCGTCGAGCTGTGCCTTGAGCACCGCCGTGCCGAGACGACCGCGCATCAGGGCGTGGAGGATCCCCGGCAGGGTCTCGGGGTCCTTGAGGAGCCACGAGTGGGTGCCCTTCTGGACCACCACGAGGTCGCCCCGGGCGCGATGGGCCGCGTCCTTGGCGGTCTGCAGCGGCACGGCCACGTCCCAGCCGCCGTGCACCACGAACACGGGCACCTTGTGGTCGCCGAGGCGCTCGAGCATCCGTCGGCTGCCCCGGCTGCGGAGGATCGACGCCGCCGGGCCGAGCATCCGCCAGGGCTGGCGGAGGTGGCCGCGGATCGTCGGGGCGACGAGGCGGCCGAGCTTGATGGCCTGCCGCGGGTCGGCGAACCACGGCACCGTGGTGATGGTGTCGGCCACGAGGGTGCCTGCGGTGCCGAGCATCAGCGGCGGGAAGAACCGGTAGAGGTACACCATCCGGTCCCAGGTGTCGCCCACGATGGCGTCGAGCAGGATCAGGCCGATCACCCGGTCGGGCTGGGCGGCGGCGAGCTCCGTGACGAGGCGGCCGCCCATGCTGTGCCCGGCCAGCACCATCCGCTTCACCCCGAGGTGGTCGATCACCCGACCGAGGAGCTCGGCGTAGCTGGCCAGGCTCTGGGCGCCGGTGGGGAGGCCGAGGGTGCCGCCATGGCCGGCGGCGTCCACGGCGATGACCTTGAAGCCGAGGTCGACGAGGCGGCTCAGCGTCTGGGCGTACAGGATCCCCTCGGCCGAGAAGCCGTGGACCACCACCAGCGGGATGCCCCGGCCGCAGATCGCCACACCCACGGTGTGGCCGTCGGGCAAGGTGAGCTGGTGGCGGGTGAGCCGCGGGAGGGTGACATCGTCTTCCTCGGCGGGGTCGGGCCCGGGGCCGATGATCGGGTCCTCGGCCAGGGCGAGGTGCCGCACCTTGCTGGCGCGCGGCCCCGACGGGTGCTCGTCGACCTCGGCCCCGTCGTCATCGACGACACGGACAGTGATCGGATCCCACCCCTCGTCCATCGCAGACCAGTCTCCCCCATGGCGCGAGGCGCCCCGGACATGGTCGTCAGGTCGAGGTCAGGAGGAGAGGATCGCCCGGGCGTCGTCGCAGTCGCGGCGGATCTGCGCGACGAGGGCCTCGACGCCGTCGAAGCGCTCCTCGCCGCGGAGCCGGGCGACGAACCGCACCTTGGCGTGCTCGTCGTAGAGGTCGCCGTCGAAGTCGAGGAGGTGCGCCTCGAGGAGGCTGGCGTGGGCGGCCTCGTAGAAGGTGGGCCGACGACCGAGCGAGATGGCGGCAGGGTGGACGGCGCCGTCGGGCCGCTCGAACCATCCGGCGTAGATGCCGTCGGCGGGCAGGAGGATGTCGCCGGGCACGGACACGTTGGCGGTGGGGAAGCCCAGCTCCCGGCCGCGCTCGTCGCCGTGGGACACGACGCCGCGCACCTCGTGGGGCCGTCCGAGCAGGGCGTTGGCGCCGTGGAGGTCGCCGGCCACGAGGGCCTGGCGGATGGCGGTGGAGCTGGCCTTGGGGGCGTCGCCCGCGGCTTGGCCCCCCGCGTCGACCAGCGCCAGCCCGTCCACCTCGAAGCCGAGGTCGCGGCCCATCTCCTCGAGGAGGGCCACGTTGCCCTTGCGCTGGTGACCGAAGTGGAAGTCCTCCCCCACGATCACGACCTTGGCGCCCAGGCAGTCGACCAGCACCTCCTGCACGAACTCCTCCGCCTTCTCCTTCGATCGGGCCTCGTCGAAGGTGATGACGAGGCAGCGGTCGACGCCCGTGGCCGCCAGCAGCTCGAGCTTCTGGTCGAGGTCGGTCAGGAGCCGGGGCGCCGACTCCGGCCGGACCACCGCCGCCGGGTGGCGGTCGAAGGTGACGACCGCCGTCTCCATCGCCCCAGCGGCGGCCCGTGCCCGCACGGCGGCGATCACCGCCTGGTGACCGAGGTGCACGCCGTCGTAGGCGCCGATGGTGACGACGGTGCCCGAGTCGGGGCGCGGACACGTCCCGACCTCGTGCAGCACGTCCATGCGCGGGGAGGCTAGGGGGCGCTCGGGGCCGCGAGCACGACCGATGGCTTGGCGGTGCTCCCCTTGTGCGCCTCGTACACGGCGAGCAGCGTGCCGTCCTCGTCCACCATCGGCCACGGACCGTCGCCGGTGACGCCGAGGCGGTCGCGCTCGAGGACCTTGCCGTGGGCGATGTCGGCGGCGACGAGCTCGTCGACGGTGACGACGCCGAGGTCGCGCAGGGCCTCGGCCGGCGTCACCAGCCCGTCGGGCGACAACGCCTCGACAGGCTCGGCCTGGTCCTCGGTGAAGGAGCCGATGGCGGTGCGGCGGAGGTCGCGCAGGTGGGCGCCCCCGCCCAGCGCTCGGCCCAGGTCGTCGGCCAGGCTGCGGACGTAGGTGCCGCTCGAGCACTCGACCTCGATCGGGTAGCGGCCCGGTCCGACCGGCTCGCCCACCGCGAAGCGGTGCACCGTCACTGGGCGGGGGTCGCGCTCGACCTCCTTGCCCTCCCGCGCCAGCTGGTGCAGGCGCTGGCCGTCCACCTGGATCGCCGAGACCATCGGGGGGACCTGCAAGATGGCGCCGGTGAGGTCGACGGCGGCGGCGCGGACGTCGTCGAGCGACACCCCGCCCATGTCCCACGTGCCTGTCACCTCCCCGGAGGCGTCGAGCGTCGACGTGGCGGTGCCCAGCACGACCACCCCGGTGTAGGTCTTCGTCGACAGCCCGAGGTACCGCAGCAGGCGGGTGACCTTGCCCACGCCGAGGAGCAGCACGCCGGTGGCGTCGGGGTCGAGGGTGCCGGAGTGGCCGATCTTGCGTGTGCCGAGCACGCCCCGGGCCTTGGCCACCACGTCGTGGCTCGTCCAGCCGGCGGCCTTGTCGACGATCGCCAGCCCATCCGGGCCGGGTGCGCCCTTCGGCATCGACTACTCGTCCTTGTGGATCTCGCGGAGGACCTCTTCGAGGCGCGCCGCGCCGCGGCCGACCGCGTCGGGCTTGAAGATCAGCTCGGGCGTGCGCTTCACGCGCGCCTGGCGGCCGATGGCGCCCTGGAGCGCATGGCGGTGGTCGCCCAGCGCTTCGAGCACCAGCTCGTCGTCGTCCTCGCCACCGAGGGTGTCGTAGTAGACGGTGGCGTGGCGCAGGTCGCGCTCGCAGTCGACCGACATGATCGTCACCAGCTCGAGGCGGTCGTCGTCCACCTTCTCGAGCTCCTCGGCGAGGATCTCGTGGAACAGCTGGTTGAGCCGCGCCGTGCGGGGATAGTCGCGTGCGGTGGTGTGCTGCGTGCGGGTTCGCTTCGCCAACGTGATCCCTCCGCTCGTTCGTGACGGGATGCAGAGCCTCCCGTCCCGGCTAGGGGAAGCCGGCCTGCGGCCGGCGCTGCGAGCCGATTGGCGGCCTTCGGCCTAGGAACGCGGGATCTCGCGCTCCTCGTACGTCTCGATGATGTCGCCCTGCTTGAGGTCCTGGAAGTCGGTGAGGCCGATGCCGCACTCGAAGCCGGCCTGGACCTCGCGGACGTCGTCCTTGAAGCGCCGCAGCGAGCTGACGGCGCCCTTCCAGATGATCGTGCCCTCCCGCAGGAAGCGCACCTTGGAGCCACGGGTGATGGTGCCGCTGAGCACCATGCAGCCGGCGACCTTGCCGACGCGCGGCACGGAGAAGACCTCGCGCACCTCGGCCTCGCCGGTGACCACCTCTTCGAACTCGGGGGCGAGCATGCCGACCATGGCGTTCTCGATGTCCTCGAGCACCTGGTAGATGATCTCGTAGTTCCGGATCTCCACCTCTTCGACCTGGGCGAGCTCACGGGCCTTGCGGTCGGGTCGGACGTTGAAGCCGATGATGGTGGCGCCGGAGGTGGCAGCCAGCTGCACGTCCTGCTGGGTGATGCCGCCGACGGCGCGGTGGACGAACGAGAGCTTCACCTCATCGCGCTCGAGCTTGCGGAGGCTCTCGGTGAGGGCCTCCAGCGAACCGGTGGTGTCCGCCTTGAGGAGGACGTTGAGGGTGGCGACGTCGCCGCGCTGGATCTGCTCGAAGATGTCCTCGAGGCGAGCGCCGGCTGGGGCGGAGGCCTCCCGGCCGAGGTTGGCGACGCGGTGCCAGTGCTCGCGCTTCTCGGCGACGGACTTGGCGGTGCGCTCGTCCTGGGCGACGACGAAGCTGTCGCCGGCATCGGCGACGTCGTTCAGGCCGAGCACCTGCACGGGCATCGACGGCCCTGCCTCGGTGACGTTCTCGCCGCGGTGGTCGATGAGCGCCCGCACGCGGCCCCACGCGGGCCCGGCGACGAGGGGCTCGCCCACGCGGAGCGTGCCCCGCTGCACGAGCAGCGTGGCCACCGGACCGCGACCGATGTCGAGGTGGCTCTCGAGGACGACGCCGGCGGCCCGGCCGTCGGGGCTCGCCTTGAGGTCCTCCACGTCGGCGACGAGGAGGAGCGTCTCGAGGAGGTCGTCGACACCGTCGCCGTTGAGGGCCGACACCGGGATCATCTCGGTGTCGCCGCCCCAGTCCTGCGGGACGAGACCCTGCTCGGAGAGCTGCTGCTTCACCCGGTCGGGCTGTGCCTGCTCACGGTCGATCTTGTTGATGGCGACCACGATCGGCGCACCGGACGCCTTGGCGTGGTTGAGCGCTTCGATCGTCTGGGGCATCACCCCGTCGTCGGCGGCCACCACGAGCACGACGATGTCGGTGGCCTCGGCACCGCGGGCGCGCATGGCGGTGAACGCCTCGTGGCCTGGGGTGTCGATGAAGGTGATGAGGCGGTCGTTCTTCACGGCCTGGTAGGCGCCGATGGCCTGGGTGATGCCACCGGCCTCGCCCGCCACGACGTTCGTGTCGCGGATGCGGTCGAGCAGCTTCGTCTTGCCGTGGTCGACGTGGCCCATCACGGTGATGATCGGTGGGCGCGGGTCGCCGCCGTCGTCGGCGCCCTCACCGAGCAGGTCCTCGTAGCCGAGCACCTTCTGCAGCTCGACCTCCTGCTCCTCGCCGGGGTCGACGAGGCGGATGGAGGCGCCGAACTGCTCGGCGAACAGCTCGATCTGCTCGTCGCTCAGGCTCTGCGTGGCGGTGACCATCTCCCCCAGCTGCATCAGGAAGCGCACCACGTCGGCCGCCGTGCGGTTGAGCTTGGGGCCGAGCTCCTGGGGGGTGGAGGCGCGCTCGATGACGACCTCGCCCTCGGGGACGGGCGCGTCCGTGGGGGTGTAGGTGGGGAGGTCCATCGGCTGGAGCTCCTCGCGGCTCCGGCGCCGACGACCACCCTTGCGACGGGGCGGCCGCTGCGGACCGCCGCGACCGCCACCGGGGCGACCGCCGCCGGGACCGCCGCCGGGACCACCAGGACCGCCGGGACCACCAGGGCCCCCGCCGGGGCGCTGGCCGTAGCCACCGCCACCACCACCCGGACCGCGACCACCGGCGGGCGCGCCGCTGGGCGGGCCCGTGACCCGACGACCCGGAGGCGGCGGGATGGCTCGACCGGAGGGGCCTCGCGGCGGCACGACGCCGCGGCCACCCATGCCGGGGGGCGGCGGGATCGGCTTGCCGGTGGACGTGCGGGGGGGACCGCCAGGAGGCGGGGGCACCGGCTTGCCCGCGGGGGCGCTCGGCGCGTCGGTGGGCGCGGCCGGTGCCGGCGCATCAGCAGGCGGCGCGGCCGCGGCGGCCGGAGCCTCGGCGGGCGGCGCGGACGCGGCGGGGGCGGGGGCGGGGGCGACGGGCCGCGGTTCGACGGGTGCCGGCGCAGGGGGCGGGGGCGCGGCCGCGGCGGGACGAGCGGGCTCCTCCTCGACGCGGCGAGGCGGCGGGGTGGGGCGTTGCGTGCCGCTGGAGGTGACCAGTCGGGCCGGAGCCTTCTTCACGGGCGCCTCGGCGGGTTCAGCCCTCGGTGCCGGGGCGGGCGCCTCGGCGGGGGCGGCCGCCGCGGCGGCGGGGGCCTCCTCGACCGGTGCCGAGGCGGGCGCAGCCGCTGGCGGGGCTTCGGCCGCCGGTGCCGGTGCCTCCATCGGGGCGGTGGCGGGCGGGGCGTCGGCGGGCGGGGCGGACTTCTTGGTGGCCTTCTTCGCCTTGGTGGGCTCTTCGGGCTGCACCTCGCGGATCAGGCCCTCTCGCTCCGCCTTGCGGCGGACGCGGTCGGCCTGCGCGTCCTCGATGCTCGAGGAGTGCGTCTTGACGCCGATGCCCAGGGTGAGGGCGAGGTCGAGCGTCTCCTTGTTCGTCATGCCGAGCTCTTTGGCGAGCTCGTGCACGCGCAGCTTTGGTGCCAAGTTCTCTGGTCAGTCCTTCAGGGGGCAATCAACGGCCGTCCATCCTCGCACGAACCCGCAGGTAGGGACGATTCGATCGGCCTCAGGGGCGGTCACGAGGGCCCTCCCTGCGACCGGCGGGGACAGCCAGAACCCGTGAGATGGGCAGTCTACGGGACCTCGGGCCGGTTCCTACGGCCGGAGGCGCCTGAGATCAGCCGACCAGCTCGGGTTCGAGGGCCGGTGCCACCGGTCCTGCCAGGGCGGCGGGCGGCTCGACCCGGAGCAGCACCCGCAGGGCGAGCAGCGCCCCGAGGTAGACGACCATGCCGAGACCGAGGGCGACGTTGAAGCCGAAGGTCATGGCGATCACGGTGGTGAGGGTGGCGCCCACGACGGAGGCGAAGCCGTTGACGGCCCAGCCCCACGCCACGTACTCGGATGGGTGATCGGTGAGGCTCGCCACCTTGGTGAGGCCGAAGGGCATGAACGTGCCGAGGCACAGCCCGAGCGGCGCCAGCGCCAGGAACGTGACGGCCACGCGCACCGGCAGGCTCGAGTCGAAGAACGCGTCGGTGACGGCGGGGAGGCCCCACAGGTAGAAGGCGGTGAGGAGCACGATCGCCACCGCCAGCCCGGGCAGGGCCCACCCGGGCCGCGCCGTGGTGCGCGGGCTGAGGGCGGCGCCGACCCCGGTGAACACCAGCAGCGCGGCGAGGGTCACCGTCAACGAGTAGGTGGGATAGCCGAGGAACAGGGTGAGCCGCTGGATGAGCGAGATCTCGAAGAGCATGAACCCCAGCCCGAGCGCGGCGAAGTACGTGGCCGAACGGCCCTTGGCGGGCAGCGCCACCCAGGTCTTGCGGACCACCAGGAACGGGGCCAGCAGGAAGAGCACGCCGAGCACGAGGCTGAGACCGAGGAGGAGGAGCAGCACGCGCTCACCGATGGAGTCCTCCACGTCGCGGGGGTCGAGCGGGTCGCCGATGTTGCGCACCACGTCCGAGAACCGCGAGAAGTGCCAGAAGAACGGGCCGTCGTCGGTGACCGGGCGCACGTCCCACTCGTAGTCGTCGTACCACGTGTCGAGCTCGCTGTCGGACAGCGTGGCGATGGCAGCCATCGGGTTCGCCTCGCTGGGCGTGCCGGGCTGGTACTCGACCGACGCCCCAGGCACGTTGGCGACCTGGGCGGCGATGCCCTGCAGCTCGCTGTCGGTGAAGGGCTCCTTCTTCACGAGGATCGTGGTGTTGTGGAACAGCGTGCCGGAGTAAGGCGACACGATCACGACCACGTGCGTCGAGGGGTCGTCGACGCCGATGCCGGCGAGCGCTTCGCGTGCGGTGCTCACGTACCTCGAGGTGCGGTTCGGCTTCTCGGCGAAGCTCCACTCCCCGAACTGGGCGACGAGGAGCCCGTCGTCGTGCAGGTGGTCGAAGCTCTCGTTGATCGACTCCACCGTGTACAGGTAGCTCTCCGACAGCACGAAGGCGCCGGCGGTCGATGCGTTGGAGGCGGCGTAGCTGTCGGGCGCCGGGTACCAGATCATGTCGTACTGGTTGTCGGTGCGGCTGAGGAACGACCGGCCATCGCCCTGGAGCCAATCGACGTCGTCGCGGTAGGCGATCCGGCCCGAGTAGTCGGCGTACTCGTCCTCCACGAAGCGGTGGGTGACCGGGTTGAGCTCCACGGCGTCGATGTGGGCGGCCCGGTAGTACAGCGACGCCAGCACCTCGTGGCCGCCCGCGGCACCGATGAGCAGCACGCGGTCGGGCGATCCCTTCACGCTGAACGGGAACGACCGGATGTCGTCGTCGAACCGGCTCAGGCTGTGGACGTCGCCGTCCCACTGGTAGATGGCCGACCCGGCCAGACCGTCGTGGAACAGGAGGACGCGGTCACCGATGGCGGCGGGGTCCACGCGGAAGACCGCGTTCCACTCGCCCGGCTCGGCGTCCGCGATCTGCGTCTTCGAGCCGTCGACCGTCGGCAGGGGCACCTGGTCGGGCAGGAGCATCGGCACGAACAGCAGCGCGGCGAGCACGACACCGGCCGGCACGAGCTTCGAACGGCTGCGCAGGGCGACCCACGCGCCGGTGGCTGCCATGAGCGAGCCAGCCAGGAAGACCGCGGACGGCGACCCCACCGTGTTGAGCAGCGGCACCGCGAGCAGGCACGCCAGCGCGGCACCGGCCAGGTCGGCGAAGTAGAGCCGACCGATGCCACCTCCGGCTCGTCCGAGGATGGCGGAGATCAGCACGCCGATGACGAGGAAGGACGCGTAGATCGTGAGGCACACGAGCAGGAGCGCGGCCAGGTTCGCGAACGACGAGGCGGTGCCGTAGTCCCAGATGGCGCGGGTGTCGACGGGTATCCGAGCGGCGATCAGGTACCCGGCGCCGACGAGGACGGACCCGCCGACGAGGCCGTTCCGGAGCAGAGCGTCGGTGGAGGTGCGCTGCAGCCGCTTGGAGACCGCGAACGCCACCGCCCCGCTGCCGATGCCGAGCAGGGCGAGCCCCACGACGAAGTACGTGTAGTAGTAGAAGAGCTTGAACGAGATCACCCGCGTGTAGGCGACCTCGAGCAGCAGCCCGGCGAGGCTGATGGCGAAGATCTCCAGGTGGTGGGTCCGCTCGCGCACCACCGGCGCCGCCTCGGTCACCTCGTGACCTGGACCGGGCGGAGGCGCATCAGGAGAGTCTGGCCGATGGCACCCCGGGCCCGAGACATCGGTGCCGGCGTCACTGCAGGCCCTCCCACCCGCGTGCGAGCACGGCGGCGCCGTCGACGTCGCCGCGGAGGGCGCGGGACAGCGCGCCCCGCCGGGCGGCCCGCTGCAGGCAGGCGGGTGACGCGGCGCAGAGCCAGGCTCCCCGGCCGGGCAGGGTGCGGCCGGCGCGGACGGTGCCGTCGTCGCAGCGCACGATCCTCACCAGCTCGTCCTGGGGCGCGACCCGCCGGCACCCCACGCAGGTTCGCTGTGGCGGGCCGCCGCTACGAGGCAGGCGTGCCTTCCTCGTCCTGGACCGCGTCGGCCGGTGCGTCGACGGCGGCGCCGTCGGTGGACTCCGGCGTCGGCTCGGACGCCGTCTCGGACGTGTCCTCGGGCGCGGTCTCGGGCTCCCCGGCCGCCGCCGCGGCGACCTCGTCCTCGACCGCCTCCTCGGCGTCGCTGGCCTCGGCATCGACGCTGCCCTCGGCGCTGGCGTCGGCCGGGGCGGCATCACCCTTGCCATCGTCCTCGCCCACGACCTCGTGGGCCCACTCCTCCGCCGACACCGCGGGGCCACCCTCGGCCGGCACCCACACCTGCTCGCCGGACTCGGGATCGACGACCCACTCGCCCTGGGCCCACTCCTCGCCCTGGTAGGCCTCCTCGTCGGCCAGCTGCGTCTCGCTCTTGATGTCGACGCGCCAGCCGGTGAGGCGCGCGGCGAGGCGGGCGTTCTGGCCCTCCTTGCCGATGGCCAGGCTGAGCTGGAAGTCCGGCACGATCACGGTGGCGGTGCCGGTCTCCTCGTCGATGCGGACCTCCTTCACCTTCGCGGGCGAGAGCGCCTTCATCACGAAGTCGTAGGGGTCGTCGGAGAACGGCACGATGTCGATCTTCTCGCCGTTGAGCTCGTTCACGACCTGGCGCACCCGAGCACCACGGGCTCCGACGCACGCGCCGACCGGATCGACGTTGTTGTCGTTCGACCAGACGGCGATCTTCGTGCGGTGCCCGGGTTCGCGCGCGCAGGCCTTCAGCTCCACGATCCCGTCGGCGATCTCGGGCACCTCGAGCTTGAAGAGCTCGAGGATGAGCCCCGGGTGGGTGCGGGACACCACGATCTGCGGGCCCTTGGCGGTCTTGCGGACCTCCACGATGTAGGCCTTGAGGCGCGTGTTGGGCGACGGCCGCTCGTACGGCACCTGCTCGGCCTGGGGCAGCAGCGCCTCCACCCGACCGAGGTCGAGGAGGGTGTAGCGGCTGTCGGTCTGCTGGATGATGCCGGTGACGATGTCGCCCTCGCGGCCGGCGTACTCCTCGTACTTCAGCTCGCGCTCGGCCTCGCGGATGCGCTGCGTCATCACCTGGCGGGCGGTCATGGCCGCGATGCGGCCGAAGTCGTCGGGCGTGACGTCCATCTCCGGGCCGTAGGGCTCGCCGTCCTCGTCGATCTCCTGGGCGAACACCCGGATGTCGAAGGAGTCGGGATCGATCGTGACCCACGCGTACTCGTTCGCGCCGGGCATGCGCTTGTAGGCGGACTCGAGCGCGTCGGCCAGCGCCCCGAGGAGCGTGTCGACCGAGATCCCCTTGTCGGTGGCCAGCGCAGCGAGTGCCTCGCCGAAATCGATGGAGCTCATGGCTAGTCCTCACATCCTCTCGTGCACGCGGCCGAGGCGCGCCGGACCGCGGGCCATGAGCCCGGCCCTGCGTTGTCGATTCGCTCGCTGCGCTCGCTCATGACGTGGTGCCTGCCTTCTTCTTCTTGTCCGGCTTGGCGGCGGCGCCCCACTCGAAGGTGGTGCGCGCTCGCTCGATGTCGTCGTAGGAGATCGTGCGGTGGTCGCCGTCGGCGGTGCGGACGGTGACCGAGGCGTCGTCGGCAGCGGTGATGGTGCCCTCCACCCGGCGGTCGCCCTCCACGCCCGGCTGCGTCTTCACCTTGACGGTGGTGCCGACGGCCCCGGCGAAGTGCGCGGGCGTCCGCAGCGGCCGCTCGAGGCCGGGGCTGCCCACCTCGAGGGCGTACCGGCCCTCGATCGGGTCGTGCTCGTCGAGGGCGCGCGAGATCGACCGGGCCACGCGGCTGATGGCGTCGATGTCGGCGCCGCCCGGGGCGTCGACCAGCACCGACAGCACCCCGCCGGCCAGGTCGAGGTCGTACAGATCCAGGTCAGCCTCGGCCACGAGGGGCTCCACCAGCTCCCGGACGCGCTCCACCGTCGTCGTCACCGATGCTCACCTCCTCCTGACCTGGCGGGACACATAGCAACGGCGCGGGCCAGAGGCCCACGCCGTTCAGAACTGCTCGAACGTCGAAATAGCGGTGGGGAGCGTACCAGCAGGTTGACGTCAACACCCCTCCGAGATCTGTGGTGCTCTCTGCGCACCATGTGCGCAAAAGGCACCGCAGATCCTGGGGGTCAGTAGGACCGGGCGACGTAGGCGATGAGCTCGGGGGCGTCCTCGCTGTCCGGGAGGCCGCCGTCCGGGGTCTGCAGGCAGCGGACGCTGATGGCCTCCTGGGCGAGGGCCTTCTCCCCGTCGCCGCGGATCGTGTCCCACGGGATGCGGGCGAAGCCGACCTTCCCTGCCTCGATGGCGTCCTCGAGGGTGGACACCTCGGCGGTGCGCTCGTCACGGCGCCTGGTGGCGGTGGCGAGCAGCTCGTCCTGGATCAGGTCGACCAGGTTGGTGACGCGGTGGACGACCTCGGCCACCGGCGCGGCGCGCTTCTCCCCCGTGTCGCGACGGACGATCGTGACCTGCCCGTCGGCCAGGTCACGGGGACCGACCTCGATGCGGATCGGCACGCCCTTGATCTCCCAGTCGGTGGCGCGCCGTCCGAAGCTCGTGGCCACCTGTGCGTCGAGCCGGGTGCGGACGCCGGCGGCGGTGAGCTCGTCGGCCAGCTTCCCGGCGGCCTCGCCGGCGCCGTCCTCGTCGCGCACCAGCAGCACCACCGCCTGGGTGGGCGCCAGGCGGGGCGGGATCACCAGGCCCTGGTCGTCACCGTGCGCCATGATCAGCCCGCCGACCATGCGCGTGGACACCCCCCACGACGTGGTCCAGCACAGCTGCGTGTCGCCGTTGGCATCGAGGTACGTGATGTCGAACACCTTGGCGAAGTTCTGGCCGAGGTCGTGGCTCGTGCCCATCTGCAGCGCCTTGCCGTCCCCCATCATCGCCTCGACGGTGAGGGTGTTGATGGCCCCGGGGAACCGCTCGTCGGCCGTCTTGCGACCGGGCAGCACCGGGATGGCGAGCACGTTCACCATGAAGTCGGCGTACACGTCGCGCAGGATCTGCTCGGCGTAGTCGTTGCTGTCCTCGGCGGTGGCGTGCGCGGTGTGGCCCTCCTGCCAGAGGAACTCGGTGGTGCGAAGGAACAAGCGCGGGCGCAGCTCCCAGCGGACGATGTTCGCCCACTGGTTCAGCAGCAGCGGCAGGTCGCGGTAGCTCTGGATCCACTTGCCCATGTACTCGCCGATGACGGTCTCGCTGGTGGGGCGCACGATCAGGGGCTCGTCGAGCTCCTTGCCGCCGGCGTGGGTGACCACGGCCAGCTCCGGGCTGAAGCCCTCCACGTGCTCCGCCTCGCGCGTGAGGTAGCTCTGCGGGATGAGCATCGGGAAGTAGAGGTTGTCGGCGCCCGCGACCTTGATGCGGTCGTCGACCTCGGCCTGCATCCGCTCCCAGATGGCGAACCCGTAAGGCCGGATCACCATCGTGCCGCGCGCCGGACCGTTGTCGGCCATCTCTGCCTTGGCGACGACGTCCTGGTACCAGCGGGGGAAGTCCTCCGCCTGCGGGGTGAGGATCGGGGCCTTGGCCATCGAGCCAGGCTAGGCGACCCCCTCCTCGCGAACTTGCGTCAGATCCGGGCGTCGGGCGCCGTCAGACGACGCAGGTACGAGGGGTTCAGGTCCCGTCGACGCGCTTGTGGATGAGCTCCACCTTCTGCTCGCTCTGGTTGGCGTCGTCGCCCTGCTCCTGCAGCAGCGCGGCGCGGTCCTTCTCCGCTTCGCGCGCCGCCTTCTCCGTGTCGACCCGGGCGACGGCGGCCTCGACACCGTGCTCGTGGATGAACTCCGCCCACTCCACGAGGGTGGGCACCATCTCGTCCTCAGGGACCACGGCCACGTTGCGGCCCTTCACGAACAGGTGGCCACGACGCTTGCCGGCGGCGATGCCGAGGTCGGCGTCGCGCGCCTCGCCGGGACCGTTGACCACGCAGCCCATCACGGCGACCTGCAGCGGGATCTCGCGATCGCCGAAGGCCTCCATGGCGTCCTTGGCGACCTGGATCACGTCGATCTCGGCGCGCCCGCAGCTGGGGCACGCGATCAGGTCGATGTTCTTGCGCTCGCGCAGGCCCAGCGCCTCGAGGAGCTGGCGGCCGGCGCGCGCCTCCTCCACGGGATCAGCGGTGAGGCTGTAGCGGATCGTGTCCCCGATGCCCTCGGCGAGGAGGGTGGCGATGCCGGCGGTCGCCTTGAGCAGGCCGGCGGGCGGCGGGCCCGCCTCGGTGACGCCCAGGTGCAGCGGGTGGTCGACGGCGTCGGCGAGCTGGCGGTACGCCTCGATCATCAGCGGGACCGAGCTCGCCTTCACCGAGATCTTCACGTCGTCGAAGCCAACCTCGCGGAAGTAGGCGAGCTCGATCTGGGCCGACTCCACCATCGCCTCGGGCGTGACCTTGCCGCCGTGCTTCTCGTACAGCGCCGGGTCGAGGCTGCCGCCGTTCACGCCGATGCGGATGGGGATGCCGCGGTCCTTGCACTCCTGGGCGACGACCTTGATGTGCTCCGGTCGCCGGATGTTGCCCGGGTTGAGGCGCAGGCAGTGCACCCCGGCGTCGAGAGCGGCGAGCGCCATCTTGTACTGGTGGTGGATGTCGGCCACCAGCGGCACGGGCGATCGGGGCACGATCTGGGCGAGGCCCTCAGCGGCCTCGATCTCGTTGCAGGTGCAGCGCACGATGTCGGCACCGGCCGCCGCCAGCGCGTAGATCTGCTGCAGCGTGCCTTCGACGTCGGCCGTCTTGGTGATCGTCATCGACTGCACCGAGATCGGCGCGCCGCCGCCGACGGCGACGTTGCCGACCATCACCTGCCGCGTCTGGCGGCGCGGGAACGACGACTCGCCGATCTGCACTAGTGCCCGCTCCCATGGCGTAGGTGACGGTCACGGCGAGTCACGGGCGCCGCTGGCAAGGATCGACGACGAAGGCGCATCGGACATGCGGAGAGGAGGAGGACGCAGCCAGCGGCGTTCGTGGCCGGCGTGTTCGCGCCATGTGCCATGGGAGGGGGCACTTCCCCTACGTGATGGGGTCGACGATGTCGAGGTAGATCGCCGACGCCCCCAGGATCACCATGAACATGAACACCGCGTACGTGATGGGCAGGAGGCGCGAGACGTCGGCCATGTAGCGCCGGCCGGGGCGGGACCGGAGCCGCTCATAGGTGGCGATGGCGGCGTGCCCGCCGTCGAGCGGGAGCAGCGGGATCATGTTGAGCAGACCGATGGCGATGTTCACGGTGGCCATCAGGATCAGGAAGCCGAACCACCCGTCGCCGAGGATGTCGACGCCCAGGCGTGCGATGCCGAAGATCGAGAGCACCCGCTGGTCGTTCTGCTCCGCCTGCGCGGGCGGCTCAGCACCGAGCGGCGCGGAGGCGGGCTGCTCCTTGGCGCCGTCGGCGACGTCGGCGGCGAAGTCGTCGACGCCGCCGGTGAAGAACGACGCCAGCCCGGTGACCGTGCGGCCCATGAGCTCGCCGGTGAGCTGGCCGGACTCGACGAAGCCGTCGATCACGGCCGGGTGGACGGTGGGCAGCGTCTCGTCACCCTCGGAGATGCCGAGGAAGCCGTACTTCGCGTCCGGATCCTCGTGGGACTCGGCGCGTCCGGCGCGGCTCGTGAGGGGGGCGTCGAGCTCGTGCACCTCACCGTCGCGGTCGACCACGACGGTGACGGTCTTGCCGGGGTTGGGGGCGACCGCCTTGCCCACGTCCTCCCACACGGTGACGTCGTGGCCGTCGATGCTGAGGACGTCGTCACCCACCTCGAGCCCGGCCTTGTCGGCGGCCGAGCCATGGGTGACGTGGCCGACCACCCAGTGGGTGGGGTCGGGTTCGGGTCCGCCGAAGCGCTGGGCCAGCTGGTCGTTGCCGGGGATGCCGACGAACGAGAACGCGACGAACAGCAGGAAGAGCGCCTGCAGCGCGTGCATGATCGAACCGGCCGACACGACGAGCAGGCGCTTCGGGTACGACTGCTGGCGGTAGGTGCGGTGCTCGTCCTCGGGCGCCACGTCCGTCTCGAGGTTGCTCATCCCGATGATGCGGACGTAGGCGCCGGCGGGGATGCACTTGATGCCGTACTCGGTCTCGCCTCGCTTGAACGACCAGATCTTCGGCCCGAAGAACAGGAAGAACTCCGTTACCTTCATGCCCGACCACTTGGCGGTGAGGTAGTGGCCCAGCTCGTGGAGGAAGATCATCACCACGATCGCCATGACCATGATGAACCAGCTGGCGCCGCCCAGCAGGCCCAGGGCGACGACGCCGGCGAGCAGCAGCGCGAGCTTCCAGTCGAAGCCGACGACCTCGCCCTTGTCGGGCGGCGTGGGCGCCTCGGCGGGCCTCACACTCGTGTCGGTCACTGGCTGAACCTCTCGGAGATCACGGCTCGAGCCACGGCCCGGGCGGCTGCATCGGCGCGCATGACGCTGTCGACGTCGTCCGCGGTCCCCCCATCATGCCGGGAAAGGGCCTCGGTGAGTACGTCGGGGATGGCGATCCACGCGATCTGCCCATCGAGGAAGGCGGCCACCGCCACCTCGTTGGCGGCGTTGAGCCAGGCCGGCGCGGTCTCCCCCATACGCCCGGCCTCGTAGGCGAGACCGAGGCAGGGGAACGCCTCGTGGTCGGGGGGCTCGAAGTCGAGGCGCCCGAGATGGGCCCAGTCGATCCTGCCGAAGGCCGTGGCGACCCGATCGGGATAGGCGAGCGCGTAGGCGATGGGCAGGCGCATGTCCGGGAGCGACAGCTGGGCCATGGTGGCGCCGTCGGTGAACTCCGCCATCGAGTGGACGACGGACTGCGGGTGCACCACCACCTCGATGCGGTCGTACTCCACGTCGAACAGCTCGTGGGCCTCGATCACCTCGAGGCCCTTGTTCATGAGGGTGGACGAGTCGATGGTGATCTTCGGACCCATCGACCACGTGGGATGGGCGAGGGCGTCCTCGATGGTGACGTCGGCCAGCTCGGCCTTGGTGCGGCCGCGGAACGGTCCGCCCGAGGCGGTGAGGACGATGCGGCTCACCCACTCCCCGCCTCGCCCGTCCGGGTGCTGGGCCCGCAGGCTCTGGTGGACGGCGCAGTGCTCGCTGTCCACCGGGATGAGCTCGCCCGCGCCCGCTCGAGCGCGCACCCGCCGCACGACGGGCCCGGCGGCGATGAGCGACTCCTTGTTGGCCAGCGCGAGCCGCGTGCCCGACGCGAGCGAGGCGAGGGTGACGCCGAGCCCGGCGAAGCCGACCACGCCGTTCACGCACACGTCGCCCTCGGTGGCGATGGTGGCCAGGGCGTCGGGGCCGGCGACGACCTCGGTGCCGTTCGGCACCCGATCCTCGAGCGCGGCCGCCTGGGACTCGTCGGCGATGGCCACGACGCGCGGTCGCCAGCGCTCCGCCTGCTCCGCGAGCAGGTCGACCGAAGACCCGGCGCCGAGCGCGGCGACCGTGAACCGCTCCGGCTCGCTCGCGATCACGTCGAGCGTCTGCACGCCGATCGACCCCGTCGACCCCGCGACGACGACGGATGTGGTCACGGGCTCAGGCTACTGACGAGCAGGTGACAGCAGGAAGGGCAAGCAGGAAGGGCAAGGGCGCGACGAGGTGGGGCTGGGTGCTCGGCGTCGCCACGCCTGCTCACGGTCGCCCCACTCCGACCCGAATCGTGCGCTGGTCGACGTCTGATGTTGATCAACGCACGTTTCGCGGGCCGACCGCACACGTGGTGGCGCGCATCGTGCGCTGCCCGACGTCCAATGTGCAATGGCGCATGTTTCGCGCCGCGGGCGGCCCAGCAGGACGACCCCACGGCGCACGCCCTCGTCGCGCCCTTGACCTGATGCCATCGACCAGCTCGCCCTGGCCAGCCAGGCACGAGGCCGCCCCGGCGGATCAGACGAAGAAGTCCTTCACCGTGGCGAGGAGGTAGACGGCGGGGAGGACGAAGAGGAGGCCGTCGAAGCGGTCCATCAGGCCACCGTGGCCGGGCAGGAGCGTGCCCATGTCCTTCACGCCGAGGTCGCGCTTGATGAGCGACTCGCACAGGTCGCCGAGCGGTGCCGAGATGGCGACGGCCAGGCCGACCAGCAACCCGTCGCCGGTGCTGTCGATCGGGCCGAACCCGAACACCGAGCCCACGACGACCACGACGACCGCGACCACGCAGCCGCCGATCAGGCCCTCCCAGGTCTTGTTGGGGCTGGCGGGCGAGAGCGGCTTCGATCCGGCGTTGCGGCCGACGAAGAGGCCGCCGATGTCGTAGGCGACGGTGCCGAAGATGGCGGCGAGCAGGATGCCGACGCCGGGCTCGCCGATGGACAGCATCAGCGCGCCGAACGAGCCGAACATGCCGACCCAGAGCACGCCGAACAGGGTGACGCCGATGTTCATCACCGGTGCCTCGCCGCCCGCGTTCACGAGGTACCAGAGCATGCACACCGCAGTGGTGAGGACCAGCACGGTGGGTATCGCCGAGGGTCCGTTGTTGTACGCGCCGATGACCAACCCCGCCGTGCCCGCGATGCCCGCGAGCGTGACGGGCTCGTAGCCGACCTGTCGCAGCACGCCGAACAGCTCGGCCGCCGCCACCACGACGATCAGCGTGACGAGGATCATGGCGGCGCCGGGACCGATGTTGAACAGGATCAGCGCGACGCCCAGCAGCACGGCTCCCACCGCGACCGCGACACCCATGTCGCGGTCACCACCCGTCGGCCGCGTCGGCGCGCCGCCGCGAGGCTCCTCGCGCCGGATGCGCGCGGGCGGGGGCGGCGGTTCGTCGTAGCCGTCGTCCTCCCAGGCGTCACCGAAGCGGTCCTCGGGCTCCTCCTCCTCGAACACCGACCGAGTGGGCGCGGTGCCCGTGGGGTCGTCGAGGTCGGCGAAGGTGAAGAACTCGTCGTGGGTGGGGCGCTCGCTGTCGTCGAGCGCACCTCGGGGCTCGTCGTCCTCGCCCCAGTCCTGCATGTCGTCGAAGCCCTCGTGGTCGTCGCTGGGCGCACCCTCGTCCCGCCAGCGCGGCGTGGAGGTGGCGAAGCTCGTCCAGTCGTCGATGTCGTCGTCAGGGTCGTCGGGGGGCGCGTCGGGCAGCAGCTGCGGCACCTGTCCGGTGGGCGGCTCGGTCCAGTGCGGGAGGTCGACCTGCTCCGAGATCGGCTCGGCCGGCGCCACCGGCGATCGCTCGATGTCGTTGGGGTCGGACGAGGAGCCCAGCGGGAAGCGCAGCACGGGTCGCGGTCCGTCGGTGGCGGGTTGGGTGGGCCGGTCGCCGTAGCGCGGCTGGTCGTCGCCGCGCCGTTGCGCGACGTCGCCGCGCTCGAGCGCCTCGGCGGCCTCCTCGGCGCCGATGATCCGCACGCCCTCACTGGGCGGATCCTTGCGCTCGTCATCTCCGTATCGGCGTTCGTCGGTCATGGGACCTCCATCGCTCCTTTGCGCCCGTGCGACCCAGCAGGCCGGGCGGCGCGGTCAGACCTCGAGCAGCTCGGCTTCCTTGTGCTCGAGGGCCTTGTCGATCTCCGCCTCGTGGACGTGGGTGAGCCTGTCGAGCTCCTTCTCCGCTCGCGTGATGTCGTCTTCGGGGACGTCGCCGTCCTTGGCCATGCCGTCCAGGTCGTGGCGAGCGCCGCGACGGACGTTGCGGATCGCCACCCGCCCGTCCTCCGCCATGTGCTTGACCACCTTCACCAGCTCCTTGCGGCGCTCCGCCGTGAGCTGCGGGAACGCCAGCCGGATCACCACACCGTCGTTGCTCGGGTTCAGGCCGAGGTCGGAGTGCTGCAGGGCCTTCTCGATCGCGCCGAGCGAGCTCTTGTCGTAGGGGCTGATCACCAGCAACCGGGCCTCGGGCACCTGGAACCCCGCGAGCTGCTGCAGCGGCACCTCGCTGCCGTAGTACTCCACGGGCAGCTTCTCCACGAGGGCGGGGGCGGCCCGACCGGTGCGGACGCCGGAGAACTCCTTGCGGGCGTGCTCCACGGCCTTGGCCATCTTCTCGGCGGCGTCGTCGAGCACGAGCTTCACGAGATCAGCGGACATCGGTGGTTCCCCCGATCATCGAACCACAGTACCGATCGACTTTCCCTGCAGGATGGACCGCACGTTCCCCTCCCCGAGGAGGTTGAACATGATGATCGGGAGCGAGTTGTCCATGCAGAGGGTGATGGCGGTGGAGTCCATCGCCTTCAGCCCCCGGTTCAGGACGTCGAGGTAGGTGACCTCGGTGATGAGCTCGGCATCAGGGTTCGTGCGGGGGTCGTCGGTGTAGAGCCCTTCGACGCCGGAGTGCGTGCCGCGGAGCATGGCGGAGGCCTCGATCTCCACCGCCCGCAGCGCGGCGGCGGTGTCCGTGCTGAAGAACGGGTTCCCCGTGCCGCCGCCGAAGATGACGACCCGGCCCTTCTCGAGGTGGCGGATGGCGCGACGTCGGATGTACGGCTCGGCCACCTGCGACATGTGGATGGCCGACTGGACGCGCGTCGGCTGGCCCAGTCGCTCGAGCGTGTCCTGGAGCGCCAGCGCGTTGATGACGGTGGCGAGCATGCCCATGTAGTCGGCTTGGGCCCGGTCCATCCCGGAGCCCGCGCCGGTGAGGCCGCGCCAGATGTTCCCGCCGCCCACGACCACCGCGATGTCGACGCCGAGCTCGCGGGCGCCGACGATCTCCCGGGCGACGAACTCCGCCACCTTCCCGTCGATCGGGTTGCCGTCCGTCCCGGCGAAGGCCTCGCCGGAGAGCTTCAGCAGGATGCGCGGGTAGGTCGCCGTCGAGGTCAAGAGCCGATGTACACCTGAGCGAACCGGGCGATCTTGGCGTCGCCGAGGAGCTGGGTGATCGACTGCTTGTCGTCCTTGGCGTAGGGCTGCTCGAGGAGCACCTGACCCTTGTACCAGGCGTTGAGGCGGCCCTCGACGATCTTCTCGATCGCCTGCTCGGGCTTGCCCTCGGCGCGCGTGATGCCCTCGAGCGTGGCGCGCTCCTCGGCGGCGGCGTCCGGCGGCACCTCGTCACGGCTGAGGTACTTCGGCTTGCTGAACGCGGCCGTGATCGCGACCTCGTGCGCGAGCTCTTCGCTGCCGCCGTCGAGGACGACGACGACGCCGTTCACGCCGCGGCCGTCCTGCTTGTGCAGGTAGATGTCGACGGCCTGGCCCTCGGACACCTCGAGCTTCTCGACCCTGCCGAGCTCGATGTTCTCCTTGAGGGTGACCTTGAAGTCGTCGATCCGCTCCTTGTGCTCGTCGGCCGAGCCGCCCGCCGCGATCGTGTCGGCGATGGCCTGGGCCCCGGCGATGAAGTCGGGGTTCTTGGCCACGAAGTCCGTCTCGCACTTGAGCTCGACGATGGCGGCCACGCCCGGGCCCGACGCCACGGCGACGACCCCCTGCGTGTTGTCACGGTCGGCGCGGTCGACGGACTTGGCGAGCCCCTTCTCGCGCAGGAGCTTCGCAGCGGCATCGAAGTCGCCGTCGGTCTCCTCGAGGGCGCGCTTGGCATCCATCATCCCGGCCCCGGAGGCCTGTCGAAGGTTCTGGACGTCCTTGGCGGTGAAGGGCATTGCTGCGTGCTCCTGGTTGCGGTGGGGGTGGGCGGCGGGCTCAGGCTTCGGGCTGGACCGCGGGCTCGTCGGCCGCCGGTTCGTCGACGGGCGCCGCCGGTGCCGGCTCCTCCGCGGCAGCGGGGGCCGGCGCTGGCTCCGGAGCCTCGGTCGCCGCGGCCGGCGCGGCAGGAGCCTCGTCCACAGGAGCCTCGACTGCGGGAGCAGGGTCCGCCGGAGCGGGCTCGGCGGCAGGAGCGGCCTCGGCGGGGGCCTCGGCGACGGGCGCCTCGCGCACGGGCTCCGGTGCGGCGGGCGGGCTCCCGGCGCCAGCCAGGCGGGCGTCACGCTCCTGCTGCGCGAGCAGCGCCTGCCGGCGCGCCTCGGCCTGCTCGGTCGCGACGCGTGCCTCGTCGTCCTCGGTGCGCTCGACCGCTGGCGCGGCGTTGCCCCGGCGCGACGCGATGTAGCGGCCCTCCTCCACGGCGTCGGCGATCACGCGGCACATGAGGTTGCCCGATCGGATCGCGTCGTCGTTGCCGGGGATCACGTACTGGATCACGTCGGGGTCGCAGTTGGTGTCGACGACGGCGATGATCGGGATGCCGAGCTTGTTGGCCTCGGTGACGCCGATGTGCTCCTTCTTGGTGTCCAGGATGAACACCGTGTCGGGGAGCTTCGTCATGCGGCGGAGGCCGCCGAGGTTGCGCTGGAGCTTCTCGAGCTCGCGCGAGATGAGCAGCGCCTCCTTCTTCGGCATCGCCTCGAAGTCGCCGGCGGCGCGCATGCGCTGGTACTCGGTCATCTTCTTCACGCGGCCGCTGATGGTGGAGAAGTTGGTGAGCATGCCGCCGAGCCAGCGCTCGTTGATGTACGGCATGCCGCAGCCGGCGGCGGCGATGGCGACCGGATCCTGCGCCTGCTTCTTGGTGCCGATGAACAGGATCGTGCCGCCGTCGGCGACGAGGTCGCGGACGTAGGTGTAGGCGGTCTCGATGCGCTGCAGGGTCTGCTGCAGGTCGATG
>JBJMHD010000022.1:0-5651 GCA_045807565.1 Acidimicrobiales bacterium | reverse complement strand
AGTTCCAGATGAAGCCCAGAATGATCCCGAGGATGATGAGGACTGCGCCTATGCCCACTACCTGTCTCCTCTCTCGTTAGAGATTGCCCCGCAAGGCCTGCTCTCGTTCGATCGCCTCGAACAGTGCCTTGAAATTGCCTTCTCCAAACCCGCGCGAGCCGTGACGCTCGATGATCTCGAAGAAGAGCGTCGGCCGGTCTTGCGCGGTCTTCGTGAAGATTTGAAGCAGGTACCCCTCCTCGTCGCGGTCGGCGAGGATGCCTAGGCGACGAAGGTCGTCGTACTCCACGTCGATCTCTCCGACGCGGTCCTCGAGGTCCTCGTAGTACGAGGTCGGAGTCTTGAGGAAGCGCAAGCCGCGCTCCTCGAGCTCCTGCACCGTGCCCACGATGTCTTCCGTGGCCAGCGCCACGTGCTGCACTCCCGGCCCGCCGTAGAAGTCGAGGTACTCCTCGATCTGGCTCTTCCTCCGACCCTCGGCGGGCTCGTTGATCGGGAGCACGACCTTGTCGTGGTTCCAGACCACCGTCGACATGAGCGCGGAGTACTCCGTGGAGATCTGCTCGTCGTCGAAGTGGGTGAGCTGGTCGAAGCCGAGGACCTGCTCGTAGTACTCCACCCACTGGTCGAGGTTGCCGCGCTCCACGTTCGCCACGACGTGGTCGAACCTCGTGATCCCCACCTCTGGGCCCACGGGCCGAGCGAGGTCGGTGGGCTCGAACTGCGGCGCGAACGGACCCGTGTAGGCGGTGCGGTCGAGGAACGTGTGCACCGTGTCCCCGTACGCCCGGATGGCGGCATGGTGGATCACGCCGTCGGCGTCCTCGTCCTTGGCCGGCTCGCGTTGGCTCACCGCGCCACGAGCCAGGGCGGCGTCGTACGCGACCGGCACGTCGTCGACGAGGAAGCAGATGTCGCGGATGCCGTCTCCGTGCTCGCGGACGTGCGCCGCGATCGGGCTGTCGGGGTGCAGCGCGCCCGACACCATGAAGCGCACCTTCCCCTGCTGGAGGAGGTAGCTGACACGATCGCGGCGTCCGGTCTCGGGACCGGCGTACGCCACGACGTCGAACCCGAACGCGGCGGCGAGGAAGCCGGCGAAGGCGCGGGCGTTGCCGACCCACCACTCGAGGTGGTCGATGCCCCCGAGGGCGGGAGCCGGCGGCGCCGTGGAGGCGCTCATCGCTCCACCCCCGCCTCGTGGTCCGCCCAGAGACCGTCCCAGAAGGCCTGCACGCCGTCGAGCATCTGCGTGGCGCCGGCGAGGAACCGCTGCTCGTCGAACCAGGGCTGGGCGAACGCCTCCATCAGCTCGTCGTCGGTGTGGGCGGCGTGCTGGTCCTCCACCTTGTCGTGCCAGGTCCAGAACGCCAGGGGCAGGTCTGGGCACTCGCGAGCCTTGAACGCATCGAGGCCCGCGATCAGCTCCTTCCAGAAGCCCGCCGCCGCCCAGTGCTCCACCGCGTAGCTCGCGCCTTCGGCGGTGGACGCGTCCTCCGACCCGTACACCTCGAGCAGCTGGTCGCAGAAGTAGAGCGTGGGCGCGGTGCCGTGACGGCGCTTGCCGAGCTCCTCGAAGCCGAGGCCGAGCGGCTTCGCGAAGCGGAGCAGCCACTCGAAGTGGGCAGCGCCGAACCGGAACCGGCCGCCGTCCACGGTGCCCTCGGTGGCGACGAGGTCGGGGTCCGTGCCGGCGGCGGCGGGAACGGGTCGACCGGCGTTGAACACCACGCCCAGCTCGTTGAGGAGGATCTCCTTGCCGGCGCGGTAGGTGTCGAGGTCGGCAGCGTTGATGACCTTCCGCAGCTGTGCCTCCACGAAGAGGTGGCTGAACACCGAGAACTGCACGGCGAGGTGCCGGACCTCGCCCCGCGTCGCCTCACCGCGCGCGAACCACCGGGTGTAGCGGTTGCTGGCGACGACGGGGTGGCGGGCGACGAGGTCGTCGACCTGGCGGCGCAGCTCCTCGACGCTCGGTGCGGTGGCCATCGCCATGACGATCCCCCTTGCTTCGCTGGACGTCTTGCTCTGCCCAGGCAAGACCTTCCCACCGATCAGGTCAAGCAATCCGCACCATGCTGATCAAACTGATCAGTAGGCACGTCGATGTGCTAGACATCCTGCTCATGTTGCCCAGCGGAATCGACGCCCTCGACGCCAAGCTCATCCAGGCGATGTGCGAGACGCCGCGAGCCGGGGTGATGGAGCTCGCACGCCAGCTCGGCGTCGCTCGAGGAACGGTACAAGCCCGCCTCGACAAGCTCCAGAAGCGCGGCATCATCAGCGGCTTCGACCCCGACCTCGACCTCCAGGCGATGGGCTACGAGGTGCTGGCCTTCGTGACGCTCGAGATCGCTCAGGGCCGCCTCGACGACGTGATCGAGCACCTCGTCACCATCCCTGAGGTGATCGAGGCCCATGCCACCACCGGCCCCGGCGACCTGCACTGCCGCGTCGTGGCCCGCACCAACGCCCACCTGCAGGCCGTGCTCGGGCGCGTCCTCGAGGTGCCCGGGATCATGCGCACCACCACCCAGATCGCGCTCAGCGAGCAGGTTCGGCACCGCGTGCTCCCGCTGGTGTCGCAGGTGATCGACGAGGCGTCGGACGCGGCACCGTCTCGGCGGAGGCGCGGCACCCGCTAGCCCGCAGCAATGCGGTGGGCCGCCGCCCGTCGACGGCCGTAGCGTCGACCCTCTATGGGCCCTCATGACAGCAACACGGTGCCGCTGTCGCCGGAGCCACCGCTGCGCCAGCTCTGGCGGCACGCCGATCGCCATCGGCCTCGCGTGGTCCTCGCGACGATCTTCTCGGTCCTGAACAAGATCTGTGACATCGCGCCCGAGATCCTGATCGGCGCCGCCGTGGACGTCGTCGTCGGCCAGGGGCAGTCCTGGGTGGGATCCGTGTTCGGCATCGAGGATCCGGTCGACCAGCTCACCGTGCTCGCCATCCTCACCGTCGTCATCTGGGTGCTCGAGTCGCTCACCGACTACGTGGCCGAGGTGCTCTGGCGGAACCTCGCCCAGGACATCGAGCACGAGATGCGCATGGAGGCGTACCGGCACGTGCAGGAGCTCGAGCTCGCGTACTTCGAGGACCGGACGTCGGGCGGCCTGATGGCCGTGCTCAACGACGACGTGAACCAGCTCGAGCGGTTCCTCGACGTGGGCGCCAACAAGATGGTGCTGACGATCTCCAACGTCGTGCTGGTGGGGTTGGTCTTCGTGGTGATCTCCCCTCAGCTCGCGCTCTTGGCCTTCCTGCCGATCCCCGTGATCGTGATCGGGTCGCTGCGCTACCAGAAGCGACTGGAGCCGCGGTACGACGCCGTCCGCGCCGCGGCCGGGCGGATCGCCGACACCCTCACGAACAACCTCGGCGGCATCGCCACCATCAAGGCGTTCACCGCCGAGGAGCGGGAGGTCGAGCGGGTCGCCGTGGACAGCCGGGCCTACGGCGAGGCCAACGTCGCCGCCATCCGCCTCTCCAGTGCCTTCATCCCGCTCATCCGCATGGCCATCCTGGCGGGGTTCACCGTGACGCTCGTGGTCGGCGGTCGAGCCGCGCTCGACGGCACGCTCGAGGTGGGTCTCTACGCCACCCTCGTGTACCTCACGCAGCGGCTGCTGTGGCCCCTCACCGAGCTGGGCGAGACCCTCGACCTGTACCAGCGGGCGATGGCCTCCTGTCGCCGCATCTTCGGGATGCTCACCGTCGAGCCGAGCATCCGACCCGGGGCCCGCGACCTCCGCACGCCGGTGGCCGGCGCGGTCCGGTTCGACGACGTCTCCTTCTCCTACGCCACCGGCTCCGAGGTGCTCCACGACCTGGACTTCGAGATCCCGGCGGGCGAGACCCATGCCATCGTCGGGGCCACGGGCTCGGGCAAGAGCACCGTGGTGAAGCTCCTCCTCCGGCTCTACGAACCCACCCGCGGCCAGATCTGCATCGACGGTGCGCCGATCCAAGAGCTCACCTACGGGTCGTTGCGCGGCGCGATGGGGTTCGTGAGCCAGGACGTGTTCCTCTTCCAGGGCACGGTGCGGGAGAACCTCACCTATGGCCGTCCCGGAGCCACCGACGCCGACGTGGAGTGGGCAGCGCGGCTGGCCGAGGCCGACGACTTCGTGATGGCGCTCCCCCAGGGCTACGACACCATCGTGGGCGAGCGCGGGCAGAAGCTCTCCGGGGGCCAGCGCCAGCGCCTCACGATCGCGCGCGCGATCCTCCGCGACCCTGCCATCCTCGTGCTCGACGAGGCGACGTCGGCGGTCGACAACGAGACGGAGGCGGCGATCCAGCGATCCATCGCCCACGTGTCCGCGGACCGCACGACGATCGTGATCGCGCACCGCCTCTCCACCGTCCGCCACGCCCATCGCATCCACGTGCTCGAGGCCGGCCGCATCGTCGAGGCCGGCACCCACGAGGAGCTCCTCGACCACGGCGGGCTGTACGCCGCCCTCTGGCGCGTCCAGACCGGCGAGGCCACCGACGCCGACGCCGCGGTCGTGGACTGAGTCCTCGTCGCTCGCCGTCGGCGAGCTCCTCGGAGGTGTTCGGAACGCCTTCGGCGGCTCGTCTTCGGCTCAGTGGCGGCGGAGCCGCCCCTTCGCGGGCGGGGGGCTCCGGCGGAGCCTCTGCCCCCCGCACCCCCCGCCCGGCCCTCGGACTACGGCGCCTGCTCTGGGGCAAACCCCTGTCTGAGGGTGTTCTCGGTGCTCACCCTTGGGTCTAGGAACTGGTGGAGGTAGTCGGGGCCTCCGGCCTTGGAGCCGATGCCGCTCATGCCGTAGCCACCGAAGGGCTGGCGGCCCACGACCGCGCCGGTGATGTGCCGGTTGAGGTACACGTTGCCGGCCCGCAGCTCCGCCGCGGCGCGCTCGAGGTGGAGCGGCGACCGGGAGAAGCAGCCGGCGGTGAGGGCGTAGTCAGTGCCGTTGGCGAGCTCGATGGCGTGGTCGAAGTCGCGTGCGCGCAGCACGGCGAGCACGGGCCCGAAGATCTCCTCACGGGCGATCGGCGCCGTCGGGTCGTCCACCTCCACGATGGTGGGCCCCACGAACCAGCCCGTGTCGGGGACGTCGTCGCGGGCGAGCAGCACCCGTCCCTGGGAGGGCGCAGCGTCGACGTAGCCGCGCACGCGCACGTGGGCATCGGCGTCGATCACGGGCCCCACCTGCACGCCGGCGGTGGCGGGATGGCCGACGAGGAGCTCGGTGGCACAGCCGACGAGCCGCGCGACGACGGCGTCGTACGTGCGATCGAGGACGATCAGGCGCGAAGCGGCGGAGCACTTCTGACCGGCGTACCCGAAGGCGGAGTAGGCGGCGGCGGGTACGGCCTGGTCCGGGTCGGCGTCGTCGTCGATGATCAGCGCGTTCTTGCCGCCGAGCTCGCACACCACCTTCTTGAGGTGTCGCTGCCCCGGCTGGGGCACGGCGGCCACCTGGTTGATGTGCAGGCCGACCGGCTTGGAGCCGGTGAAGGCGATGACGGCGACGTCGGGGTGCTCGACCAGGCGGGCACCGACGTCCTCGCCGAGCCCGGGGAGGAGCTGGAACACACCGGGCGCGGCGCCGGCCGCCACCAACGCCTCGGCCAGCCGCCCGGCCACGGCCGGCGTCTGCTCGGCGGGCTTCAGGATC
>JBJMHD010000021.1:0-22369 GCA_045807565.1 Acidimicrobiales bacterium | reverse complement strand
ACGAGGTCGATCCGCAACGCCGCCGCCGTGCTCGCCCGCGCCCGGGCCGATGTCGACCACCCAGTCCGACGTGCGGATGGTGTCCTCGTCGTGCTCGACGACGATCAGTGTGTTGCCCAGGTCGCGCAGCCTGGTCAACGTCTCGATCAGCCGGTGGTTGTCCCGCTGGTGCAGGCCGATCGACGGCTCGTCCAGCACGTACAGCACGCCTACCAGCCCGGAACCGATCTGTGTCGCCAGGCGGATCCGCTGCGCCTCGCCGCCGGCGAGGGTGGCAGCTGAACGGGAGAGCGTGAGGTAGTCGAGCCCGACGTCGAGGAGGAAGCCCATCCGGGCGTTCACCTCCTTGACGACCCGCTCGGCGATGAGCCGGTCGCGCTCGGAGAGGTCGAGGCCGGCGAGCGCCTTGGCCGCCTCACCGATCGACATGTCGCAGATGTCGGCGATCGAGTGGCCGTCGATGGTGACGGCCAGGGGCAGGGGCGCGAGGCGCGCCCCGTCGCAGGCGGCGCAGGGCACCTCGCGCATGTAGCCCTCGATCTGCTCGCGGGCGTTGTCGCTGTCGGACTCGGAGTGCCGGCGCTGCAGGTACGGCACCACGCCCTCGAAGGTGGCGGTGTAGGACCGGACTCGGCCGTAGCGGTTCTTGTAGCGGACCTGCACCTTGCCCACGCCGGTGCCGAAGAGGAACGCCTGCTGCTGCTTCTTGGTGAGCTTCGACCAGGGCTTGTCGGTGTCGGCCCCGAGCTGCTCGGCCACCGACTCGACCATCCGCTTGAAGTACTGGCTGCTCGTGCTCGCCCACGGCGAGATCGCGCCCTCCGACAGCGAGACGTCGACGTTGGGGACGATGAGCTCCGGATCCACCTCGAAGCGGGTGCCGAGGCCGTCGCAGGTGTCGCAGGCGCCGTAGGGCGAGTTGAAGGAGAAGTTCCGCGGGGCCAGCTCCTCGAAGGAGCCGTGGCCGTTCGGGCAGGCGAGGTGCTGCGAGAACGTGAGGGTGTCGTCGGCCTCGCCGTCGGCGGCGCCACCGATGCCCTCGCCGTCGCGCTGGACGAGCTGCACCTCGGCCACACCGTCGGCCAGCCGGAGCGCGGTCTCGAGGGAGTCGGTGAGCCGCCGGGCCAGGCCCTCGCGCACCACCAGGCGATCGACGACCACCTCGATGGTGTGCTGCTCGTAGCGGGCCAGGTCGACCTTGTCGGTGAGCTCGTGCACCTCGCCGTCGATGCGGGCGCGGGCGTAGCCCTGGGCAGCCAGGTCGGCGAGGAGCGTCTCGTAGGTGCCCTTGCGACCTCGGACGACGGGGGCCAGCACCTGGAAGCGGGTGCCCTCGGGGAGCTCGAGGATGCGATCGACGATCTGCTGCGGCGTCTGCCGGGTGATCTGGGCGCCGCACTCCGGGCAGTGGGGCACGCCGATGCGCGCGAACAGCAGACGGAGGTAGTCGTAGACCTCCGTGATCGTGCCCACGGTGGACCGCGGGTTCCGGGAGGCCGACTTCTGGTCGATCGAGATGGCGGGCGACAGCCCCTCGATGAAGTCGACGTCGGGCTTGTCCATCTGCCCGAGGAACTGCCGGGCGTAGGACGACAGCGACTCGACGTAGCGGCGCTGCCCCTCGGCGTAGATCGTGTCGAAGGCCAGGGACGACTTGCCCGACCCGGACAGCCCGGTGAAGCAGATCAGCTTGTCACGCGGCAGCTCGAGGGCGACGTTCTTGAGGTTGTGCTCCCTCGCCCCGCGGACGACCAGGGAATCAGACACGGAGCAAGGCTATCGGCTGTCGCAACGTGGCGAACGGATGTTCGATCACGGCCGCCGTCGCTCCACCACCACCACCGAGGGCGACGCCTGCTCGACGACGGTGAGGTCGTCGAACGCCTCCAACGCATGATCGACGTCTCCGCTCACGAGCACCCAGCGTTCGATCCCCGCGTCGGCCAAGGCGGCGGGGAGGTCGGCCTCGGCATCCGGGTCGACCAGCAGCCAGCGATGGTCGTCGAAGTTGGCCCAGTCGAGCCGGGGGGCGGCGGCGACGTCAGTGACCACCACCGGTCGGGGACCCACGCGATCGGCGGTGGCGTCGATCAGCGCGAACGTGTCCCTCGTGTCCTCGTGCACCTCGCGGAGCTCGCGCAGGCTCACGGCGGAGAGCGCGAGGAGGATGACCCCCAACGCGACGGTGATCCCGCGTGCCGAGGCCGGCGGCAGGTCCACCAGGAGCGCCCGCACGCCGACCAGCACCAGCGGCACCGTCAACGGAAGCCCGACGGCGAAGTAGCGGCCGCCCCACTCGGTGACCCCGCCCTCCGCGTACTGCGTCGCCAAGACCCCGGCCCAACCCACCAGGAGCGTTCCCAGCACGATCGTGGTCGATCGACGGTCGACCACCACCGGGTGACCCAGAGCGCCGATCGCTCCGACGACGAGGATCGGGAACGCGAACAGCAGCCCAGGCACCGGGATCGCCGGTAGGGCGATGGCGGGCACGGCGAGGAGGACAGCGGCCCCACCGGCCAGGACCACCGCGGGACCGGGCCGGGCCCGCAGCGCGCACACCGCGGCCACGAGCACCAGGACCGCCGCGACGAGCACCAGCACCCCGGCGAGCGAGGAGTCCCCCGGCGGTGCCGGGCGCAGCCAGGTCGCGGTCAGGCCATCCAGCCGCTCGCTGAGGAAGCTGGCGGCCGGCCGCGGATCGAAGGCGCTCCTCGACAGGAGCGGTTCGCCGACGATCCTCCTGGCCACCACGCTGTCGATCGCCCGGGCGGCTGCGACCGCGATCCCGGTGGCTGCACCGGTGACCACCAGGAGCGGTCGACGGGTGCCGATGCCCCAGCCGGCGGCGACCAGGGCAAGACCGATGCCGTAGAGCGCGGCCTCCGTGCGCAGCAGGGTCGCGATGGCGACGAGCAAGGGCGCGGCGGCCAGCACCCAGGCGCGCCGGCCCGGGCGCGAGCCGTCGACCACTGCCACCACCGCCCACGCGATGGCGGCGGCTCCCAGCGTGTGCGCGATCACCCAGTAACCGTTGAACAGCAGGGGGCTGCCGAGCCCCGCGACCCACAAGGCGGTGCGAGCCAACCCTCCGGCCACACGGGTGGCGAGCGCGGCAGCCGCCAGGGCCGCGACCCACGTGGCCAACAGAGACACGCTGACCATCGCGGTGACACCGCCGAGCCGATCGGCGGCGGCCAGCACGACCGGGTACGCCGGGTGCTTCCCGTAGGACGCCGCCCCCTTCGGTCCGGCGAGGGAGAGCTCGAGGGGATAGAGCTTCCCTGTTGGATCGACCTCCGGAACCGGATGCGGGATGATCCAGCCGTCGCCGTCAGCGAGGGACCGCGCCTGGATGATCGCGGCGCCCTCGTCGGCCGAGTACGACGCGCTGGTGCCCACCACGGGCAGGAGCACGAAGAGCGCTACCAGGAGGGCCGACGCGTGGGCCCAGAGAGGCGCGCTGGCCAGCCGATCGAGCACGTCGATGCCGTCGACCTCGCGCGCTGGCCCACTCCGCCTCTCCCCCAAGCGAGCCACGGCCGGAGCCTAGCGACGCCACCCACGCGGCGAACGGACGTTCGAACGGACATGGCTCCGCCCGTTGAAGCAGTGCTCATATCCTTTCGAGATGCGGCCGATGAGGACGGGATGACCTGGCTCCGCGCTCATCGGGTCGACGTCGCGCTCGTCGCCCTCGTGCTCGCGCTGTCGGCGCCGGTCGTCCAGGAGATGCGCGCCCAGCAGGCGTCGCGCATCGCGCTGACCGCCGCCATCTGGGACGACGGTTCGTTGCGCATCGACGACTACCGCCTCGGCTTGGACCGCGCCGAGCGCGACGGCCACGTGTACTCCGACAAGGCCCCCGGCCAACCGATGTTCGCGATCCCCGCCTACGCCACCTATCGACTGCTCGGAGGCGAGCCGGCTCGCGACTTCCGCGTCGAGGGGAACCTCGGGCTCTGGGCCACCACGATCTGGAGCAGCGTCCTCCCCCTCGCGATCCTCCTCCTCCTGGTGCGCCGGGTGGCGGACGAGGCGGCACCGGGCAAGGGAGTGCTGGTCGCGGTGCTGACCTACGTGGCCACCCTGCTGTTCCCGTTCTCGACCGTCCTCTTCGGTCACGCCCTCTCGGCCTGCCTTGCCTTCGCGGGCTGGTACGCGATCCGCCACCGCCACCGCAGCAACGCCGCGCTCGTCGCCTCCGGGGCGCTGTTCGGCGCCGCCGTGCTCGTGGAGTACACAGTCGCGCTCGCGGCGCTGGTGACCGGGGCGCTGCTCCTGTGGTCCGAGCGGGCGCGGGTGTGGCGGTTCGTCGCCGGCGCGGCGCCGTTCGCTCTCATGCTCGGCGCCTACCAGTGGGCGGCGTTCGGGAGCCCCACGGAGTTCTCGTACGCGCACTCCAGCTTCACCCAGACCGCGCAGGAGAAGGGGCTCGAGCCGTACCGCCTCCCGTTCCTCGAGAACTCGGCGCGGGTCTTCTTCGGCGAGCGCGGCCTCCTCATCGTGTCCCCCATCGTCTTGATGGCGGTCATGGGCATGGTCGTCGTGCTCCGCCAGCGCGAGCCCGCCCACGACCGCGTCGCCCTGATCGCGGCCGCCGCCAGCGCCGCCTCGCTGCTGGCCGTGCAGATGGCTTGGTCCAACCCGACAGGCGGCGACTCGCCCGGCCCCCGCTACGCCACCGCCGGCATCGCGTTCCTCACCCCCGGCCTGGCGATCGCGGCGAAGCGGTGGCCCGTCGCCACCCGCGTCACCGGTGCGGTCGGCGGGGTCGTGATGCTGGCCGCCACGTGGACCGACCCCCTCGACACGAGCCCCACCGAAAGCGCCATCCACCTGTGGCTCGATCGGTTCCTCACCGGTGACTGGAGCAACACGCTCTTCGAGATGGTGGCCGGGCCGGGCGCGGCGATCCTGTGGCCGATCCTCGCCGTCGCCGCGGTGTGGGTGCTCGTCCGCGCCGACCGCGGGTCGTCGGAGCCCGTGGCGAGCGCGCCCCGCGTCGCCCCGGCGTCCGAGCCCACCGTCGCCACCTAGCTAGCCGACGTCGCGCAGCTCCCGCTTCAGGTCCTTGATCTCATCGCGCAGGCGCGCGGCGTACTCGAAGCGCAGCTCGGTGCTCGCCTCGTGCATCTCCTCCTCGAGGGTGAGGATGAGACGACGGACCTCGTCGCCCGGCAGCTCGGCCAGGTCGCGTCGCACCCGGTCGTGCTGCCGCGAGCGCTGGTCCTTGCCCGGGACGGGGGCCGTCTCCGCCGGGCGGAGCATCGACAGGATGTCGGTGACGGCCTTGCGGATCGTCTGCGGGTCGATCCCGTTCTCCTCGTTGTGCCGGAGCTGGAGCTGCCGCCGACGTTGGGTCTCCGAGATGGCGCGGCGCATGGAGTCCGTGACCTGGTCGGCGTACATGATCACCTGCCCGTCGATGTGACGGGCGGCGCGACCGATCGTCTGGATGAGCGACGTCTCGGAGCGGAGGAAGCCCTCCTTGTCGGCATCGAGGATCGCGACGAGCGACACCTCGGGGAGGTCGAGGCCCTCGCGGAGGAGGTTGATGCCCACCAGCACGTCGAACTCGCCGAGCCGGAGGTCGCGCAGGATCTCGATGCGCTGGATGGTGTCGACGTTGGAGTGCAGGTAGCGCACGCGCAGGCCCTGCTCGAGCAGGTAGTCGGTGAGGTCCTCCGCCATCTTCTTGGTGAGGGTGGTGACGAGCACGCGGTCGCCGCGCTCGGTGCGCTGCCCGATCTGCTCCATCAGGTCGTCGATCTGGCCCTTGGTGGGGCGCACGATCACCTCGGGATCCACCAGGCCGGTGGGGCGCACGATCTGCTCGGCGATCTGCGTGGAGACCTTCAGCTCGTAGGGCCCGGGCGTGGCGGAGAGGAACACGACCTGGTTGATCCGCTCCATCACCTCCTCGAAGCGCAGCGGCCGGTTGTCGGCGGCGCTCGGGAGACGGAACCCGTGGTCGATCAGCTGCTCCTTGCGGGAGCGGTCGCCCTCGTACTGGCCGTGGAGCTGCGGCACGGACTGATGGCTCTCGTCCATCACCATCAGGAAGTCGTCGGGGAAGAAGTCGAGGAGCGTGTGGGGGGCCTCGCCCGGGCCGCGGCCGTCGAGCGGCGCCGAGTAGTTCTCGATGCCGTTGCAGTAGCCGACCTCCTGCATCATCTCGAGGTCGTACTGCGTGCGCATGCGGAGCCGCTGCGCCTCCAGCAGCTTCCCCTCCTTCTCGAACCACGCCAGGCGCTCCTGGAGCTCCTTCTCGATGCGCTGGATGGCCTCGCGCATGCGCTCGTCGCCGGTGACGTAGTGGGTGGCCGGGTAGATCACCAGGTCGTCGAGCACGGTGACCTGCTCGCCGGTGAGCGGGTCGACCACCTGGATGCGCTCGATCTCGTCGCCGAAGAGCTCGATGCGCACCGCCGTCTCCTCGTAGGCCGGGTGCACCTCGATCGTGTCGCCGCGCACACGGAACTTGCCGCGGACGAGGTTCATGTCGTTGCGCTCGTAGCGCATGTCGACGAGCTTGCGCAGGACGCCGCGCTGATCGACCTCCGTGCCCGCCTGCAGGTGGAGCATGTTGTTGCGGTACTCCTCGGGGGAGCCGAGGCCGTAGATGCACGAGACCGAGGCCACCACGATGACGTCGCGGCGGGTGAGGAGCGCGGAGGTGGCGGCGTGCCGGAGCCGGTCGATCTCGTCGTTCACCGACGAGTCCGTCTCGATGTAGGTGTCGCTCGAGGCGATGTATGCCTCGGGTTGGTAGTAGTCGTAGTACGACACGAAGTACTCGACGCGGTTGTGCGGGAAGAACTCTCGGAACTCGTTGGCGAGCTGCGCGGCGAGCGACTTGTTCGGGGCCAGCACGAGGGTGGGCTTCTGGACCTGCTCGATGGTCCAGGCGATCGTGGCGCTCTTCCCCGAGCCGGTGATGCCGAGGAGCGTCTGGAAGCGATCGCCCCGAGAGATGCTCTCCGTGAGCGCGGCGATGGCGTTCGGCTGGTCGCCCGCGGGCGCGAAGTCGGAGACCATCTGGAACGTCGGCACGGTGGTCGATGCTACCGACGACCCCTGACAAGGCCTGTCAGGGGTGCGGCCTCAGCGTGCGGCCCCGAAGGTCGGCTGGCAGTCCTCGGGAGGCGCGTCGTCCACGGCGCGGAACAGCTGCAGCTTCTCCTGCCACAGCGGCAGCGGACGGACGAGCTCGGGGTCCTCGTAGGCGTGGGCGACGCTGACGGTGGCGTTGCCGCGGTGGTAGCTGAGCCTCGTCCTGGGGTGGTCGGACAGGTACGAGCGCAGCGTCATCCACGGGAGGACCCGGTCCGCCTGCCCGTAGGCGACGAGGACCGGATCGTCGGAGTCGAGGATCTCCACGAGGTCCGCCTGCACGTCGGTGAGCGGGAAGGTGCGGGGGACGAGGTAGTGGTTCGTCTCGCCGTCGACGGTGCGGAGGTTGGCGTACATGTTCCAGGCGTACCCGGTCTTGAGCTCGAGGTAGGGGGTGAGCCCGTTGGCCACGACGACGAGCGGGAGGAGGAGGAACACGACGTGCCCCACCCGCAGCGCCTGGGGATCGGGGACGGCGGGCCGTTGCCGGAGGTAGAGGACGACGGCGACGAGCAACCCGACCGCGTACACCTGCCAGGGCGTCCAGCCCAGGACCAGGGCGCGGTGGGGTGTGACGGAGTCGAAGACCACGTTGAGCCCGGCGAGGACGGCCACGGCGACGAGGGCGAGGTGCACCACGGTCGGCGCGCGCTCGTCGCGCAGGAGGAGCCGGGCGCGGGCGGACCCGACCCGCTCGGCCACCCACACCCCGAACGTCGGCGGCAGGAACAGCACGAACAGCGCCGCCAGCACCGAGGAGAAGTCGAAGAACTGGTGCGTGCGGTCGATGGCGAGCACGGTGTGGAAGGCGAGGCCGACGACGACGCCGACGTTGCGCGTCCGGCGGAACACGAGCAGCCACGGGATGGACAGCTCGATCGCCGCCGTGATCACGATGATCGACCACTGCACGCCGGCGAGCCCGTGGGAGTGGAGGCCGTCGAGCCCGATGGATGACGTCGACTCGTCGAAGTAGAAGGTCGCGCAGCTCACCGAACGGTCGAAGAAGCCGGAGTTGAGCTTGGCGAAGGAGGCGAAGAAGTAGAAGCCGAGCAGGCACAGGCGGGCCACGGGCAGGAAGCGGTCGGCGAGGTCGGTGGGGTCGGACCACCGGCGGCGGGCCACCCCCACCGCCACGGCGAGCAGGAGCGCGAGGTCCACCAGCGCGACGAGCAGCCAGTGGTTCCCCAGCACGGGCGCCTCGGACCACATCGTGATGACGCCGCCCACGGCCAGGACGACCAGGGGCCCCACCCGGCCCGGCCGCCACAGCACCGCGCCGGCGCCGACCACGAGGAGCAGCTGCGCAGGCGCTGTCGCGTACAGCGGGTTGCCGAGCAGGTGCCACACGGCGGCCAGCGCCCACATCACCGAGAACAGCGGAAGGGCGTCGACCTCCGTGCGTCGGGCGAGGCTGCCGTCGGGGTGGCGGTCAGGCCGGCGGAGCAGGGGCACTACGGGGCGGCGCCCAGCGCCAGGAGCCGCGGCCACGCCTCGTCGACCTCGGCGGCCAGGTCGGCGGGCGTGCCGGAGTTGTCGATCACGAGATCGGCCTTGGCGAGTCGGTCCTCGCGGGTCACCTGCCGGGCCATGCGGGCGCGCACGTCCTCTTCGCGCATGCCGCGGTGCTCGACCAGGCGCCTCACGGCCACCTCGGGATCCACGTCCACCACCACGAGCGCGGTCATGTCGTCGCGGCCGGACTCCACGAGGAGGGGGACGTCGAGCACGACGAGGTGGTCCGTGTCGCGCTCGGCCTCGAGCCGGCGCGCGATCTCCACGCCCACCGCGGGGTGGACGATGGCGTTGAGGTCCGTGAGCGCCTCACCGTCGTTGAACACGACGTCGGCCACCGCGGCGCGGTCGAGGGTGCCGTCCGGGGCGACGATGCCGGAGCCGAAGCGGTCGACCATGGCGGCGAAGACGTCCGTGCCCGGCTGCTGGAGCTCGCGGGTGATGGCGTCGGCGTCGACGATCACCGCTCCCTTCTCCGCCAGGAGCGCCGAGACGCTGGACTTCCCGGAGCCGATGCCACCGGTGAGGCCGATGAGGAGCACCGGCGGGACCCTACTGCCGGCGTGCTCGCGGCTCGGTAGGTTGCCCCCGTGGCGGAGGACAGCGGGCTGTACGCGAGCGATCCGGCCCGTCGCCTCGACGCGGCGCGAGCGCTGCGGGGCCGAGCCCGCAAGAAGGTGCTCGCCCGCACGCCCGCCTGGCCGCCCGACTCACCGGGTGCCTGCAACGCCTGGCTGCTCTTCGTCACCACGAAGCCGCCGTCGTGGCGGGATCCGCTGCACCAGTGGGTGGAGCGCCCGCTCACCCTCGGCGAGCCCCACGAGGGGTTCCTCTACCCCGATCCGATCGGGTTCTGGGACGAGGTGCGCCGTTGGGCGGTGGAGCTGCTCCGGCTGCAGCAACCGACGTGGAGCACCTCGGAGAGCCTGTCGCTGACCACCCTCGTGCACGTCGGGCGCGATCCCGGCCAGCTCGCGGTGGCGCGGGAGCTCTGCCGGCCCCGGGTCGTGGTGTTCCTGGACGAGCCGGCGTGGCAGTCCGCGGGGCTCGACGTGGCCACCGCGCCGTTCTCGGTGCCCGACCCGCACCGACCCGGGCAGGTGTACGAGGGGTGGTGGGGCACCACGCCCGAGGGGTCCGTGGTGGGCAAGTCGCCGCAGCACCCGACGATGCACCGGCTCTACCGCGCCGACGACCTCACCGCCTGGCTGCGTGCCGCTCCCCGCCCCCGCGTGTGACTAGTCACCTCTGACCAGTGCAAATGGCCCACATGGGGGGTGTTGTTCAAGTCGGCACATGCCGACAATCTTCCCACCGCAGCCGGTGCCATCGGGTGTGGCGCGTCCCACCGCAGCCTCGTGGCTTCGGCAGTACGCTCCGCCCGCTGGCCCCGGGAGTGGGTCCCAACTGTCTCTGCGCTCGCGGGCGCGGTCAAACGTGGAGGCGTCGTGCGCTCACGGTCCAATCTGCTGGTGCTGCTGGGGATCGCGTTCTTCGTGGTCGGTGGCGTGATCGTGTGGCTGATCACCTCTGATGACGACGGTGGCGGGTCCGACGCCGCCGAGCGCGTGACGGTGGTCGTCGCGTCCACCGACATCGCGCCCGGTGACCTCGCCGACGACCTCATCGACGAGAACAAGCTGCGCACCGAGGAGATCGACCCGGGCCAGCTCGTGGCGGGCGCCATCGGCAGCCTCAACCAGCTGCAGGGGGCCACCTTCACGCAGGGCTTCCAGGCCGACCAGCAGATCACCAGCGGCGGCCTCCAGCTCAACCCGCCGCGCACCTTCGAGATCCCCAAGGGCTTCGACGCCGTCGCCGTGCAGCTCGACTTCGTGCCCGGCGTGGCCGCCTACGTGAGCCCCGGCGACCACATCAACCTGTACGGCACGGGCGGGCGGGCCGAGCTCGTCCTCAGCAACGTCGAGGTCCTCGACGTCGACCTCACCATCCCGGCGCGGCGGGGAACGGCCACCGAGCCGAACACCGGCAGCACGCCCCGGGCCTCGGGCAGCGCCGTCACGTACCTGCTCGCCCTGCGCCCGGCCGATGCCGAGAAGGTGATCTTCCTCACGGAGTCCCAGGGCCTGTACGCCTCGCTCGTGGCCGACGGGGCCGCACCGGCCGGCGACACCCCGGGCCAGGACGCTGGCACCATCTTCGAGGGCTAGCGATGGAGCCCCTCGGCTAGGAGACGCCATGCCCTCACCCAAGATCCTCGTCCTCGATCGCAGCGAGACCCTCGCCGAGCAGCTGCGGGTCGCGCTCGCCGACGTCACCCCGAAGCCGGAGATCGTGCCGTGCTCTCGGGTCGGCTCGGTGGCCGAGGTCTTGGAGGCCGACGGGCCCTTCGACGTGCTCGTCGCCGGACCCAGCCTGGGCACCCGCTCGGGCCTCGCCCGGCTGCGGCTCATCCGCGAGGAGCTGCCGGCCATGCGCCTGGTCCTGGCCTTCAGCCGGCGTCCGGACGCGAGCCTCCGGGACATCGTCCGCACCGGTGCGGTCGACCTCCTCCAGCTGCCGATCGACGACAAGGAGCTGGCCGAGGCGGTGGAGCGCGGGCTCGAGCTGACCGGCGCCGCGCCCGTCGCGGCGGCGGCGCTGGCACCGGCGATGGCGGCCGAGCCGGCCGCTCCCGGCGGGCCCGCCACCATGTACACCATCGCGTCGGCCACCGGCGGCTGCGGCAAGACGTTCTACGCCACCAACCTCGCCTACTTCCTGACCCGCTTCACCCAGCGGAGGGTGTGCATCGTCGACCTCGACCTGCAGTTCGGCGAGGTCTCCACCGCGCTGCGCCTCCGACCCAAGTACACGATCTTCGACGCCCTCCAGCGTGAGGACACCGACGAGGCCGACCTGCGGGCCCACATCCAGGAGTACTGCGTGGAGCACGAGACGGGGATCAGCGTCCTCGCCGCCCCCCGCGAGCCCTCCGAGGCCGACCGGATCAGCCCGCCCGACGTCACCCGGATCCTGGAGGCCGTGCGCAACGCGTACGACTACGTCATCGTCGACACGCCGCCCCAGCTGGCCGAGACCGTCCTCGCCGCGTTCGACCTCTCCGACATGCTCTACGTGATGTGCACGCTCGACCTGCCGAGCGTCCGCAACATGAGCGTGTTCCTCGGCACGCTCGAGCGGCTGAAGGTGCCCACCGACAACATCCGCCTCGTCCTGAACAAGGCCGAGAGCGATGTGGGCATCGACATCGAGCAGGTCACCAAGCTCTTCCCCCAGGGCTTCGAGTCGGTGCTGCCGTACGCCAAGGAGGTGAGCCGGTCCATCAACCTCGGCATGCCGGTGATGGCCGCCTCCCCCAACGCCGAGATCAGCAGCCTGATGGCCGGCGGGATGAAGCTGGTGCTGCCCGAGGGCCTGCAGCAGCGCGTCGACGCCGACACCGCGCCCAAGAAGACCGGACTGTTCCGCCGCAAGGCCAAGGCCTAGCCGCACCCCACGAACCACACGCCATCCGCCCAGGAGGCTCGATGAAGCTGTCTGAGAAGCTCGCCGCCCTCGAGGAAGAGGAGACCCGCGAGGCCGCCGAGGCGGCGCCCGCTCCCCCGCCCGTCGCGGGGGTGCAGAAGCGCCCGCGCTCCACCGGGCGCGCCCGCACCACCAGCACGTGGGACGCCACCAAGAAGAAGGTGCGCGAGCTCGTCCTGGAGGAGGTCGCTCCCCGGATGCAGGGCCTGTCGGCCGAGGAGCTGGCCGTCGAGGTGAAGAACGCCCTCGACAACATCCTCCAGCGCGAGGACGTGGAGGTGACGCCGCTCGAGCGCCGGCGGTTCGTGCAGGAGATGATGTCCGACACCCTCGGGTACGGACCGCTCGACCCGCTCCTCGCCGACGAATCCGTCACCGAGGTGATGTGCAACGCCTACGACGACATCTGGGTGGAGCGCAGCGGCCTCATCGAGCACACGGACCTGTCCTTCAGCGACGACATCCAGTACCGAGCGGTGATCGACAAGATCGTGTCGGCGGTCGGGCGGCGCGTCGACGAGGCCTCGCCGATGGTCGACGCCCGCCTCCCCGACGGCTCCCGCGTCAACGCCATCATCCCGCCGCTGGCGCTGCACGGCTCCGTGCTGACGATCCGGAAGTTCTCGAAGGACCCGTGGACCGCCAAGGACCTCATCAACTTCGGCACCTGGACGCTCGACCTCGTCACCGTGATGGAGGCGTGCGTGCGGGGCAAGCTCAACATCCTCGTGTCGGGCGGTACCGGCACCGGCAAGACCACGAACCTCAACGTGCTGTCCGCCTTCATCCCCGACGGCGAGCGGATCATCACGATCGAGGACTCAGCCGAGCTCCAGCTGCAGCAGCCCCACGTGATCAACCTCGAGACCCGTCCACCCTCGGCGGAGGGCACCGGCGCGGTGGCGATCCGAGACCTCGTGAAGAACGCCCTCCGCATGCGGCCCGACCGCATCATCGTCGGCGAGTGCCGTGCGGCCGAGGCCCTCGACATGCTCCAGGCCATGAACACCGGCCACGAGGGCTCGATGACCACGGTCCACGCCAACGCCTCCCGCGACGCCATCAGCCGTCTCGAGACGATGGTGCTCATGGCCGGCTACGAGCTCCCGGTGCGGGCCATCCGTGAGCAGATCGCCTCGGCCATCGACCTCATCCTCCAGGTCTCCCGCATGCCCGACGGTCGCCGCGTGATCACCGCGGTCACCGAGGTGCAGGGCCTCGAGGGCGACACGATCCTCCTGCAGGACATCTTCAAGTACCGGCAGATCCCGGGGATGGCCGGCAAGGCGTCCGGGGAGCTCGTGGCCACCGGCCTTCGGCCGAAGTTCCTCGACAAGCTCACCGACGGAGGCATCGAGGTGCCCGCGTCGGCCTTCAAGGCGCCCGTCGGCGCCGCACCGGGCCGAACGCCCGCCAGCACCACGCGCGGCCGCAAGGTCCGCGTGCCCTCGGCCCGCGAGGTCGCCGACCGCGAGCGGTTGCGCTAGTGGGTCAGCTGCTTGCGATGCTGATGGTGGGCGGGGGGTTGGCCCTCCTCGTCGTCGGGATGCTGGGGCGCGTCTACGAGCGCGAGGAAGCGCTCGCCGACATCCTCGACCTGCCCTGGGGCGAGCGCGACGTCGACCTGGGCGCGGCGGTGGAGCAGCACTCGTCAATCGTCGAGAACACGATCGGCGTCGCCGGCCGCCTCATCGAGCAGGTCGACGCCAAGGGGAGCCTCCTCACCCTCCTCGAGCGCGCCCGCCTGCCCGTCCGTCCGGGCGAGTTCGTGCTGTTCGTCGTCTCGGGGGGCCTGGTCCTCGGCTCGTTCGTGGCCGCCATCACGTCGAGCCTCGCCTTCGGGTTCGTGGCGGTGATCGCCAGCCCGTTCATCGGCATCGCCTACCTGAACCGGCGCATCTCCCGACGGAAGCGCAAGTTCGAGGCGCAGTTCCCGGACGCGCTGACCTTGATCGGCTCCTCCCTCTCGGCCGGCCACACCTTCCTGCGCTCCATCCAGCTCATGTGCGAGGAGGCCGAGCCGCCGATCTCGGAGGAGTTCGCCCGGGTCGTGTCCGAGACGCAGCTCGGTGACCCGCTGGTGGACGCCCTGGGGCGCATGGCCGAGCGGCTCGAAGTGCGGGACGTCGACTGGGTCGTCCAGGCCATCCGGATCCAGCAGACCGTGGGCGGCAAGCTGGCCGACCTCCTCCACACGCTGGCCGACTTCATCCGGGCCCGCGAGGAGATCCGCCGCGAGATCGACGTCCTCACCGCCGAGGGCAAGGTCTCGGCCTACGTCCTCGGGGCCCTCCCCTTCTTCCTCGCCATCTTCATCCAGGTCAGCAACCCGGGCTACCTCGATCCGATGTTCTCCGGGTGGGGACCGATCTGGCTCGGCGGCGCCGTCGTGTCCGTGGCCGTCGGCATGGCCCTGATCTTCCGGATGATCAAGGTGGACATCTGATGGGTACCGTCCTGGCGCTGCTCCTGCTGTCCGCAGGCGTCGCCCTCGTCCTGTTCGGCATCGCCCAGCGCGGTGGCGACCCTGCCGATCCCGAGGACGCCGAGGAGTACCTCCGCAGCCTCGACCAGGACCTGGAGGACGCCGACGAGTTCCAGCTCATGCTGGCCCAGCCGTTCCTGTCCCGGGTCGTGCGACCGGTCGCCGGCGGCATCCTCGAGCTCCTCGAGGGCGTCCTCCCCCGCAACTACCGAGAGCGGATCCACACCGCGCTGGTGCACGCCGGCGTCGCCAACCAGTTCCGGGCCGAGGAGATCATCAGCCTCCAGGTGCTCGGGGGCATCATCGGCTTCCTGATCGGGGCCTGGATCGTCGCGTCGGGCACCGTGGGCGGCGGCACCGGGATCTTCATGCTCGTCCTGCTCCCGGTGCTGGGCCTCTACGCGCCCAAGTCGTGGCTCGACCGCAAGGTGCAGGAGCGCAAGGACTCCATCCGGCGGGACCTCCCCGACACCCTCGACCTGCTCGCCATCTCGGTCGAGGCGGGCATGGGCTTCGAGGGCGCGCTCGGGGTGGTGTGCGACAACTTCACGTCCCCCCTCGCCGACGAGTTCGCGCGTACGCTTCGCGAGATGGAGCTGGGCCTCCCCCGGAAGGAGGCCCTGCAGAACCTGCGGAAGCGCACGGAGGTGCCGGAGCTATCGAACTTCGTGCTGACCCTGACCCAAGCGGACGCCCTCGGGATGCCGGTGGGACGGGTGCTGAAGACCTCGGCCACGGAGATGCGCTCGAAGCGCCAGCAGTGGGCGCGCGAGAAGGCGGCCAAGCTGCCGGTGAAGATCCTCTTCCCCTTGATCCTGTTCATCTTCCCGGCGATCTTCGTGGTCCTGCTGGGTCCGGCGGCCTCGGACATCGGCGGCGCCTTCGGCTGACGCCGCCCCCGAGCCCGCCGTCGGCGGCGTCTCGGGTCATCGATCCCCTGGCCCCGTTCAGCCAGGCGATCCTCGTCATCCGGTGGGGCACCACCGTGGTGTCGCTGCTCCTCGCCGCGAGCGACATCCGGGACGGCGACGAGCGCCTGGTCGTCTGCTCCGCCCTGCTCCTCGCCCACGCCCTCTATCGCACGATCCGGCCCCTGCGGCACCGGGACGAGCTGGGCAGCCTCCTGCTCATCCTGGGCGAGGTCGCCTTCGCGGTGCTCCTCGTGGTCGCCACGGGCTACTGGGACTCCCCGCTCGCGTTCTCCCTCCTCACCTCGATCGCTGTCGCCGGCTTCGCCCGGGGGTTCGGCTTCGCGCTGCGCATCGCCACCGTCTCGCTCGTGGCCGTCACGCTCCCCTGGGCCCTCCAGGACGACTTCGTCGAGGAGGAGCTCCGCACCTCGGTGCAGTGGGCGGTGGAGGTGATGCTGGTGGCGCTGGTGGCCGGCTACGCCCGCCGGATCTCCGGGGAGGCCGACCAGCGCCAGATCCTCGCCATGGACCGCCTGGGCCGGCTCTCGGACGCCAACACCCTCCTGTACCAGCTCCACCAGGTCACCCAGACGCTGCCGGCGTCGCTCGACCTCGACGAGGTGCTCGACGCCACCATGGAGCAGCTCAAGGAGCTGTTCGAGCTCGATGCCGTCGCCGTCGTGGTGTTCGACGATGCCGACAACCGCTGGCACACGCTGCGGCGCGAAGGCACGCGGCCTCCCTCCACGATGACCGAAGCGGAGCTGCCGAAGCCGCTGGCGCGGGCCCTGCGCCTGCGCAGCCTCGTCAGCGAGCAGAACCTCCTCGCCGGCGGCGGGCCGGGCTTCTCCCCCAGCGCCGCCTCCGGCCTGTACGCCGTGCTGCCTGCCCGCGGGTCGATCATCGGGCTCGTGTCGATCGAGCACCGGGAGGCCCACCACTTCACGAGCCGGGACCTCGAGCTCCTGGCCGGGTTCGTGGACGCCGCGGCGCTCGCCATCGACAACGCCCGCTGGTTCGGGCGGCTCCGCACCGTCGGGGCCGACGAGGAGCGCACCCGCATCGCCCGCGACCTGCACGACCGGATCGGTCAGTCGCTCGCCTACCTCGCCTTCGAGCTCGACCGGATCGTGAAGACCGGCGCGGCGGGCGGCGACACCACCGCGTCGCTCGACAACCTCCGCACCGACGTCCGCGGGGTGATCGGCGAGGTGCGCGACACCCTCTACGACCTCCGCACGGACGTCAGCGAGGCGCAGAGCCTGGCCACCACGCTGGAGGCGTTCCTCGAGCGGGTGCGCGGCCGCAGCGGCCTCGCCGGCCACCTCCGGGCCCAGGAGACGGGTCGCGTGCCGATCCTCCAGGAGCGCGAGCTGTGGCGCATCGCCCAGGAGGCCGTCACCAACGTGGAGCGCCATGCCCGCGCTACCCAGGTCACGATCTCGTGGCGCTGCGACGGCCACGAGGCCCGCCTGGAGATCGCCGACGACGGGATCGGGTTCCCCGTCGGCAAGGCCGGCCGGCTGGACAGCTACGGCCTCCTCGGGATGCGGGAGCGCGCCGCCAGCATCGGCGCCACCCTGGTGGTGGACTCCGAGCCTGGTCGGGGCACGCGGGTACGCTGCACCCTCGAGGGTCGCTGACCAGCACGGAGGAACCAGTGGAGGTGGCAGGTTGACGATCCGTGTGCTGCTGGCGGACGACCATCGGATGCTGCGGGAGGGCCTGCGCCGCTCGCTCACCGAGGAGGGTCTCGACATCGTGGGCGAGGCGGAGAACGGTGAGCAGGCGATCCGCCTGGCCGCCGAGCTCCGGCCCGAGGTGGTGCTCATGGACGTGTCGATGCCCGAGCTCGACGGCGTCGAGGCCACGAGGGTGATCCGCCAGCAGGAGGATGCCCCGCAGGTGATCATGCTCACGATGCACGCCGACAAGGAGGTGCTGGCCGAGGCCATTCGAGCGGGCGCTTCGGGCTACCTCGTGAAGGACTGCTCCACCGAGGAGGTCGCCGAGGCGGTGCGGATGGCGGTCCAGGGCGACACCGCCCTCTCGCCGCAGCTGGCCGCCACGATGCTCGACGAGGTCCGCCGGCTGGACGCGCCGAGCGCCAGCGACGACGACCGGGTGATCACGAAGCGGGAGGAGGAGGTCCTCCAGCTGATCGCCGACGGCTGCTCCACGCCCGAGGTGGCCGAGCAGCTCTACATCAGCCAGAAGACCGTCAAGAACCACCTCGCGTCGATCTACCAGAAGCTGGACGCAAGGGACAGGACGCAGGCCGTGCTCCAGGCCGTGCGGATGGGCATCGTCCACCTCGACTGACCGCCCGAAAACAGCCTCTGACCTGGGCTTCCAGAATGGGCCGCATGACCTATTCAAGTGTCGCTGCCACCTGACGATACTTCTCAACGACAGGAAGCCAGCCCCCGGGTGACCGGGAGCAACCACCACCTAGGGAGCAACCAATCCAATGATCACCAGCTACGAGTTCTTCGCCACCTGGCTCCGGGCCCGCTTCGCGGACTCCGAGCGTGGCGCCTCCCTCGTTGAGTACGCCCTTCTCGTGGCGCTCATCGCGGTCATCTGCATCGTCGCCCTGCAGTTCCTGGGCCGCAACGCCAAGTCCTCGTTCAACTCCACCGGCAGCGCGATCGGCGGCTCGAACTAGAGCTTCGGCAGCTGTTCCAAGCTGTCGAAAGAGCGGCGGGCTTCGGCCCGCCGCTCTTTCGCGTACCGGCCCATGGCCGGGGCGGGCTGACCTGGGGCGAGCCGAGGTCAGCAGACCTGGGAGGCCCCGAGGGGGGCATCCCTGCGGCAGAGCAGCACCCACCGGCCGTCGACGTACATCGAGCGCCAGGCGTCATCACCGACCAGCAGCTGCGCTGACGGAGAGGACGCCCCCACGAAGACGAGGTCGATGTCGAAGTTGTCCAGGTGCACCCGCAGGCTCGGCTCGGCCTGCAGGAGAGCCACCTCGGCGTCGGTGACGTCCTGGGGGAACATGTCGAAGCGGTCGTCGTAGAACACCCGCTGCTGGGGGCCGTAGATGTAGTCGACGACGTTGCCGACGATGTCGGGCGCGGCCAACCGCACCTCGCGGGTGTCGATCCCCTTGTCCTCGAGGTACGCCAAGGCGTCGATGGGATAGCGCCGGAGGTCGAGGTCCCGCTGGTCGAGGCGCACGGCCGTGGCCAGCAGCGCCATCGCCACGCCGACCACACCGACCAGGCGGGCGACCCGAGGCCGGTCGTAGGTCCGCAGAGAGCCCACGTCGGCGAAGCCCAGGGCGCTGGCAGGCAGGACGAGCAGCGAGGCGACGACCAGGTTCCGGGCGCCGAGCAGGGCAGCCGCCGTGAACGTGCCGACGATGAGGGCGGATCGGATCGACGGCCTCCGGGCGATGGCGACGATCACCACGACCAGCTGCAGGATGAACACCCGTTGGCCGAGCTCGTCGAAGGTCGGCGCCTGCCACTCGATCACGTGCGAGAGGACGTCCTGCTGGCGGAGGAGCTCCAACGGGAACAGCAGCGCCCGAGGCCCGAGGGGCGACACGGCGCCCAGCAGGGTTCCGAGGAGGGCCCAGCGAAGCGCACGGAGCTCCACGGCCGGATGGGCGCCGTCCAGGCGCCGGCCGACGGCAGCGACGACCAGGAGGACCAGACCGAGCGGGAACGAGCCGTGCGAGTTCACCCAGACCCAGCCGATGGGCACCAGCCACCGCGGGTCGAGGCGGTCGTCCATGGCCAGGGCGGTGAGGGCGAGGCACACCAGGCCCACCATGAAGGGCCGCTCGGCCCACAGCTCCACGCCGACGACGAGGAACATGGCCACGAGGGCCAGGCGGACCACGAGGCCCTGGGCGGGCCGCAGCAGCGTCCACCCGAGGCCGGCCAGCAGCGCGGTGAGGACGGCAGAGGCCACGCGGACGGCGGTGAGGCCGCCGATGGCCTCGCCCGTGCCGTAGAGGATCGACACCAGCCAGCTCTGGACCACCCAGGGCTCGCCGTGCGCGGTGAACGTGTAGGCGTCGTGGCTCGGCACCGCGCCCGTGTCCAGGATGATCCGGCCGGTGGCGAGGTGGGTGAGGAACGAGTTGTCCGAGAGCGTCCGGAGCCCGATCACCCAGCCGGCGGTGACGACGAAGACCCCGACCACGCCCGCCCAGCTGGGCGCCAGCACGCGGTCGATCAGCCGGGCCGGTGCAGGTGTCCCGGCGGTCGCCGGGGGGGCGCCCACCGGGGTCAGATGGCGTTGAAGGAGTCGCGGATGTTGAGCGCGGCCGGTCCGAGCACGATCACGAACAGCGACGGGAAGATGCAGAACACCATCGGGATCAGCATCTTCACCGGTGCCTTCTGGGCCCGTTCCTGGGCCAGCTGGCGGCGCTTGATGCGCATCTCGTCGGCCTGGGCCCGGAGGACTCGGCCGATCGACACGCCGAAGGTGTCGGCCTGCAGGATGGCGAGGACGAAGGAGCGGATCTCGGGCACGTTGGTGCGGGCGTCGAGGGCTCGCATGGCGTCGGCCCGGGTGGACCCGGCGCGCACCTCGCCGAGCATCCGGGAGAACTCCTCGGTGAGGGGCCCGGGCACGGCGGCGACGGTGCGGTCGAGGGCCTGTTCGAAGCCGAGCCCAGCCTCGACGCTGATGACCAGGAGGTCCATGACGTCGGGGAGCTTCCGCCTGATCTCGTACTGGCGCTCCTCCACCTGCCGGTTCAGGATCGCGTCCGGCCCCGCCACGAAGAGGGCGAGCACCAGCCCGGTGACCATCCACTGGGCGAGGCCGCTCACGGGGAGGTACGAGTAGGCGAGGTACGCCGCGATCGGCGCCGCCACGATCGTGATCACCCGGATGGCGAGGAAGCGGTCGTAGGACTCCTGGTCGGCCTTGCCGGCCGATGTCAGCTTCTGGCGCACCCCGTCGGCGTAGCCCTGCGGGGTGAACCGCTTGCCGAGGCCGGTGAGGCCGTCCATGAGGGGCGCGAGCGCCCGCTCGGAGATCGGCGCGAGGAGCTCCTTCTCGCGGACGGACTCCACCTCGTAGTCCTCGAGCTGCCGCAGCGAGGCCCGCACCACGGCCTTCTCCTCGGCTTGGCCCAGCAGGGCGTAGAGGGCGAGCCCCACGGCCAGGCCGATGCCGACGATGGCGATCATCAACATGTCCATGTCAGATCTCCACCTCGATCAGCTTCTTCATCCAGTAGAAGCCGGCCAGCGCCAGCAGGATCGATCCCCCGAGCATGATCTTGCCGACGGTGTCCTCGAAGAGCGGGTCCATGTACCCGGGGTTGGCCGAGTAGATGAAGAGGCCGAGGCCGACGGGGAGGATGCCGAGGACGATGGCACTGATCCTGCCCTCTGCGGTGAGCGCGTTCACGTCGCGCCGGAGGCGCTCGCGCTCGGTCATGGTCTCGGCAACCGTGACGAGCAGCTCGGCGAGGTTGCCGCCCACCTCACGCTGGATGCGGATGGCCATGACCGCCCAGGAGAAGTCCCCGGAGTCCATCCGGTCGGCCACGCCTTGCAGCGCCTCCTCGAGCGGACGCCCCAGGCGGGCCTCGGTGACGACCCGGCGCAGCTCCCGGCCCATCGGCTCCGAGACCTCCTGGGACACGGCCTCGACGCCCTGCATGAGCGAGTAGCCGGCGCGCAGGGTGCTCGCGAGCAGCTGGAGCGTGTCCGGGAGCAACGCCTCGAACTGCTTGCGGCGACGGGTCCCGAGGAAGCTCAGGATGGCGGGCGGGATGATGGCGACGATGACGGCGCCGATCAGCGCCACCAGCAGGCTGTCGGCCAGCGCCACGAGCAGCACCAGGAGGAGCACGACGCCGGCGGCGTAGAAGAACAGTGCCTCGGCGGGCCGAAGGGGGAGGTTGGCCCGCTCCAGCATCGACTCGACGGTGGTGAGGAAGCCGCGCTTCTCGGCGAAGTCCCCGGTGGCCTCCACCGCCCGTTGGAGGATCGTGGTCTGGGCGAACTGCTGGCCACGGCCGTCGTCGCCGTCGTCCTCGTCGAACTGGCTCTGGGCGACGTAGCCGTCGGAGTAGGGGCTGAGCGCCTGACCCAGGGTGGCCTCCCGGCCCATGAAGGCGCTGGCGACGCAGTACGCGATGCCGATGCCGGCCAGCGCCATGAGCCCGAGCCCGATCGCCAAGCCCAGCGAGGTCCGCAGGAAGGCAGGCCCGGAGGGCTCGGCCACCTCGACCGGCGCGAGCGATGCCGCTCCCGCCTGGTTGCTCCCGGGCACGTACTCCTTGGTGTCGGAGGCCCCGCCCACGGTGAGCGTGATCGGCACGGCACCGGAGTCCTGGGCTTGCGAGGCGAACGTGGTGACGTACTGCTTGCGGAGGGTCTGCTGCACGTCCTCGAAGAGGGAGCCGACCCCCGACGGATCGTCGGCGATGGCCGAGGCCCCACCGGTGGCGGTGGCGACCTTGGCCAGCTGGTCGAAGCCGGGGTTCTCCACCCCAACCGCGAAGAGCGTCGCCCCCACCGACTCGACGGCGGCCTGCGCCTGATCGGCGGAGGCCACGGAGTTGGCGTCCTCACCGTCCGAGAAGACGATGAGGTTCGGCTGCAGCGACGAGTCGTCGAAGAGGTGGGCGGCTCGCACGACGGCGTCCCACACCGCGGTGCCGTCCCCCACCGCGATGCCGTCGATGGCATCGTGGAGGAGCTCCTCGTCGGTGGTGAAGTCCTGGGCCAGGGCGACGTCGGCATCGAAGTTCACGACCGCGATCTGGTCCGTGACCGCCTTGTCGTCGACGAAGGAGTGGGCCGCCTCCCGCACGCGCTCGATGAGGGCGTCCTTCTCCATCGACTTGGACGAGTCGATCACCAGCACGACG
>JBJMHD010000020.1:0-5109 GCA_045807565.1 Acidimicrobiales bacterium | reverse complement strand
TCGCCGACGGTCTCCACCTTCCAGCCGGGGAGGGTGGGGATCATCATCGCCATGTTCGTCTTGCCGCAGGCCGACGGGAACGCGGCGGCGACGTAGGTCTTCTCGCCCTCGGGGCTGGTGATGCCGAGCACCAGCATGTGCTCGGCCATCCAGCCGCCGTCCCGAGCCATGGTCGACGCGATCCGCAGGGCGAAGCACTTCTTGCCGAGGAGCGCGTTGCCGCCGTAGCCCGAGCCGTAGCTCCAGATCTCGCGGGTCTCGGGGAAGTGGGTGATGTACTTGTTGTCGGCGTCGCACGGCCACGCCACGTCGGGCCGGGTCGTGCCGTCGGCCAGCACCAGCGGGTACCCCACCGAGTGCACGCAGGGCACGAACTCGCCGTCGTCGCCCAGCACGTCCAGGACGCCCTGGCCCATGCGGGTCATGATCCGCATGTTCACGGCGACGTACGCGGAGTCGGAGAGCTGCACCCCGATGTGCGCGATGGGGGAGCCGAGGGGCCCCATCGAGAACGGCACGACGTACATCGTGCGGCCCCGCATGGCCCCGCGGTAGAGCTCGAGGAGCTCGGCCTTCATCTCCGCCGGCGCCCGCCAGTTGTTGGTCGGTCCGGCGTCGATCTCGCGCTCGGAGTTGATGAACGTGCGGTCCTCGACCCGGGCGACGTCACCGGGATCGGAGATGGCGAGGAAGCTGTTCGGCCGACGCTCCGGGTTGAGCGCCGTGAACGTCCCGCTGTCGACGAGGAGCTGCGTGAGCCGCTCCCACTCGGCCTCGGACCCGTCGCACCACTCGACAGCGTCGGGCTGGAGGATCTCGGTCCAGTGATCGACCCAGTCCTTCAGCTTCTGGTTGCCGGTGGTGGCGGCCATCGTTTCTCCTGACGGTGTCCAGTGACCTTCACGGGTCCTGCAGCGGGGGGATGTCGGGGATGCCGCCGAAGCCCGGCGTCCCCATGTCGACCTCCGAGCCGAGGCGCAGCCGGGTGGCCCGGGTGGCGTCGTCGACGTCGAAGATCACTCGTTGGCCCTGTCGGAGCATCCGGAACACCGACCCGTCGAGCGCGTCGGACGCCAGGTCGTACTCCCGGAAGTCGGTGTCGCAGAGCACCACGCCGTCACCCGATCCCGGGTCGTACGACTTGATCACTCCCTGCATGGACCAGCTCCTGATGGGGCGAATCGGGTGGTGGACCACCGTAGTTCCCACCTTTCTCAGGCGGCCAGACGACGGACGGGGCGACGACGCAGGCGAGGCGGAGCGCGCCAGGGGCCGCCGCGCCGAGCGCGACGGCCCCTGGGATGGGTGGGCAGCGGCGGGTGACCGCTACTCGACCGTGAACTCCTTGACCATCCCCTTGGTGAAGTGCGGCGGACCGTCCTCCGTGTCGGGGCTGCCCACGGAGATGAAGCAGATCATGGCGTAGTCACCGGCATCGAGGCTCGCGAGGGTCTTGCTCGAGTCGCCGGCGGAGGCGAACGCCTCACCCTTGAACTCGGTCTTCGACTCCGCCTCGTCATCGGGCAGGTTGAGGAGCTCCTCCCACGAGAGGTCCACCCCGTCCTTCTTCTTGATGATCGCCATCATGTGGTCTTCCTTCTCGGCGTCGTTCTTGAAGTCGAACGCGACCTCGCCCGCTTCGATGCTCTCCGGGACGCCCTTGTACTCGTAGTCGACCGCCGTCACGTCGACGGTCTCCATGTCGCAGGCGTCGATGGCTTCGCTGACGATCCCGGTGTACGTCTCGAAGGTCTCGTCCGAGTTGAACTTGGACGCGTCGCCCTCCTTGAGGGCCTGGATCGTGGTGTTCAGATCCTCGGCGTCGTCCGAAACGGCATCGGGCGCCTCGTCGACGACCTTCTGGAACATCGGGCCGAGCTGCTCGCCCGCCGCCTTGATGTCCGCCTCGGGCGTGTCGTCGGAGATGTCGACCTGGAACACCGCGGCGTTGAAGTCCACGATCCCGTCGCAGAACTCGTCGCTGGCTCCCGCCTGCTCGCCGTCGCCCGAGCCACCTGAGCCATCGGTGGCCTCGGTGCCCTCGCCGGAGTCATCGTCGTCACCGCAGGCCGCCAGGCCCATGAGCAGCGTCAGGGCGACCAGCCCCGCGCCGACCCGTTGCAGGGTCCGCATGCACTTCCTCCCGGATGTTCCAGGCGTCGCCCACCCGGGCCCTTGCCCGTCGCCAGGCGTCAGGTGACCACGCGAGCGCGCAGCGTGACGAGGTCGCTGCCATGCCTCGCGTGGGTGGTGGCACCACCACCCGGCGTCGGGCTAGCTGACCTTCTTCTGGATCTTCCCCGCCTTGATGCAGCCGGTGCAGACGTGCACGCGCTTCGGCGAACCGTCGATCACCGCGCGCACGCGCTGGATGTTCGGGTTCCACCGACGCTTGGTGCGGCGGTGCGAGTGGCTGACGTTCATGCCGAAGCTGGGGTGCTTCCCGCAGATCTCGCAAACCGCTGCCATGACCAGGTACCTCGGGTGCATCGGGCGTCGGCCGACGGCCGCCGCGCAGGACCCGGAGAGGGTACTGGGGCGCGTCTCCACCCGCCAACCCCAGGTGGCTGGCGTCCAGAGGACCGGCGGTAGTGTCGCCGCGATGTCGTTGACCTGTCTCGGCGCCGAGGATCTGCGCGCCGTGGTGGTGGGCTACCGCGACGCCCTCGAGGCCCACAAGGCGGGCATCAACAAGCTGAACGTGTACCCGGTGCCCGACGGCGACACCGGCACGAACATGGCGCTCACCCTCGCCGCGGTCGCCGAGGAGCTGGCGACGGCCAGCGACGACCTCGCCGCCGTGTGCAAGGCCATCAGCCACGGGTCCCTGATGGGCGCCCGCGGCAACTCGGGCGTGATCCTCTCGCAGATCCTGCGCGGCATCGCCAGCGTGGTCGTGGAGGGCGACGGCTTCGACGCCCGCAGCGGCGCCGCTGCCCTCGCCCAGGCCGCCACCGCCGCGTACGACGCGGTGATGCGACCTGTCGAGGGCACGATCCTCACCGTCGTGCGGGAGTCGGCGGAGGCAGCGGTCGCGGCCGCCGAGGGCGGGGGCGACCTGGTCGCCGTCCTCGAGGCGGCCCGAGCACGTGGGGCCGACGCCCTGGAGCGCACCCCCGAGCTCCTGCCCGTCCTCAAGGACGCGGGGGTCGTCGATGCCGGCGGTACGGGCTTCCTCCTCCTCCTCGACGTGCTGCTCCACGTGGTGGATGGTCGAGCGGTGCCGGAGCCGGTGGAGGTCGACGGGCCGGTGTTCTCGGACCCCCTCCCGGGGCACGGGGACCACGGCGACGGCGAGGGCGACATCTCTGACCTGCGCTACGAGGTCATGTACTTCCTCGAGGCGCCCGACGACGCCATCCCGGCGTTCAAGGACGTGTGGGCCGGGATCGGCGACTCGATCGTGGTCGTCGGCGGCGACGGCATCTGGAACTGCCACATCCACACCGACGACATCGGGGCGTCGATCGAGGCGGCGATCGACATCGGCACCCCACGGAAGATCCGCGTCACCGACCTCATCGAGCAGGTGGAGGAGGAGGCGTGGGTTCGGGACGCCGCCAGCGCGCCCGCGATCGAGGTGCCGGCCGAGCTGCGCACGCCGGTGACGTGCGCCGTGGTGGCGGTGGCCACCGGCGCCGGCATACGTCGCATCTTCCACTCGCTCGGCGTCCAGGGGATCGTCACGGGTGGCCAGTCGATGAACCCGTCGACCGCAGAGCTCCTCCAAGCGGTGGAGCAGGTGCCCGCCGACCAGGTGGTGATCCTCCCGAACAACAAGAACATCATCCCGGTGGCAGAGCAGGTCGACGGCCAGACGTCGAAGTCCGTGCACGTGGTGCCGACCAAGGGGATCTCGGAGGGCTTCGCCGCCCTCGTCGCGTACGACCCCGAGGCCGGAGGCGAGGACAACGTCCGGGAGATGACCGACGCCGCCGCGGCCGTGGTCGCGGGTGAGCTCACCCAAGCCGTGCGCGCGTCGAGCTGCGACGTCGGTCCGATCAGCGAGGGCGACTGGCTGGGCATCGCGCGCGATGGCATCCGCGCGGTGGAGGTCGAGCTCACCGATGCCGCCACGAAGCTGCTCGCCGAGCTGGTCCTGCCCAGCCACGAGATCGTCACCATCATCGAGGGCGACGGCGCCACCGCCGGCTCCACTCGGCACATCACCGAGTGGCTCAACGAGCACCGGCCCGCCGCCACGTGCGAGGTGCACCACGGCGGCCAGCCGCTCTACCCCTACCTCTTCGGCATCGAATGATCCCTCGTCGCCCCGGCGGGAGCGTGGCCGCCCTCACCCCGCGCCGCTGATGGCGAAGGGCCTCCCTGACCTCGCCGAGCTCCCGGTCACGGTCCTCACCGGGGTGGGGCCGGAGCGGGCCAAGACGCTGGCCCAGGTCGAGATCACCACCGTCCTCGACCTCGTCACGCACTACCCGAGGCGCTACCTCGACAAGACGAAGCAGGCCTCCATCCGGGACCTTCGCGTCGACGAGTCGAGCTGGGTGTACGGCCGGGTCGTGTCGGCGACCTCGGTGCCCGGTCGGGGGCGAGGCAAGGCGCGGGCGGAGCTCCGCATCACCGATGGCTCCGGCTACCTGCGCATCACGTTCTTCAACCAGCCGTGGCGCACCCGGCAGCTCCCCGAGGGCTCCGAGGGCATGTTCTTCGGGAAGGTCACGGACTTCCGGGGGCAGCTCCAGCTGACCAACCCGGAGATCGACCTGCTCGACGAGGACGACCGTCGGCAGATCGCCGCCATCTATCCGCAGTCGGACAAGCTCAAGATCTACTCCAAGGACTTCCGCGGCTGGGTCAGCGAGTCGCTGCGACGAACGCAGGAGTTCGTCGACCCGCTGCCCGGGTGGGTGCTCGATCGGCACGACTTCGTCGACCGCAACGCCGCGCTCCGCGGGATCCACCAACCCGACACGATGGGGGAGGCGGAGGAGGCGCGCCGCCGGCTGGTGTTCGACGAGCTGCTGCGGATCCAGCTCGCGCTGGTGCTCCGCAAGCGCCGCATCGAGGCCACCAGCCAGGGCATCGAGCACACGACGTCGGGGGAGCTCGTGGCTCGGTTCCTCGATCGCCTGCCGTTCTCCCTCACGG
>JBJMHD010000019.1:0-98497 GCA_045807565.1 Acidimicrobiales bacterium | reverse complement strand
GCCCCGGCTGAGCGCGCGGCGGCCCCAGATGTCGTTGAACTCCTTCAGCGACGCGCCGATGCGCGTGCCGGCGGCCCAGTCGACCACGCGCTCCGCGGCGCGTGCCAGAGCGCGCTCGGGGTCGCGCGAGGAAAGGTCCGGCGTGAGCCGGGTGAGCCGCGTGCCGAATGCGAAGACCTCGACGCCTCGACCCGACCGCACCGTCGCATGCAGGAAGAGCAGCAGCGCACGGGTGTACGCCTCCATCGACCCCGACACGTCGCACAGCAGCACGACCCGCCGGGGACGGTCGCCCGCCTGGCGGTGGACGGTGCGCAGCGGCTCGCCGCCGGTGCGCAGCGACCGGCGGGTGGTGGCGCCCACGTCGATGGGGCCGCGCCGGCGGCTCGTGGGGCGCTGGCGCCGGGACGCCCGGCGCGCGCCAGCGAGGTGGAGGTCGGCCATGAGCCGGTGCGCCTCGTCCAGCTCGTCCACGCTGCACCGCGCGAAGTCCTTCGAGCGCAGGTGCTCGCGGTCGGTCCAGCGCAGCGTGAAGGTGGGGCCGTCGACCGGCTGGGGCTCGTCGCCCGCGTCGCCGGGCGGTGGCTCCTCGTCGGTATCGAACAGCAGCGTGACCGTCTCCGGCTCGGCGGCGACCGACCCGTCACCGTCCCAGGTGCGACCCTCGAACACGGCCGCGAACGCACGGTCGTAGGCGGGGACGTCCTCGGGCCGCCGCACCAGCGTGGCGCGGCCCGCCCAGTAGGTGGACGACCGGCGGTGCACCCCCACCTCGGCCAGGGCCGCGGCGTAGGCCACGGTGGCGTCCGGCGGCGCCGCGACCCCGAGGCCGCGCAGGGTGCGGGCCATGGTGACCGCGACCGTGTCGAGCCCCGCCATCACATCCCTCGCAGCACGGCGGACTGCACCAGCTCGGCGACTCCCTTGCCGCGCACTCGCTCGTGGTCCTCTCGGTACTTGAGCACCGTGCCGAGCGTGGCGCTGACCGACGCCTCGTCGAGGGTGGCCCGTCCGAGCATGGCCAGCGCCTCCGCCCAGTCGATGGTCTCCGCCACGCCCGGTGGCTTGTACAGGCCCTCGGCTCGCAGGCCCGCCACCGCCGCCGCCACCTGGCGGGCGAGCCGTTCCGGCACCTCCGGCGCGCGCAGCCGGACGATCTCCACCTCGCGCTCGAAGCTCGGGTGCTCCACCCAGTGGTAGAGGCATCGCCGCTTGAGGGCATCGTGCACGTCGCGCGTCCGGTTCGAGGTGATGACCACCACCGGCGGCACCTCGGCGCGGAACGTGGCGAGCTCGGGGATCGTGATGGCGTACTCGGAGAGGACCTCGAGGAGGAACGCCTCGAACTCGTCGTCGGCTCGATCCACCTCGTCGATGAGCAGCACGGGCGGGACGCCGGCGGCCGACGGGGTGAGCGCGCGGAGCAGCGCCCGTCGCACGAGGAACGCCTCGGTGTAGAGCTCGCTCTCGAGCGCCTCGGTGCCCGCCGATGCCGCAGCGCCGCTGGCCTCCGCCGCTCGCAGGTGCAGGAGCTGCCGGGCGTGGTCCCACTCGTACACGGCTTGGTGGGCGTCGAGGCCCTCGTAGCACTGGAGCCGGATCAGCTCACCGCCGGTCCACGACGCGATGGCCTTGGCCACCTCCGTCTTGCCGACGCCGGCGTCGCCCTCGAGCAGGAGCGGACGTCGCAACCGGAGCGCGAGGAAGATCGAGGTCGAGAGCCCTTCGTCGGCGAGGTAGCGCTCCTCCGCGAGCGCGGCCTGCACCGAGTCGACCGAGGTGACCTCCACGCCGGGAGGCTACCGGCGCGCTCCTGTCACTTCGCCTGTCGGCACTCCTCCAGGGCCCGTCGCACGAGGACCTTCGCCAGGTGGCGACGGAAGTCGGCGCTGGCGTTCAGGTCGGCGCTCGGCTCGGTGCCCTCGTCGGCGACCGCCGCGGCGTCGGCCGCCGATGCTCCTCCGGACGCTGCCGCCTCTGCCGCGGCCGCCCGCAACGGCACCGACCCCATGTTCACGAGCCCGATGCCCGTGGTGCCGTTCTGGACGGCCGCCACCCCGACGATGGCCCAGTCCTGCGCTCGCCGGTTGAGCTTCTGGAACGACCACCCCGCGCCCGCCGCCTTCGGGACCCGGATCTCGGTGAGGAGCTCGGTGGGCGACAGCGCCGTCTCGAGGAAGCCGGTGAACAGGTCGTCGACCGGGATCGTGCGCTCGCCGTCGGGACCCGTGGCGACGATCGTCGCCCGCAGGGCGAGGAGCACGGCGGGCAGGTCGGACGCGGGGTCGCCGTGGGCGATCGAGCCGCCGATGGTGCCGCGGTGGCGCACCTGCGGGTCGCCGACCTGGCCGGCGGCGTGGCGCAGCAGCGGGGCCTCCGTGCCGAGCAGGTCGCTCGTCTCCAGGTCTCGGTGTCGGGTGAGGCCGCCGATGGCCACGTGGTCTCCGCCGTCGCGCACGTACGAGAGGTCGGACAGCCGTCCGATGTCCACCAGCACGGACGGCGCGGCCAGGCGCAGCTTCATCAGCGGCAGCAGCGAGTGGCCGCCGGCGAGGAGCTTGGCCTCGTCGCCGTGCTCGACGAGCGCCGCGATCGCAGCGTCGACGGAGTCGGCCCGGACGTAGTCGAAGGCGGCGGGGATCATGCCGGCGCTCCCTTGCTGGTAGAGGTCGCTGCTTGGATCGCCTGCCATACGCGCTCGGGCGTGGCGGGCATGACGATGTCGGTGATGCCGTACGGCGACAGGGCGTCGACGACGGCGTTCATCACGGCGGGGGTGCTGGCGATGGTGCCGGCCTCCCCGATGCCCTTGGCCCCCATCGGGTTCGTGGGGCTGGGCGTGGTGGTGTGGTCGAGGGTGAAGCTCGGAAGCTCGGCGGCGGTGGGGACGAGGTAGTCCATCAGCGTGGGGTTCCGGAGCGTGCCGTCCTCGTCGTACACGGCTTCCTCGAACAGCGCCTGGGCCACGCCCTGCACGATGCCGCCGTGCACCTGGCCCTCGACGATGAGCGGGTTCACCTGGTTGCCGCAGTCGTCGACGGCGATGTAGTCCACGAGCTCGGTGGCGCCCGTCTCCGTGTCGATCTCGACCACCGCGATGTGCGATCCGAACGGGAACACGAAGTTCGGAGGGTCCCAGGTGACGGAGGCGTTGAGGTTCGGCTCCATGCCGTCGGGCAGGTCGTGGGCGGTGAAGGCGGCGAACGCCAGCGCCTGGATCGGCACCTCCTTGTCGGGGCTGCCCGCCACGCGGAACAGCCCGTCGGTGAACTCGAGGTCGTCCTCGCTCACCTCCAGCTGGTGGGCGGCGAGCGCCCGGGCCTTGTCGATCACCTTGTCGGCCGCCATCACGATGGCGGTGCCGCCCACTGCGAGGGAGCGCGACCCGTAGGTGTCCATCCCCGTCGGCGAGATGGCGGTGTCGCTGTGCAGCACCTCGACCTCGTCGGGGCTCACCCCGAGCTTGTCGGCCACGAGCATCGACCACGTGGTCTCGTGGCCTTGCCCGTGCGGCGTGGCCCCGGTGACCACCTGGACGGTGCCGGTGGGCAGCATCCGCACGGTGGCGGCTTCCCATCCGCCGGCCCCGTAGTTCAGCGACGCCAGCACCCGGCTCGGCGCCAGACCGCACATCTCGACGTAGGTGGAGATGCCGAGGCCGAGCTCGACGGTGTCGCCGCGGGCGCGGCGAGCAGCCTGGTCGGCCTTGCGCTCGTCCCAGCGCACCAGATCGAGGGCCTTCTGCAGGTTCGGTGCGTAGTCGCCGCTGTCGAACACGAGACCAGCGGCGCTGCTGTACGGGAACGCCTCGGTGGCGATGAAGTTGCGACGGCGGATCTCGTCGGGACCGACACCGATCTTGCGCGCCAGGGCGTCCATCGCGCGCTCGATCGCATAGGTGGCCTCGGGGCGACCAGCGCCCCGGTACGCGTCGGTGGGCGTCTTGTTGGTGAACACGGATGTGCAGGTGAACGAGTAGCTCGGGATGTCGTAGACGCCGTGGTAGAGGAACGCGCCGAGCAGCGGGATGCCCGGCGTGACCAGCTGCAGGTACGCCCCCATGTCGGCGAGCAGGTGCACCCGCACGGCGGTGACCTTGCCATCGGCGTCGGCGGCCAGCTCGATGTCCTGGATCTGCCCGCGGCCCTGGATCGTGGCGTGGGCGTTCTCGCTCCGGCTCTCCGTCCACCGCACGGGAACGTTGAGACGGCGGGCGAGGGCGAGGGCGATCAGCTCCTCGGCGTACACGTCGAGCTTCGACCCGAACCCGCCGCCCACCGCCGGCGCGACCACACGGAGCTTGTGCTCCGGCATGCCGGTGGTGGCCGTCAGCATGATCTTGAGGATGTGCGGGATCTGGGTGGCCGACCACACCGTGACCTCGCCACCGTGGGGCTGCGGCACCACCGCCACGCCGCGGGGTTCCATCGCTGCTGGGATGAGCCGCTGCTGGAGGTAGCGCTCCTTCACGACGTGGTCGGCGGCGGCGAAGGCGGCGTCGACGGCCGCGGCATCGGGGATGAGCTCCCACGTGTAGCTCTTGTTGGTGCCGAGGGCATCGTGGATGACGACTCGGTCGGACAGCGCATCGTCGAGGTCCGTCACGGCGTCCAGCGGTTCGTAGCTCACGTCGACGGCGCCGATGGCGTCGGCCGCCGCGTACCGCGAGTCGGCCACGACGACAGCGACGATGTCGCCCACGTAGCAGGCCTTGTCGAGGGCCACCGGGAAGTGCTCCGGGTTCTTCATGTCGTCGGTGACCGGCCAGGCGCAGGGCATGGGTCCGAGCCAGGCGTCGCGCAGGTCGGCACCGGTGAGCACCGTGGTCACGCCCGGCATCGTGAGCGCGTCCGTCACGTCGATGCCCGTGATGCGGGCGTGGGCGAAGGGGCTGCGGACCATCCCGAGCCAGCGGGCGCCCGTGATGACGAGATCGTCGACGTAGCGACCCTCGCCGGTGAGGAGCTCGGGGTCCTCCTTGCGGACCATGCGGGTGCCGACGACGGTCGACGTCTTCGTCATGACCCGCCTCCCGCCTCGGCGGCCGCCAGCACGGCCTTCACGATGTTGTGGTAGCCGGTGCAGCGGCACAGGTTGCCCTCGATGCCCTCCCGCACATCACGCTCGCTCGGGTTGGGCTGCTCCTCGAGCAGCGACACGGCGGCGAGCACCATCCCCGGCGTGCAGAACCCGCACTGCAGGCCGTGGTGCTCCTGGAAGGCGGCCTGCACCGGGTGCATGGTGGTGCCGTCGGCCAGCCCCTCGATGGTGGTGATGTCCTGGCCGTCGGCCTGCACCGCAAGCATCGTGCAGCTCTTCACCGACTCGCCGTTCACCAGCACGGTGCATGCGCCACAGCTCGACGTGTCGCAGCCGACGTTGGTGCCGGTGAGGCCCACGTCGTCGCGCAGGTGGTGGACGAGGAGCCGCCGGGGCTCCACGTCGTTCGTGTGGACGGACCCGTTGACCGTGACGGAGATCTGCATCGTCCGAACCTCCTGCGAGCGAAGAAGCGGCGGGAGACCGTTCCTACTACTCACACAACGTCTGTGCGGAGAAAACGTCGCCATGCGACGCGAATCCCGCACAGACGTCGTCAGGGGGTGCGGTGCTTGAGACCGGTGACGGCGAACAGCCAGAGCAGCGCGCTCGTGAGGCCGATGGCGACGAGGCCGGGCCAGGTGGTGTCCCACCTGACCTCGCCGAGGAAGCCCTGCCGCGCCAGCTCGAGGATCGGCGTGAGCGGGTTGTGCTCGGCGATGTGGCGCGTCCAGCCGATCTGGTCGGCGACCGGGACGTTGCCGGTGGAGAGGAACATCGTGAAGAAGATGCCGATCTGCAGGATCGGGCCCGCCCGGGTGTCGGGGATCCGGTAGACGACCCCGAGGGCCCAACCGGTGGCGATCACCGCGATCCCGAGGGCCGCCACGTACAGCGCCACCAGGGCGAGCAACCCGTCGAGGACCTCTGCGCCGAGGACGATGCCCAGGGCGAGCACCACCGTGGTCGTGAAGGCGGCCCGCACGAGACTGGCCAGCGTCGGGCCGACGTACAACCCGAGGCGCGAGCCGGGCGAGAGCAGCAGCCGGTCGTAGAACCCCGTCTCGATGTCGCGCACGGTGCTGAAGCCCGCACCGAAGCCGGCGAAGGCGGCGCCCTGGATGATCGCGAACGGCACGAACCAGTTCAGGACGTTGTCGGTGGGGAACGACGGCAGGTTCTTCAGGGAGCTGAACGACCCCGAGAACGCGATGACGAAGAACATCGGCATCACGATCAACGGCACCACGGCCGCGGGGATCCGCAGGATGGTGGCCAGGCTCCGCCGGGCGAGGGCGAACGACACGGGCACCCACGACGTGCTGCGGGCCCGACCGAGCGCGACCGCGGTCATGACGACGCCGCCAAGCGCGCGACGAGGGCGCGGTGCGCGCCGTAGATCGCCAGCGCGGCGAGCACGGCCGAGACCCCGAGCGACACGGCCAGCTCGCCGAGATCGAAGCCGACGACCACCTGGTGGCGCATGCCGTCGATCACCCAGGTGATCGGGTTCGCCTCGGCGAGGGACTGGTACACGCCGTGCATCGACTCCGTCGGGAAGAAGGCCGACGAGATGAACAACAGGATGAAGGTGAGCGGGAAGACGTTCTGCACCGCTTCCGCCGATCCCGTGCGCATCGCCATCATGGCGGCGAACCCACCGATCATGAGCGCCAAGACCATCGCGCACAGGACCAGGGCCACCATGCCTGGCACCCCTCCCTTCACGGTGACGCCGAAGATCCCGTACACGACGATGAACACGACGGCCTGACCGGCGCCGGTGACCGCCGCGCCCATCAGCCGCCCGACGAGGATCGAGGTGCGCGCCACCGGCGAGGCGAGCAACCGGTCGAAGAAGCCCGTCTGGATGTCTGTCGCGGTGTCGCTCCCCGCGTTCAGGCCGCCGAAGAGCACCGACTGGGTGATGGACGCCGGCAGCAGGAACTGCAGCAGCGAGTCGACGCCCTCGAACCCCGGGAGGAACTCCACGGCCTTGCCCATCGTGGAGCTGTTCACGGCCGCGATGAACATGGGGAACAGGAGACCTGGCATCCAGACGGTGGGCTGGCGCACCGTGCCGCGGATCGAGCGTCGAGCGAGCCCGGCGGCCTGGGCCAGCGCCTCACGACCACCGATGCGCGCCTCGCCGTGGGGCGCGGCGATGGTCGCGGTGGTCACGCGACGGCCTCCGGCGGGTGGTCGCCGTCGGCGGCGGCCGCGCCCTCGAGCCGTCGGCCGGTGGCCTCGGCGAACACGTCGTCGAGGCTCGGCGCGTCGAGCTCGACGTGCTCGACGGGGATGCCGGCGTCCTCCAACGCCCGCAGGGCGCCGGCGAGCGACGACGGGCCGCCGGCGATCCCGATGGCGACGGAACCGGTCTTGGCCGCTCGGCGGCTGCCGAAGCGATCCAGCACCTCGGCGGCGCGCACCTCGTGGTCGACACCCACGCTCACAACGAGCGTGTCGGCGCCGATCGCGGTCTTCAGCACCTGCGGGTTGCCCTCGCGCACGATGCGGCCGTTGTCGATGATCGCGACACGGCCAGCCAGCTCGTCCGCCTCCTCCAGGTACTGCGTGGTGAGGAACACCGTGGTGCCCTCGCTGTTGAGCCTGCGCACCTCCTCCCACAGCGCGGTGCGGCTCGTGGGGTCGAGGCCAGTGGTGGGCTCGTCGAGGAAGAGCACCGACGGCTCGTGCACGAGGGAGAGCGCGAGGTCGAGCCGCCGGCGCATGCCGCCGGAGTAGGTGCCGACCCGCCGGTTGGCCGCGCCCGAGAGCCCCACGCGCGCCAGGAGCACGTCGCCGCGCTTGTCGGCTTCCGACCGCGAGATCCCGTGGAGCACCGCCTGGAGCCGGACGAGCTCGCGACCCGTCATCAGCGGATCGATGGCGGCGTCCTGCAGCGCGACGCCGATGGCGCGCCGCACCGCGCCCGCCTCGTCCACCACGTCGTGGCCCGCGACCCGAGCGCGGCCCGCGGTGGGCTTGAGCAGCGTGGTGAGCATCCTGACGAGGGTGGACTTCCCCGCCCCGTTGGGACCCAGGAAGCCGAAGATCTCGCCCTCCGCCACCACCAGATCGACGCCGTCCACGGCCACCACGTCGCCGAAGTGGCGCACCAGGCCCTCGGCTTCGATCGGTCGGCTCACCCGGTGGCCGCCTGCACCGCTCGCCACACCCGCTCGGGGCTGGCGGGCATGTCGACGTGGCGGACACCGAGGTGCGACAGCGCGTCGACGACCGCGTTCTGCACCGCGGGCGTGGAGCCGATGGTGCCGCTCTCGCCGATCCCCTTCACGCCGAGCGGGTTCACGTCGGTGGGCGTCTCCATCGCGACGAGCTCGAAGCTGGGCAGCTCGGTGGCCGAGATCGCGGCGTAGTCGGCGAGGTTCGACGTCACGGGGTTGCCGTCCTCGTCGTACCGCACCTCTTCGAGCAGCGCCTGGGCGGCGCCCTGCGCGATCCCGCCGTGGCGCTGGCCGTCCGCCAGCAACGGGTTGAGGATGCGGCCGGCGTCGTCGACGGCGACGAAGCGCACCAGCTGGACGCGCCCGGTCTCCGTGTCCACGTCGACCACGGCCACGTGGGCGCCGAACGGGAAGGTGGCGGAGCTCGCCTGGAAGTCCGTGATCACGGACAGCGGGTTGCCGGCGTCGCGCGCGGCGACGGCCAGCTCGGCCCAGGTGCGCCCGATGGTGGGCGTGCCGGCGACGTGGAACCGACCGTCCGCCTTGTCGAGGACGATGTCGTCCGGGTTCGCCTCCAGCGCCTCTGCGGCCATCTGCCGGGCCCGGTCGACGACGCCCACCGACGCCTCGTGCACGGCCGTGCCGCCGAGCTGGAGCGAGCGCGAGCCCATGGTGCCCTGCCCGCGAGCGACCAGGTCGGTGTCGCCCCACACGAGCCGGATGCGATCCATCGGGATCCCGAGCTCGTCGCTGGCGAGCGCCGTGAAGGCGGTGACGTGCCCCTGCCCGTGCGGGGAGCTGCCGGTGTAGATGGTGGCGGAGCCGTCGTCCTCCACCTCCACCTTGGCGAACTCGGTGCCCGCCTGCGGCCCGGCGGTGACCTCGACGTACAGCGCCAGACCGATGCCCATCTGCACCGGTTCGCCGGCGGCCCGGCGGCGCGCCTGCTCCTCCCGCAGCCCGGCGTAGCCCGACGCGTCGAGGGCGAGGTCGAGAGCGCGCTCGTAGTCGCCCACGTCGTAGGTGGTGTCGGTGACGCCCGTGAACGGGAACGCATCGCGCGGGATGAGGTTCTTGCGACGGACCTCGGCCGGATCCATGCCGATCTCCGCGGCGAAGAGGTCCATCGCCCGCTCGATGGCGGCGGCCGCCTCGGGACGGCCGGCGCCGCGGTAGGCGACGGTGGGCGTGGTGTTGGTGGTGACCGACTTGCTGTTGAACTCCACCTTCGGGATCACGTAGGTGCCCTGCGCCATCATCCGCGTGAGGAACGGGAGGATGGATCCGATCTCGCCGTAGGCGCCCGACTCCTGGAGCACGGTGAGCCGGTACGCCTCCACGGTGCCGTCTCGGCGCCCACCGATCTCGACCGTCTGGTGCTGCCCGCGCCCGTGGCCGAGCCCGACCATGTTCTCGCTGCGCGTCTCCGTCCAGCGGACCGGTCGATCGACCTTCTTGCTGAGCCAGCCGAGCAGCACCTCTTCCGGGTAGCCGCCCATCTTGGCGCCGAAGCCCCCGCCCACGTCCGGCGCGATCACCCGCACCTGGTCGGGCTCGAGCCCGTAGGTGGTGGCGAGGGTGCCCTGGGTGCCGTGGGCGTGCTGGGTGGCGGACCACTGCACGAGCCGGCCGTCGACCCATGCCGCGGCCGACGACCGCACCTCGAGCGGCACCGCCGCCACGCGCTGGTTGACGACCTCCTGGGTGACGACGACCTCGCAGCCGTCGAACAGGTCGTCGGAGCGCCCGAACGCCAGGTCGACGACGGTGTTGGTGCCGGCGGCCTCGTGGAGCACCACGTCGTCGGTCTGCGCGGCGTGGGGGTCGACCAGCACCGGCAACGGGTCGTACTCCGGCCAGACGAGCTCGGCGGCATCCGGCCCCTGCTCGGGACGCTCGGTGACGATCACGGCCACGGGTTCGCCGACGTACCGGACGCGGTCCCGCGCGAGGAACGGGCGCGTCATCGCAGCGTTGAACATGGGCGTGCCCGGCGGGAGGTCGGCCAGGTCCACGTCGGCCCCGGTGAACACGCCCAGCACACCGGGCGCGGAGCGCGCCTCGCTCACGTCGATGGACGTGAGGGCCGCGTGCGCGCTCGTCGATCGCACGTAGGTGACGTAGGCCGCGCCCTCGAGCTCGGGGACGCGCAGGTCGGCGACGTAGGTGCCGCCCTCGGTGAGCAGCTTCGGGTCCTCCACCCGCTGCACCCGTGTGCCGAACAAGCTCATGCGGACGATCCCCCCGTGGTCATGGGCGGGACCCTATCGGCGCGCTGGATGGACCACCCGGCTACCCGGAGGCGTCGGCGGGCGGGCGCAGAGGGCCGAACGGCCAGACCGTGGGGAGGGTGAGCTCGGGCAGCGGCGCGGGGAGCACCGCGTAGGCCTCCTCCCCGGGGAACACGAGGTTGTACTGCTCGCGTGCGAGCCGCTCGACCTCCTCCTGGGTCTTCAGCCGCTCGATGCGCTCCTCGTACGCCTTGTTCTGAGCGCGGAGCACGGCGAGCCGCTCCTCGGCCTCCGACGTGTGGGCGCGCTGGTCGAGGTAGGTCGAGGTCGGGAACACCGCGAAGGCCAGGACCCCGCACAGCGCGGCGCCGCCCACGCCCAGCCCCACGGCGCGACCCAGCCGACGAGCCGCCATCGCCTACGCGCCTCTCCCCGCCAGCGCCGCGCCACCGAGGTACGCGGCGGTGTCGCCCAGCTCCGTCTCGATGCGGAGGAGCTGGTTGTACTTGGCGACCCGGTCGGAGCGGGCGGGCGCGCCGGCCTTGATGAGGCCGCAGTTGGTGGCGACGGCGAGGTCGGCGATGGTGACGTCCTCGGTCTCACCGGAGCGATGCGACATCACCGCCGAGTACGACGCCCCGTGCGCCATGCCGACGGTGTCGAGCGTCTCGGTGAGCGTGCCGATCTGGTTGACCTTGACGAGGATCGAGTTGGCGACGCCCGCCTCGATGCCGCGCTCGAGGCGCTCCACGTTCGTGACGAACAGGTCGTCACCGACCAGCTGCACCGTCGCGCCGAGCCGCTGCGTGATCTCGGTCCACCCGTCCCAGTCCTCCTCGGCCATCCCGTCCTCGATCGACAGGATCGGGTACGCCGCGCACAGGCGGGCGTACTCGTCGACCATCTCGACCGGGGTGAGCGAGCGGCCCTCGCCGGCGAGCACGTAGCGGGGACCTGCGTCTCCGTCCTCGAAGAACTCCGTGGAGGCGGGGTCGAGCGCGATCGCGATCTGCTCGCCCGGCGTGTAGCCGGCCTTCTCGATGGCCTGCACCAGCCAGCGGCACGCGTCCTCGTTGGACGGCAGGTCGGGCGCGAACCCGCCCTCGTCGCCCACCGCGGTGGAGAGACCAGCGTCGTGGAGCAGCGCCTTCAGGGCGTGGTACGTCTCCGCGCCCCACCGGAGCGCTTCGTTGTAGGACGCCGCACCGACCGGCATGAGCATGAACTCCTGGAAGTCCACGTTGTTGTCGGCGTGAGCGCCGCCGTTGAGCACGTTCAGCATCGGCACCGGGAGCACGTGCGCGTTCGCCCCGCCGACGTAGCGCCACAGCGGGAGCCCCGTCTCCTCGGCGGCGGCGTGGGCGACGGCCAGGCTCGTGCCGAGCAGCGCGTTGGCGCCGAGGTTCGACTTGTTGGGTGAGCCGTCCAGGTCGATCAGGAGGAGGTCGACGCCGCGCTGGTCCAGCGCCTCCATCCCGTCGAGGGCACCGGCGATCTCGGTGTTGACGTGGCCGACGGCGTCGCGCACGCCCTTGCCGCCGTAGCGGTCCCCGCCGTCGCGGAGCTCGGCGGCCTCGAACTGACCGGTGGACGCGCCGGAGGGGACGATGGCGCGGCCGGTGGCTCCGGACGCGAGGAACACCTCGACCTCCACGGTGGGGTTGCCGCGCGAGTCGAGGACCTCCCGTCCCGCGACGTGCTCGATCGATGACATCGTTGGCTGTTGCTCCTGTTGCAGGTGTGGCGGATGGTACTGCTGTGACAGCGGGCACCGCTCGCACCATGGGCGGTCGCCGCCCGCTCGGGCAAACCGGACACGCCGCGTGAACGCCCGAACGACGGGCCTAGGCTCCGCCCGATGGCCATCCGGGTGGCGGCGGGCACCGCCGACCTGATCTGCGACTACGCCGACGGGTTCGTGGTGGAGATCACGGGCGCGTCCGACGTGGACGCCGCCACGCGCGCCCTCGCCCGGTCCCGGTCGGACATCGAGGCCCTCTCCCCGGCCCGGACGGGCGACCCGGAGGGCCCGGTGGTCAGCCTGCCCGTGATGGGGCCGGAAGGCCCCCTGATCCGGGTCGCCAGGCTCGAGGTCAGCGACGACCTCCTCAGCTCCATCCCCGACATCGTCGCCAACCGCCTGGAGGAGGCCGGGGTCGCCTCGGCCGTCGTGCGTGCGCCCGAGCCCGGCGGACGCCTCGATCGCCTGGACAGCTGCCCCAACGCGGTGGTGCTCCGCCTGTTCCCGCCGCCCATGGGAGAGGGCGGCTCGCTGCCGGCCAGCTGGATCGACATCGCCGGCGAGTGGGTCCTCGGCGACCTCTCGCCCCACGACGTGGTGCCATTGCGGCTCCTCGCCGTGGAGTTCGACGTCAAGGTGGCCGATGCGCCGGCGGTCCTCCACCAGGCGAGCACCGCCCAGGCCTGGTGCGACGTGGTGAACGGACGCCTCGAGGAGCGGGTGCGCACCGCGTCCATCACCTTCGGGCGGGCGCCCCACGTCGCGCTGGCCGCGGGTGGCCCGGCGTGCGACAGCCAGGCCCTCCTCGCGCGCTTCGACCTGCTGTGCGAGGTGGCCCGCGAGTACGCCGACGACGCCGCCTACGCGTGCCTGGACGTGGAAGCCGCCTTCGACGGGATCGGCCTCGGGCTCGCCAACACGGGGTGGCGCGACCACGGCGGCGCGTCACCGAACCTCGTGGCGGGCCGCCTGTGCGACGTCCTCGTGCCCGACGCCTACCCGTACCAGATCCTCGGGCGCGGGCACCTCGCCGGCCTCGGCTACGACAGCTACGACGAGGGCGATCCGCCGATCGGGGAGACGGTGGCACCAGGGAAGGTCGAGCTGTTCGTCGGCGAGCCCGTCGACTGGCTCCCCATCTACGACGCCCGCGGGCCGGTGCTCGAGCAGGGGTGGGAGCTGCTCGCCCCGCTGCTCGCCGACGACCGGCGGGTGGCAGAGCTGCTCGGTGACCGCGCCGACCTGCCGGCGCCCTCCGATCCGCCGGCACCCAGCGCGGCCGACGTGGACGTGTCCCCCAGCGGGCTGATGCCGGCCCTCGACGACATCACGCTCGAGACGCTCCCCCACGGGCGCCGAGGGCTCCGCCTCACCCTCCTCGAGCTGGCCGCCTGGCTGGCCCACGAGCCGCACACCGACGCGCCGACGAGCGTGTCGCCGGTGCTCGCCACCTACGCCCGGTGGTTCGCGTCCGCCCTCGACGACGAGCGGCGCCAGACGCTCAAGGGTCGGGCTCGTCGGCTGGTCGGCACCGCCCGACCGGTGCCCACCCGCCTCAGCTCGGGGCCGCCACCGCTGTCGAGCGACGACGCCGCGCGCGCCTGGCTCGCCACCGACTGGCTCATCCGCGTGCAGGCCGCCGCCTGGCTCAGGCTCGCCGGTCTCACGGAGGCGGCAGCACGGCTCGAGACCATCGGGCCTACCAGCAACCACCTCGATCTCGTCCGGGCGGTGGACGTGCTGGGCTCGGCGATCATGATCGCGGGCCGGCGGATCGATCTGACGTCGTCGATCGCCGGGTCGGAGCGCGCCGACGACAGCGACCTCGTGGAGCAGGCTGCCTGGGAGGCGTGGGAACGGGCCTCGGAGTCCGCCGGGTGGGTCGCCGCCTCGGAGGCCGCCTCCGTCGGCGTGCCGGCCGAGCTCGCCTACGCGACCGACCTTCGCGTGATCGAGTGCGCGCGCGACGCGCACCAGCGCGACGAGCTGGAAGCCGCCCGCCGCTCGATCGGCGACACGGCGTGGGCGACGGCGCTCCACTCGGTCGCTGACGAGGCGTGGACAGCAGGGTGGGACGCCGCCCACCCGGCGGTCGACGCACTGGCGCGCCTCCCGCTGCGGACAGCGACGGACCGCGCCGTGCGCGCCGCGCTCAACCGCGCCGGTGCCGACGACGACGCTCGAGAGGCGAGCCTCGACGCCGCCGAGTCGGCGGCCAAGGAGCGCCTCACCCGAGCCGCCCTCGGCACCGAGTCCTGGGGCTCGGACACGCACCCCTGGGACGCCGCCTTCGAGGCGGCGGCGACCATCCCGGAGGGAAGCCTCTGGGCTGAGGTGCAGGAGATGACGCGCGGCGCCGTGGAGGAAGGTCCGTGGAACGCCGGGATGCAGGCCGCCCGCGGCGCCGTGGACGAGGTGCTGCGCGACGCTCCGGACATCGTGGCCCGATCGGTCGGCGCCGCCGTCGCTCGTGAGGCGTCGGGCATCGCAGCTCGGGGCGTGGCCCTGCGCGCCGCCGCCGTGGCCCGGGCACAAGGCGCCAGCGCCGCCGAGGCGACGGCGGCCGCCGAGGCGGCCCTCGACCCCACCGTCCATGAGCTGCAGGACGCCGCCTTCGCCCTCCTGGACGTGCTGATCGCGGTGGATGCGAATGCGGAGGCGCAGGCGGGGTAGGGCTCGGGGCGACCCCATCCGTCGTCGACCCCGGAGGATTGCCGTGCAAGCCCTCGATCTCCTCATCGCCGATCACAACCGAGTCCGCGGGCTCTTCGCCCAGTTCAAGCAGGCGCACGAGAGCGACGACAGCGAGACGATGTCCGCGGTCGCGCTGAAGATCTTCGAAGACCTCGAGGTCCACACGTCGATCGAGGAGGAGATCTTCTACCCGGAGGTCCACGACACCGATGACGAGGTCGGTGAGACCGTGGACGAGGGCCTGCAGGAGCACCACGTCGTCAAGGTGCTCATGGCCGAGATCAAGCAGCTGCCCGACGGCGACGAGGAGTGGGTCGCCAAGCTGCAGGTGCTCATCGAGAACGTCGAGCACCACGCCGAGGAGGAGGAGAAGGAGCTGTTCCCGCCGCTGCGCTCCAGCCTCTCCGAGGACGAGCTCGAGGCGCTGGGCACGCGGCTCGAGGAGCGCAAGAAGCAGCTCGGCGCGCCGGTCCTCGCCGACAAGATCGACCTCACCAAGGAGGAGCTCCTCGAGCTGGCGCGGTCTCAGCAGATCCCCGGCCGCTCCAACATGAGCCAGGAGGAGCTGGCCGCCACGGTCGCGCCGGCCTAGCCACTTGGTCCGCTCCATCGACACCGACGGCGTCCGCGAGCAGCTCGCGGCGGGCGCCCAGGTGCTCGAGGTGCTCCCGGCGGAGGACTACCGCCAGGAGCACCTCCCCGGAGCGGTCAACATCCCGATGCCCGAGCTCACCGAGGAGCGCGCGCTCGAGCTGCTGGAGCGTGCCCGCCCGGTGGTCGTCTACTGCTTCGACACCCAGTGCGACCTGAGCGCGCGCGCCGCTGCGCTCCTCGACGCGTACGGCTTCGCCGAGGTCTTCGACTACACCGAGTCGAAGATGGCGTGGCTGGCGATGGGCCACCCGTATGAGGGGACCGTGCCGCGCGAGGTGCGCGCCGGGCACCGGGCGAGACCGGCGGCGACGTGCGCCCCGGACACGAAGCTGGTCGACCTCCCCGAGCCCGGCCCCGGTTCGGTGGTGCTCATCGTCGACGACGCCCAGCGGGTGCTGGGATCCATCCGGCCCGAGCACGTGAGCGGCGACGGTGTCGCGCTCGACGTCGCGAGCCCTGCGCCGTCCACGGTGCGACCGAGCATCCAGGTGGACGAGCTGGCCGAGAGCATGACCACCGCCGGCGAGTCGCACGTGGTCGTGTCCCGGCTCGACGGTTCGCTCGTCGGCATCGTCGAGCGGCAAGACCTCCGTGTCGATCGCTGAGCCCATCGAGGTCGGGTACTGGCTCTCGAGCGAGGAGCACGGCCCGAAGGCGCTCACCGCCCACGCCCGCTCGGCCGAGGAGCACGGCTTCGAGCACGCCATGATCTCCGATCACCTGCACCCCTGGATCCCGGCCCAGGGCCACTCGCCGTTCGTGTGGAGCGTCCTCGGCGCCATCGCCGAGGCGACCGCCGAGCTGCACGTCGCGACCGGCGTCACCACCCCGCTGATCCGCATGCACCCCGTCGTCGTGGCCCACGCGGCCGCGACGGCGGCCGTGCAGCTCGAGGGTCGGTTCGCCCTCGGGCTCGGGACGGGGGAGCTGTTGAACGAGCACGTGACGGGCGCACGATGGCCGCGGCCGGGTGTGCGGCGACGCATGCTCTGCGAAGCGATCGGCGTGATCCGCGCCCTCTTCGAGGGTCGCGAGGTGAACCACGACGGCGAGCACTTCACCGTCGAGCACGCGCAGCTGTTCACGCGGCCGGCGGTCCCGCCCCCGATCTGGGTGGCTGCATCCGGGAACCGCAGCGCCAAGGTCGCCGGCGAGCTCGCTGACGGCCTCATCGCGCTCGCACCCGATCCGTCGCTGGTGGGCGCGTTCGAGGTCGCGGGCGGCAGAGGCAAGCCGAGGGTGGCGCAGCTGCACGTGTGCTGGGCGACCGATGCCGCCGACGCCCGTCGCACCGCTCACCGCCTGTGGCCGAACGCCGCGCTGCCGGGATCGGTGATCGCCGAGGTCGCGCGCCCCGCGCAGCTCGCGGACGCGACGGGGCTCGTGGACGAGTCCGCCGTCGCGCGCGCCGTGGTGTGCGGACCTGACCCGGAACCGATGGCTCGTGCCGTGCAGCGGTTCGCGGCCGCGGGGTTCACCCGCGTGTACGTGCACCAGGTGGGTCCGGACCAGAAGGGCTTCCTCTCCTTCTGGTCCGCCGAGGTGCGCCCGTTCCTCTGAGGCGGTGTCACTCCGTGCGGAGGACCTCGGCCGGACGCACGCGGGCCGCGAGCCGAGCTGGGATCGCTGACGCGAGCCAGCCGACGACCAGCGCCCCCGCGAGGACCGCCACCGCGGCACCGACGGGCGTCACCTGCACCGAGGGTGCTCCGAGGCTGTGGGTCGTGAGCGACCAGGCGACGCGGCCGGCGGCGACGCCGACGACGATCCCGATCAGCGCGGCGGGGAGCACGAGGGTGATCGCCTGGGTGAGGACCGCCGCGCGCACCTGCCTCCGCCCGAACCCGAGCGTTCGGAGCAGGGCGAGATCGTGACGGCCCCGGCGGACCGTGAGGACCAGCACGAAGGCGAGCGTGACCACCGCCACCATGGCGAGGAGCGCCGCGAACCACACCGGCAGGAAGCGCACGTCGTGGAGCTGGTCGACGTCCATCGCCGGCGTGGCGCGGAGGACCGTGTTCCCCCAGACGGCGTGCAACGCCTCGTAGGCGGCCGCCGGGTCCGTGCCCGACGCGTACCGCACCATGACGAAGGGCGGGTCGAGGTGATCGGGGTCGATCAGCCTCGGGATCGCCGCCGCGTCCACGACCGCGCCCTCACCGATGCGCTCGGCCCCGAGACCGAGGTTCATCACCGCGAGGCCGCTCACCTCCATGGGGACCGTTCCGAGCTCGTGCTCGACGTCGACCGTGTCGCCCACCCCGACACCCAGGCGCCGGGCCGTCGCCGCGCCCAGCGCGACCTCACGCTCCCCCGCCGGGGCGCGCCCGTCCAGGAGACGGAGGTCGAAGCGGCCGGCGACCTGCTCGATGGCTGACACGTCGCCCTCCACCGTGGTGTCCCCGTGCGCGATGGAGGCAGAGGACAGGTCGTAGCGCTTGGCATAGGCCGCGATGTCGCGGTTGCCGGCGAGGGACGCCTCGATGTGCTCGTCGACGGTCGGGTCGTTGCCGTCACCCACCACGACGTCGAAGTCCCATCCCCACAGCGGGGGCGTGGTGGCGAGGCGGGTCTCGCTGGCGGCGTACCCGAGGGCGCCGACGATGCCCGTCGCGGCGAGGAACACCGTGACGACGGCCGTGCTCCAGCCCGGACCGGAGAGCGCCGAGCGGACGCCGGCGACGACAGGGGGTGACAGCCCGGCTCGCGCCGCTCGGTCGGCTGCGCCCACCCGAGGCAGTCGCGGGGCCCGCCGGCGGGTGATGGCGATCGCCTCGCTCCGCGCCGTGCCCGCGACGACGAGGACCACGAGGAGGACGACGAGCGCGGCCCCAGCGGCGAACACCAGCCTGTCGATCGACACCCCCGGGTGGACCTCGGCGCGGCGAGCGTGGCCCACCGGCATCGCCGGCGAGATCGCCGTGGCCACCCCGAGGGCGACGGCCGCGCTGGCCAGCCCCACGACGATCCCCTTCACGGCCGCGCTCCAGATCGCTCGCCGGCCTGGCATGCCGAGCACCCAGAGCGAGCGCTGCACCACCCGGTCGGCCTCCAGCTGTCGTCGGAGGGCCAAGACCACGAGGATGAGCCCGCCCACCGCGACGAGCCCGCCGAACGCGAGCAGCAGGCCTCCCTGCATCTGGATCGTGCGCTGCGCCTCCGCCCGTGCGCGCGCGGCGTCACCGCCCTCGAAGTCGAGCTGGGCGTCGGGATCGAGCTCGCGGACCGCGGCCGTGACCTCGTCACGCGTGGTCTCGTGCAGGTCGAGGCGCAGCTCGAAGTCCTCCGACCCGACGGGCCTGAGGCCGCCGGGGAGGGCACCGATGCTGAGGATGTCCTGGCGCCGGTGGGCGGCGTCGAAGGCCGGTCCCAGGTGGATCTCGGCGCTGCCCAGGTACACGACCTCGGGCACCTTCTGCTTCGGCACCACGTCCTGGGGCGTGCGCTGGATGCCGGTGACGCGCAGGCGGAGCTGCGGCCCGGTGGGCGTCAGCTTCCCGAGCCCATCGAACAGCTGCTCGAGCTGGTCGGGGCCGTAGCCGCGCACCGTGAGCTCGTCCCCGGCGTGGAGGTCGTAGAGGTCGGCCATCTCCTCGTCGACCAGCACCTCGTCCGCGGCGGCCGGGTCCGGGAGGTCGCCCTCCACCATGATCGACCGCTCGGTCGTGCGACCGAGCCCCGGATCGGTGTAGGAGAACGGGCTGACGTAGCCGAGGTGCTCGGGATGCGGTCGGCCGGAGCGGTCGACGGGCACGAGGAGGAAGTAGTCGCCGCCGTTGGCGGCCTCGACCCCGTCGATGGCGAGGAGGTCCTCACGGGACAGGGCCCCCTCGGCGTAGGCGTTCGGTGCGACGTGGTACTCGAGGAACCGGTCCATCGCGCTCGTCGTGCGACGCCAGCCCGCCACCGCGCCGATGGCGACCCCGCCGGCCACGCCCAGCAGGAGCACGACAGCGAGCCACGAGCGCCACCGGCGACCCAGGTCGCGGCGCACGAGGGCGCCGGTCAGCTCCAACGGCGCGCCTCTCCGCCTGACATCGGCTCATCCAACCGTCTGTGCGATGGCCGGCGACAGGGCGCCAGCACGAGGCGCCGGCGGGGTGCCAGCCTCACCCCGCGTCAGCGGCCATCGAAGGCGCGCCGGAGCCGCTGGGCGGCAGCGCGGAGCTCGGTCTCGGGATCGAGGCCCGCCGCACGCGCCTCGTCGACGAGCTCGAGGAGCCGCGCGGCGAGGTCGTCCTCGTCCCCGACGAGGGAGCGCCACGGCACGCCCTGGCTCTCGGCCTTCTTCTGCACCTTGGCGGCGTAGGCGAGGGCCGGGAGCGCGGCGGGGATCCCGTCCATCACGCTGTCGCGGCCCTTCTCCTCGATCTTGCGGCGCTCCCAGTCCACGGTGAGCTGGGCCACGTCGATCTCGGGGGCACCGGGTTGGAACACGTGGGGGTGGCGGGCGTGGAGCTTGTCGTGGACGCCCCGCGCCACGTCGGCCAGGGTGAACTGGCCCTCCTCGGTGGCGAGGACGGCGTGGAACACCACCTGGAACAGGAGGTCGCCGAGCTCCTCCTCCAACGCGTCGAAGCCGGTGCCCGCCTCCACGTCGACGTGGTCGATCGCCTCGAGCACCTCGTAGGTCTCCTCGAGCAGGTGCCGCGTGAGGCTCGCGTGCGTCTGCTCGCGATCCCACGGGCACTCGGCGCGCAGCGTGCGCACGAGCTCGTGGAACCGCTCCACCTCGCCGGCGACCGGCTCGGCCAGCGCAGGGATCCAGAGCGAGGTCAGGTGGTCTGGGTCGACGGCGCGGTCGAGCTCGTCCCACGCCACCGTGCGCACGGACTCGTCGGCCAGCCCCAGGCGCTGCAGCACGACGACGTCGGGTCCGTCATCGATCGCGAGCTTGATGTCGGACAGCACGTGGCGCTGGTCGCACTGGCCCACCAGCAGCGGTCCCCGCTCGCCCGCCGCCTCGGTGGCGAACCGTCGCCCGTCCACCAGCCGTGCACCCAGCGCGACGGGGTCCACGCCGAGCCGGGCCCACGCCAGGTCGAGGTAGGACAGCGCGGGCAGGACCTCCACCTCCACGCGCTCGTCGCCGAGGAGCAGCTCCACCGTCCGCTCCGCGACCACGGGCGATCCCGGCACGGCGTAGAGCACCTCCCCGTGCTCGCCGGCGGCGGAGACGAGGCCCTCGACGATCACGGCGTACACGGCGTCGAAGGACTCGTGCGCCTCGTACACGTGATCGAACGCGGACGCGCCGGGCACCGCCTCCGCGGCAGGGTGGCGAGCGGTTCGGAGGTACCGGTGCGGTACGGCGTGGATGCGCGCGAGCGTGCCGGCGGTCAGCAGGTCGGGCCCGGCCGGCCCGAGCCCCACGACGGTGACCCGAGCCGCCGCCACCCGGTCAGGAGCCGTCGGCGGGGGGCCCCGGTGACGTCGGGGGCACGACCGACAGGTTGGTCGCGTCCCACGACCCGAAGCGCGGATCGATCTCGACGTGGGCCAAGGCGTCCGTCATGAACGGCCCGAAGTCGTCGCCCAGCGCGCTCTGCACGGCGAGGCCCTTGGCGTAGGCGTTGACGTACGCCTCGGCGTACTCGTCGGAGAAGCCACCGAAGGCTTGGTCCTCCTGCGACGGATCGACGCCGATGGCGAGCAGCGCGTCCTCCCGGGAGGCGGGCTCGAGCCCGCGGCGGTCGAACTCCTGGCCGAGGACGTCGAGGATGATGCGCTCGGTGAGGATCTGGCTCACGGGCTCGGTGGCGTAGGCGTGCTCGCCCACGGCCAGCGTGCCGGCCCGGGCGGTCTGCGGGTTGCCCGCCCACTCCGCGGCCTCCTCCATCAGGTCATCTCGGGAGATGGTGAGGTCGCCCACCCGTGCGGCCGGGGAGAGGTCGTCGGCGCAACCGGACGCGCCCAGCAAGGCGATGAGCGCGACAGCGACGAGGGACAGGAGGCGTCGGGGCACGAGGGCCGACTCTAGGGGGTGCCTGGTGCCGTCCTGAAGGCAGGGCGGCCCACCAGGTCGTGCCAGCGGTCGAGGTCGACGTTGCCGCCGCTGACGATCACCCCCACGTCGCCGGGGAGCTCCGTTCCCTCCCGGACCAGGCGCACCAGGCCGGCGAGGGCGACCGCGCCGCTCGGCTCCACGATCTGCTTGGCGTGGACCGCCAGGCGTCGCATCGCCTCCACGATCTCGTCCTCGCTCACGGTGACGACCTGCACGCCCTCGCGCCTCAGGATCGCGAACGTCCCCTCGCTCAGCTGCGCGACCAGCCCGTCGGCGATGGTCGACCCGGCGCCGTCGAGGACGAGCCGACCCGCCGCCAGCGACCGGGCGGCGTCGTCCACCGCGTGGGGCTCGGCGCCCCACACGAGGATCGCCGGGTCGATGCCGTGGGCGGCGACCGCCGTGCCCGACAGCAGTCCCCCGCCGCTGACCGGGGCGACGACCATGCCGATCTGCGGGACGGCATCGAGCAGCTCGAGGGTGGCCGTGCCCTGGCCCGCCTGCACGCGTGGATCGTCGAAGGGGTGGACCTCGACGGCACTCGTCTCCGCCACCAGCCGCGCCACCGCCGCGGCGCGCGCCTCCATGGTCGGCTCGCACTCGACGATGCGCCCCCCGGCCTCGCGTGTGGTGGCGACCTTGGCGGCGGGCGCGCCGCGTGGGATCACGATCGTGCACGCGATCCCCCGCGCCGCCGCGGCCCGGGCGAGGGCCGACGCATGGTTCCCCGAGCTGTGCGCGACCACCCCCCGTGCGGCCTGCTCGTCGGAGAGCTGGAGCACGGCGTTCGTGGCCCCCCGGAGCTTGAACGCCCCCGTGGCGTGCAGGTGCTCGGCCTTCAGGTGCACTCGGGTGCCAACCCAGCGATCGATGCCGTCCGACCGCAGGATCGGCGTGGCCGGCACCAGCGTCGCGATGCGATGCGCGGCAGCGCGGACGTCGGCGATGGTGAGGTCGCTCACTCCAAGGTCGCGTAGCTCGTGGACCGGTCCACGAGCCGGGTGCCGCCGACCTCGCGCACGCACTCGGCGAGGTCGGCGAGGTACTGCTCGATCACCGGAGCGTTGCCGGCGCTCACGGTGGAGTGCAGGGAGTCGGGTGGCTTCTGGCGGTCGTGGAACCACCCGCGGGCCGCCAGCGCGTCGCCGACGGCGAACACGTCGAGCTGGTCGTCGTAGCCGGGCGCGGTTGCCATGGCGAGGCACTGCGCCTCGGGCTCGCCGAGCACGGCGAGGCCGTCGACGGCTCGGATGCCCTCCACCATCCGGGCGCGGGTGTCGACGGTCTGGGCGGTGAGCCGCAGGTACCCCTCCGAGCCGAGGTGGTGGAGCGTGGCCCACGCCGTGGCCATCGGCAGGGCCGAGCGCGTCCCCTGCAGCCCCGAGCTGGCGTAGAACCCGCCGAGCCAGTCGTCGAACACGAACGTCTGGTAGCGCCGCAGCGCCTTGTCGCGGTGGAGGACGACCGACGCACCCTTCGGCGCGTAGCCCAGCTTGTGCAGGTCGGCGCTGATCGTGGTGACGCCGTCGACGCGGAAGTCCCACGGCGGGACATCGTGGCCGAGCTCCTCCATGAAGGGGAGGAGGAACCCCCCCATGCAGGCGTCGGTGTGGAAGCTCGCGCCGGCCTCGGCCGCGACGGCCGCCAGCTCGGGGATCGGGTCGATCACACCCTGCGGGTACTGCGGGGCGCTGCCGACGACCAGCACGGTGCTGGGCCCCACCAGCGCCGCCATGGCGTCCACGTCGGCGCGCCAGTCGTCGCGCACGGGCACCTTGTGCAGTCGGATGCCGAAGTAGTGGGCGGCCTTGTGGAACGCAGCGTGGGCGCTCGCCGCCACCACCATCTCGGGGTCGGTGATGCCGCGCTCCTCGCGGCCGCGCTCACGAGCGGCCTTCACCGCGCAGAGGATGCTCTCGGTGCCGCCGGACGTCATGAACCCGGCCACGTCGTCGTCACCGTGCAGCAGGTCGGCGGTGATCCGGACCACCTCGCTCTGGATCCGGGCGAGGCTCGGGAAGGCGTGCGTGTTCAGGGCGTTGTCGTGGAGGAACAGCTGGGCGACGGCCTCGACCACGGCGTGTGCCTCCGGGCCGGCGTCGTAGACCATCCCGAAGGTCTTGCCGTCCTGCCAGCGCACGTCGTCGGCGCGCATCGCGACGAGCGCGTCGACGATCTCGCTCTGGTCCATCCCCCGGGTCGGCAACGGCACGTCGGGAGGTTAGGTCTCGCAGGGGCCCCCGAGGCGCCCTGGACCGGGTACCTTCAGGGGCCGATGCGGCCGGTCATGGTGAGCGCGCAGGTCACGGGGGCGGCGACCGGGGCGCGCACCACCTGACGCCATGGCCTCCGGCGACGCAGGCATGCGGGCCGTCACCTTGCTGCCCACCGCCGCCAGCTCGGGCGAGGCGAGGCGCTTCGCCGCTGCGGTGATGGACGACTGGGAGGTCTCCGGCGCCCTCCGCGCCGACGTGGCCCTGTGCGTGGCAGAGCTGGCGGCGAACGCCGCCATCCACACCCGCGCGCCCTACACGGTCACGCTGCGGCGGGCCGGGTCGGGCATGCGGATCGACGTCCTCGACGCCCGGCCCGAGCAGCTGCCCGTGGTGGTGCCCCTCGTGGGCACCGTCGTGGACATGACCATCCGCAGCACCACGGGGCGGGGCCTCCAGATCATCGCCACGCTGTCCGATCGCTGGGGCGTGTCCACCTCGAACGGCGCGAAGGCGGTCTGGGCCGAGCTGTCCGGTCACGCCCACGACGGGCCCGCGGCACCGACGATGGTCATCGCCCACCGGTCCGAGCAACCCCGCGGCCAGCTGCTCTGCTACCTCGAGCTCCCCGTGCGAGCGGCGGTCGCGAGCGGCATCCAGACGGACGAGGCGGCCCGCGAGGTCCAGCTGGCGGAGCTGGCCACCCCGACCACGGGAACGGCGCAGGCCCGCCTCCTCACGCTGCTGGACGAGAGCGCACCGCTGCGGCTGGCGGGGCGGTTCGCGGCGCTGCGCGCAGCCGCCGAGGGCCGCGAGCGCTTCGACCTCGAGGTGGTCGTCACCGACGGGTCCCTCGCCGCCGTCGCCGAGCTCGCCGAGAAGCTGCGCGCCCAGGGCTCGGCGGCGCCGAGCGCTGAGGTCGAGGCGTTCCGCCGGTGGCTCTCGGAGGAGACGGTCTCCCAACGACGGGGAGCAGCACCTCGACGCTGCCCGCTTCCCGCATGAGCGCGCCGATCGAAGAGCGGCCCCGCCGACGAGCGCAGTCCTGGGCCTTCTCGCTGGCCTTCATCGCGCTGCTCGCGGGGAACGCCTACATCGCGTGGCAGGCGCGCGAGGAGGCCATCGCGGCCGCCGGTCCCGGCGAGGAACCAGATCTCACGATCGCCTGGACCATCGCCATCGCCGGCGGGGTCGCCATCGTGGGGCTCCTCCTCCTGCTGATCATCACCTTGCGCCACCAGCGCCGGCTGCGAGCGATCAACCAGGAGCTGGTGGAGAACGAGGCACGGAGCCGATCGCTGCAGGAGGTCACCGGCCGCTTGGCGCGGGTGCTCACGAGCCACGAGGTGGTGGAAGCGCTGCTCGACCACCTCCCCGCTGCGGTGGGGGCCAAGGCCGCCACCGTCGCGGTGGTCGACGATGGCGGCGAGCTCCAGGTCCTGGCACCCGATCCGGCGGCGGAGGACACGCCCGTCGAGCCGCACCCCGGATCGCTCGTGGCAGGCGTGCTCGAGGTGGGCGAGCCGGCGTGGCTCCAGTCGCCGCTCGGCTGGCGCGGCGACGGCCTCGCCGACGAGCTCGCCGCGGAGGGGTGGGCCATGGCCCTGCTCCCGTTGCGCGCCGACGACGTGCGCGGCGTCCTCGCGGTGTCGTACGCGCGGGTCCACACCTTCGTTGAGGAGGAGCGCGCCCTGCTCGAGACGGTCGCGGTGCTCGCCGCTCGCGCCTTCGCCCGCGGCCGTCGGTTCGACGCCGAGCAGCGAGCCTCGCTCGCCTTCCAGCGCACGGCCCTCCCGGCGGGGCTGCCGAGCATCGACGGTCTCACGGTGGCGGCGCGCTACCGCGCCGGATCGGTGCGGGCCGCGGTCGGCGGCGACTGGTACGACGTGTTCGACCTCGGCGACGAGCGCGCCGCGCTGCTGGTGGGCGACGTGGTGGGCCACGGCATGGAGGCGGCGGTGGCGATGGGCCGCCTCCGAACGGGGTTCCGGATGATCGCGGCGATCCGGCGCGAGCCCGGCGCCATGGTCCAAGCGGTGAGCCGCCAGGTGGAGGCGATCCCGAACGCCATGTGCTCCACCGTGCTGTGCGCCGTGGTGCACCTCCCGACGGGGACCATGGACTGGTGTCGCGCCGGCCACCTCCCGCCGATGCTCGTGCGGGGCACGAAGGCTGTGCTCCTCGACGAGGAGGGAGTGCCGCCGCTCGGGGTCGCGCCGGAGCTCCGACCGCCCGTGCACCGCCTGGTGCTGCTCCCCGGCGACATCGTGGTGCTCTACACCGACGGGGTGATCGAACGGCGACACGAGTCGATCGACGACGGGTTCGACCGCCTCTGCGTCGTCGGCGCGGAGCTCTCCGACCTCGAGCCCGACGAGATGGCCGACGCGCTGCTCGAAGCGCTGGTCCCGCTCGAAGAGCAGACCGACGACGTCGCCATCCTCATCATCCGGTACGACGGTCGGGGGGTCTCTGCCGAGAGCGGTTGACAACGACGCCGATGGGGAAGCGCCCGACGGTGAAGGCACTCACCTGGCACGGAACCCGCGATGTGCGGGTGACCGACGTTCCCGATCCCTCCATCGAGGAGCCCACCGACGCGATCATCAAGGTCACGTCGTCGGGCCTGTGCGGGTCGGACCTGCACCTCTACGAGGTGATGGGCGCCTTCATCGACCCGGGCTCCGTCCTGGGCCACGAGCCCATCGGCATCGTGCAGGAGGTCGGTTCGGCGGTGCAGGGCCTCGCCCCCGGCGACCGCGTGGTCGTGCCGTTCAACATCGCCTGCGGGACCTGCTGGATGTGCCGTCAGGGGCTCCAGTCGCAGTGCGAGACCACCCGGTGCTGCTACGAGGGTACGGAGTACGGCGCCGCGCTCTTCGGGTACACCCGCATCTACGGCAACGTGCCGGGCGGGCAGGCGGAGTACCTGCGCGTGCCGCAGGCGCAGTACGGCCCGATCAAGGTGCCGGAGGGACCGAGCGACGATCGCTTCCTCTTCCTGTCGGACGTCCTCCCGACGGCCTGGCAGGCGGTCCAGAACTGCGGCGCGGTCGCCGGTCAGAGCGTCGCGGTGATCGGACTGGGTCCGATCGGTGACATGAGCTGCCGCGTCGCGCTGGAGCGGGGCGCCAGCCAGGTGTTCGGCGTCGACCTCGTGCCGGAGCGCCTGGAGCGCGCCGCCAGCCGGGGTGTGCAGACCGTCGACCTCACCGCGGTCGACGACGTCGCCGGCCACATCCGCGAGTCCACGCGCGGCCGCGGGGCCGACGCGGTGATCGATGCCGTCGGCATGGAGGCCCACGGGTCGCCGGTGGGCAAGACGGCGCAGCGGATGGCGGGCTTCCTGCCCGACCGCCTGCAGGAGAAGCTCATGCAGAAGGCCGGCGTCGACCGGCTGGCCGCCCTCCACCTCGCCATCGACGTGGTGCGGCGAGGTGGCACCCTCAGCCTCGTGGGCGTCTACGGCGGCATGGTCGACCCGCTGCCGATGATGACGATGTTCGACAAGCAGCTCCAGCTGCGCATGGGACAGGCCAACGTCCGCCGCTGGGTCGACCACATCCTCCCGCTCCTCACCGACGAGGACCCGCTGGGCGTCGACGGGTTCGCCACGCACCACCTCCCCCTGGCGGAGGCGCCCGACGCCTACGCGACGTTCCAGAAGAAGGACGACGGGATGGTGAAGGCCGTCTTCAACCCCTGAGCCCGGGGCGGCGCAGGGAGGACCCACCTCGAGACCAAGCGTCGAGCAGGTGCGCGGTGAAGGCCCGCTCGAGGGCGTCGAGCGAGCGGGCGCCGAACACCACCTCGCCGCCGAGGAAGGGCTCCTGGTCGACCAGACCGCCCACCATGTCGACGAGGGCGACGCGCTGGTGCCGCTCGTCCGCCTGCACGTGGGCGGCGTAGAAGCGGGTCGCGTCCGGGCCGAACCCGAGGCGCTCGAGAGCGGCCTGGTACCGACCCATGGGGCCGACGCTGCACATCTCGAAGAGCGCGAGGTGTCCGACGAGGGCGCCCCGCCACCTGCGGTGGAGCCCGAAGAGCGACACCAGGTTGCCGGTGCTCAGCGTGATGCCGGGCAGCGCATCGACGTAGGCGCCGTAGGTCGGTTCGAGATCGAGGGCGACCATCACCTCGGCGAAGACGTTGGCGTGGACGTCGGCGGGCCGGCCGTCGCCGTACTCGCCGCGCTGGATGTCCACGAGCGCCGCCTTGCTCCGCCCGGTGAGCCGCGGGATCGCCCACGTGTGCGGATCGGCTTCCTTCAGCTGGTAGCCGGAGCGGTGCACGACGAACTCGCGCATCTCCTCGAGGGTCCCGCGCTCCGCCATGTGCGCCGACAACGACGGGCCGTCCTGGGCGGCGAGGTCCTGCAGCGCGGCGATGGTCGCATCACGGCTGAGCCCGACGGGCACGTGGCCGACGAGCTCCACCAGGCGCCGCTCGAGCAGCCCCTCGAGCGTGCGCCGCTCGCGGAGGAGCGACGGCTCCCACTCCCAGCCCTCGTCCACGCCCGGGAGCCCCAGGTAGTGCAGCTCGTACATGAGGTGCAGAGCCAGGGCCAGGTCGTCGTCGGAGACGGGGTCGGCCTCCACCCTCGGGAGCGAGCCGAGCTCGTGCACCGGGCGGGAGAGGTGGTCGAGGAGCTGGTCCGTCACCGGGCCCCGGGGCGCGGGCAGCCGCTCCGGGAAGCCCGGCCCGATGGGGTCCGGGCCGGCAGGCGGGGGCGACAGCACGGTCATGTGCGGCCCCCACTACCCGGCTCCCGGCAGGAGAAACCGCAGCGGTCCCGGGCAGGGCGGCGCGGTTGACAGCCCGGCGAGGTGGGAAGACCGGTCCCCATGCTCCGGTTCTTGGCGCGCCTCCTCGCGGGCTTCGACGAGGCACTCGAGTGGGACGACGAGGCCGACGTCGATGTCGCTCCTGCCCCCGCCTGAAGCACTGGTCGCGCCGCGGGCCACGTACCGCGTGCAGCTGCACGCCGGCTTCACCTTCGACGACGCCGCGGCCATCGTGCCGTACCTGGCCCGGATCGGTGTGAGCCACCTGTACTGCTCGCCGGTCCTCCAGGCCGCGCCCGGCAGCACCCACGGCTACGACGTCGTGGACCACCAGCGACTGAACGACGAGCTGGGCGGCCCGAGCGGATGGGAGCGGCTGGTCCGAGCCCTGGCGGAGCACGACCTCTCGGCGGTCCTCGACATCGTGCCCAACCACATGGCGCTGGCCGGCGCCGCCAACCGGTGGTGGTGGGACGTCCTCGAGAACGGTCCCGCCAGCCGGTACGCCGCCTACTTCGACATCGACTGGGAGGCGGGGCCGTCAGCGCAGGCGCCCTCGGTGCTGGCACCGGTGCTCGGCGACCACTACGGGCGGGTGCTCGAGGCGGGCGGCTTCCGGCTGCGCCGCGCCGGCGGCGCGTTCACCGTCCGGTACGAGGACCACGAGCTCCCCCTCTCGCTGCCGAGCGTGGGCGGGATCCTCCAGCGGGCAGGCCGGCGCAGCGGCTCGGCCGAGCTCGAGGTCGTGGCGAAGGAGCTGCTCGAGCTGTCGGCGCCGGCCGGTGCGCCCGCGGGCCTGGTCATGGAGGAGGTGCTGGCCCCGCTGCGCCTGGCGGTGCGGAGGCTCGCCGCCCGCTCGGCGGAGGTGGCGGAGGCCATCGACGAGGAGCTCGCGGCCACCGAAGGCGACCTCGACGAGCTCGACGCGCTCCTGTCCCAGCAGGTGTACCGCCTGGCCCACTGGCGCACCGCGAGCGAGGAGCTCGACTACCGCCGCTTCTTCGACGTCAGCACCCTGGTCGGGCTGAGGGCCGAGGATCCCGACGTGTTCGAGGACACCCATCGCCTCGTGCTCGACCTCGTCTCGGGCGGGGACGTGACCGGTCTCCGCGTCGACCACGTCGACGGGCTGCGAGACCCCGAGCGCTACCTGGAGCGCCTGGCCGCCGAGGCGCCGGGTGCCGGCATCGTCGTGGAGAAGATCCTCGGCACCGACGAGGAGCTGCCCCGGTCGTGGCCGGTGGCGGGCACGTCCGGCTACGACTTCCTCGTCCGAGCAGGCGACCTGTTCATCGACCCCGACGGGCTCAGCGAGCTGCGCACCTCGTTCGCCGCGCTCACCGGGGACGAGCGACCGGTGGCAGAGATCGCCGCTGACGCCAAGGCCCACGTCATGGGCCACGAGCTGGCCGCCGAGACCGAGCGCCTCACCGACCTCCTCCAGCGGCTGTGCCGTGCCCGCCGCCGTCATCGGGACCACACCCGGCGCGACCTCCGCGAGGCGTTGACGGCGCTGGCTGCCGCGCTGCCCGTGTACCGCACGTACGTCGCCCCCGGCCGCCCCACCCGACCGGAGGACCGTCGCCGCCTCGACGATGCCGTGGCCGCGGTGCGGGCCAGCCGACCTGACATGGACGGCGAGCTGCTCGACCTGCTTCATCGCATCCTCACGTTGGACGAGCCGGGCACCCTCGAGCAGGAGCTGGCCGTGCGATTCCAACAGCTGTCGTCCCCCGTGATGGCCAAGGGCGTGGAGGACACGACCTTCTACCGCTACGTGCCGCTGCTGGCGGTGAACGAGGTGGGCGGCGATCCCGCCGCGGCGGGCGGGGGCGTCGCGCCCTTCCACGCCCACAACGAGCACATCGCGACCACGTGGCCGCGCACGATGCTCGCGGTGTCGACCCACGACACGAAGCGCAGCGCCGACGTGCGGGCGCGCTTGTCGGTCCTCACCGAGCTCTCGAGCGAGTGGCTCGAGGCCGTCGAGGCCTGGCGGGCCCACAACCACGGCAGCGCGGGCGCGGCGCCCGACCCCGCCACCGAGCTCGTCTTCTACCAGTCGCTGGTGGGCGCGTGGCCGATCGACGGGGAGCGCCTCGAGGCCACGATGCTCAAGTCGATCCGGGAGGCGAAGGTCCACACGTCCTGGCGCCAACCCGACGAGGGCTACGAGGACGCGGTCCTCGGGTTCGTGCGCGGCGCCCTCGCCGACGGCGCGTTCCTCGAGATGGTCGAGCGCTTCCTCACCGAGCACGACCTCGTCCGCCTCGGCCACCTGACCTCCCTCGCCCAGGTGGCGCTGCTGCTCACCTGCCCAGGCGTCCCCGACCTCTACCAGGGCGACGAGCTGTGGGCCCTGAGCCTGGTGGACCCGGACAACCGGCGGCCGGTCGACTTCGAACGCCGCCGCACGCTCCTCGACCAGCTCGACCGGTCACCTGCTGGCCTCGCGCTCCCATCACCGGAGGGCGGCGCCAAGCTGTGGCTGATCCACCGCCTCCTCGACCACCGGCGGCGGCGGCCCGACGCGTACTCGGGCTACGAGGCGCTCCCCGCCCGCGGCCCGCAGGCACGCCACGCCGTGGCCTTCCGGCGCGACGGGATCGTCGTGGTGGTGCCTCGGCTCGTGCGCGCCCTCGCGCGGTCGGGGTGGGGCGAGACGGCGATCACGCTCCCCTCGGGAGCGTGGACCTCGGTGCTCGACGACGACGGGTCGGCGCAGGTGGGCGAGGTGGCCGTCGCCGACCTCCTGGGCGCGCTCCCGGTCACGGTGCTCGAGCGGCAGCGCCGGTGAGGTTCTCGGTCTGGGCGCCGCGCGCTGGCTCGATGGACCTCGTGGTCGACGGCGACCGCCGGCCGATGACGCTCGACGAGCGCGGCTGGTGGCACGCCGACGCGCCCGCCGGGCCGGGCGCGCGCTACGCGTTCTCGGTGGACGGTGGCGGACCGCTCCCTGATCCGCGGTCGGTCGACCAGCCCGACGGCATCGACACCGCGTCCGCCGTCTACGACCACGGCGCGTTCGAGTGGCACGACCAGGCCTGGCCGGGGATCGACCTCTCGACGTCCGTCCTCTACGAGCTCCACGTCGGCACCTTCTCCGAGGCGGGCACCTTCGACGGCGTGATCGACCACCTCGACCACCTCGTCGACCTCGGCATCGACGCCGTCGAGCTGATGCCGGTGGCGACCGGGTCCGGGCGCCGCGGCTGGGGCTACGACGGTGTGCAGCTGTTCGCGCCCCACCCCGCCTACGGCGGCCCCGACGGTCTCAAGCGACTCGTCGATGCATGCCATGGCGCGGGGCTCGGCGTGGTGGTCGACGTCGTGTACAACCACTTCGGGCCCGCGGGGAACCACCTCCCCGAGCTGGCGCCGTACCTCACGGACCGCCACCAGACCGTGTGGGGCGATGCCGTCAGCTTCGATGGCCCCGACGCCCACGAGGTGCGCCGGTTCGTGGTGGACAACGCGTGCATGTGGCTCCGCGACTTCCACTGCGACGGGCTCCGCCTCGACGCGGTGCACGCCATCACCGACACCTCGCCGGTGCACGTCCTCGCCGAGCTGGGCGCGGCCGTGCACGACCTCGCCGAGGAGCTCGGCCGTCGGCTCTTCGTGGTGGCCGAGAGCGACCTCAACGACCCCGTGTTCGTCCAGCCCCCGCCCGAGGGGTACGGCCTCGACGCGGCGTGGGCCGACGACTGGCACCACGCCCTCCACGCCGTCCTGACCGGCGAGCGCGACGGCTACTACGTCGACTTCGGCACGCTCGACGCCCTGACCAAGGCGATCGACCAGGCGTGGGTGCATGACGGGTCGTGGTCCGAGCACCGCGGCCGCCCGCACGGCCACAAGCCCACCGGCCTGCCAGCCGACCGCTTCGTGGTCGCCGCGCAGAACCACGACCAGGTCGGCAACCGGGCGGCCGGGGAGCGCCTGATCGCACTCACCACGCCGGGCCGAGCGCGCATCGCCGCCGCCCTCCTGCTCACCACCCCCTTCGTGCCCATGCTGTTCCAAGGCGAGGAGTGGGCGGCGAGCACGCCGTTCCTCTACTTCACCGACCACGCCGATCCCGAGCTCGGGCGAGCGGTGAGCGAGGGTCGCCGCCGCGAGTTCGCGGCGTTCGGCTGGCCCCCCGACGCCGTGCCCGATCCCCAGGACCCGTCCACGTTCCAGCGGTCGAAGCTCGCCTGGGCGGAGCGGTCGGAGCCGGGCCACCAGGCGATGCTCCACTGGTACCGGTCGCTGCTCGCGCTGCGCCGGGCGCGGGCGGACCTGCGCGACCCTGTCGTGCTCGCCCGGGCGCGGCACCACCGCGACGTGGTCACCGTGGACCGTGGCCGCGTACGGGTGGTCGCCAACCTGGCCGGCGACGAGCGGGTGGTCCCGCGGCCCGCCGGCGCCGAGGTGCTGCTGGCGTCGCCCGACGGGCCCTCGGTCGAGGGGACCGAGGTGCGCCTGCCCCCCGATAGCGTCGTGCTCTTGCGTCTCCCCTCCCCCACCGATGGCTGACGAGCTCGAGGTCTGGCCCGGCGCCAGCTACCCGCTGGGCGCGACCTACGACGGGGCGGGCACGAACTTCTCGCTGTTCTCCGAGGTCGCGGAGGCCGTCGACCTGTGCCTCTTCGACGAGGAGGGCCACGAGACCCCGGTCCACCTCACCGAGGTCGATGCGTTCTGCTGGCACGCCTACCTGCCACGGGTGGGACCCGGGCAGCGGTACGGGTTCCGGGTGCACGGCCCCTGGGCCCCCGAGGAGGGCCACCGCTGCGATCCCAACAAGCTCCTGCTCGACCCGTACGCCAAGGCCATCGAGGGTGTCCTCGAACCTCACCCGTCCTCGTTCTCGTACGTCCCTGGCGACGAGGAGACGAGGAACGACCTCGACAGCGGACCCGACTCGGCTCGGTCGGTGGTCCACAACCCGTTCTTCGACTGGTCCACCGAGCGCCGGCCCGACCGGCCGCTGCACGACTCGATCATCTACGAGCTGCACGTGAAGGGGTTCACCGCCCGGCACCCCGACGTGCCCGAAGCCCTGCGCGGCACCTACAGCGGTCTCGCCCACCCGGCTGCGATCGAGCACCTCACGAACCTCGGCGTCACGGCGGTGGAGCTCCTCCCGGTGCACCAGTTCGTGCACGACACCCACCTCGTGGAGCGCGGGCTGCGCAACTACTGGGGCTACAACTCGATCGCGTACTTCGCCCCGCACAACGAGTACGCCGCCAACGGGGCGCGCGGGGAGCAGGTCACCGAGTTCAAGGCGATGGTCCGGGCGCTGCACGAGGCCGACCTCGAGGTGATCCTCGACGTCGTCTACAACCACACCGCCGAAGGCAACCACCTCGGACCCACCCTGTCGTTCCGGGGCATCGACAACGCCGCGTACTACCGGCTCGTCCCCGAGGACCGGCGCTTCTACTACGACACCACCGGCACCGGGAACAGCCTCAACACGGCTCACCCGCAGACGCTGCAGGTGATCATGGACTCGCTCCGCTACTGGGTGACGGAGATGCACGTGGACGGGTTCCGCTTCGACCTGGCGTCGACGCTGGCCCGGCAGTTCCACGAGGTCGATCGCCTCTCGGCGTTCTTCGACCTGATCCACCAGGACCCCGTGCTCAGCCAGGTGAAGCTCATCGCCGAGCCGTGGGACGTGGGCGAAGGCGGCTACCAGGTGGGCAACTTCCCGCCCAAGTGGTCGGAGTGGAACGGCCAGTACCGCGACTCCGTGCGCGACTTCTGGCGCGGCGAACCGGGCACGGTCGGCGACATGGCGTCCCGCCTCACCGGATCGTCCGACCTCTACCAGGCGGATGGTCGCCGGCCCGTGGCGAGCATCAACTTCGTCACCGCCCACGACGGGTTCACGCTGCGCGACCTGGTGTCCTACAACGAGAAGCACAACGAGGCGAACGGCGAGGGGAACGCCGACGGCGAGAGCCACAACCGCTCGTGGAACTGCGGCGTGGAAGGTGACACGGACGACGGCGCCGTCCTCTCCTGTCGATCGGCGCAGCAGCGGAACCTCCTCACCACCTTGCTCCTGTCCCAGGGCGTCCCGATGCTCTTGGCCGGCGACGAGCTCGGGCGCACGCAAGGCGGCAACAACAACGCCTACTGCCAGGACAACGAGATCTCGTGGCAGGACTGGGAGCACGTCGACGAGGACCTCCTCGACTACGTCACCCGCCTGATCGAGCTGCGGCGCGACCACCCCACGTTCCGCCGGCGTCGGTTCTTCCAAGGACGCCCCATCCGCGGTCAGGTCGACATCGGCTGGTGCAAGCCCGACGGCACCGAGATGACCGACGAGGACTGGGACGACGGCCACGCACGCAGCCTCGGCCTGTTCCTCGACGGCCACGCCATCAACGACGTGGACCCAAGGGGGCAGCCAGTCGTGGACGACTCGTTCCTGCTGCTGCTCAACGCCCACTCGGAGCCCATCCCCTGGACGCTGCCGCCGCGCTGGGCCCGCTCGTGGGAGGTCGTGCTGTGCACGGCGCACCCGTCGCTGGAGGGGTCACGCCCCGGGGCCACGCTCCTGCTGCCGGCCCGGTCGGTGGTCGTCCTCATCGACGCCTGACCCTCGGGCCCGATCCAGCAGGGCGACGACCTCGGCGTCGGTGGTCTGGGTGAAGTCGTCGTACCAGACGCCCACCGCCACCAGGTCTCGAGGCGCGAGCACCCACACCACCTCGTCGGCGGGCGGCACGAGCCGTCGGGCGGTGTCGGTGCTGCACACGGGGACCGCCAGCACCAGCCGGCGCGGCGCCTCGGCACGGAGGTCGAGCAGCGCCGCCTCCGCCGTCACGCCCGTCGCGAGCCCGTCGTCGACCAGGACCACGTCACGGCCGCGCACCGGCAGCCGCCGGCGGCCCGCCCGGTAGCGATCCACCCGCCGCTCGAGCTCGACCCGCTCGCGCCTGGCCAGCGCCTCGAACTCATCGGACGACAGGCGCAGGGCACGGACGAGGTCGCTCGCCACCATCGCGCCACCCTCGGCGATCGCTCCGATCCCCAGCTCCTCGTGGCCCGGCGCGCCGATCTTGCGCGCGACCAGGACGTCGAGCGGGGCGGCGAGCCGCGCCGCGACCTCGCCGGCGACGGGGACGCCGCCGCGCGGGAGCGCCAGCACGATCGGGTCGACCAGACCGGACGGCAACCGATCAGCCAGCTGACGGCCCGCGTCGGCGCGGTCCCGGAAGCGCCGCTTCACGGCGCCAGTGTGCCTCGGCGATCAGCGCCGATCTCGCCTAGTGGCCAGCGGCCGGCAGGACCATGGGATGGATCCGGTCGGGCGGTGCGGCCGGGGGGCTGACGCGCAGCCGGAGGCCCCGGCCCTCGGCGAAGGTGCGGCAGCGGGCGAGCACCTCGCCCGCTTCCTCGGCCGCGTCCACCTGGCGGAGGTCCAGGTGCACCTCCCGGTAGCAGGGCTCGCACACCGCGATGAGGTTGCGCAGCAGCGCACCGGCGGTCCAGCGGTCCAGGTGGCCGGTGGCGATCAGCTCCAGGCAGTCGCCGTCGGGACGCACCTCGACGGCGAACGGGGCCCACGCGGTGGGCCAGTCTTCCGACAACAACGGGTCCCTGCTCAACGGGACCTCCTTCAGACGAGCGCGTACTGCCCTCTTGTCTGAAGGCGCTGTCCTCCCTGCCCCGGTTCCACGTCCGGCAAACATCCGGTGAACGGTCAGGCGACCTCGGGCTCCGGGACGGGGTCGAGGTCCCGGAGGAGCGCGACCAGCCACTCGGCGGGATGCTCCTTGTGGGGCACCTTCACGATGAGCAGCTGGTCGGCCTCCTTGTACACGGCGGTGGGGTGCAGGCGCTTGAGGCGGATCTGCTGGCTCGCCTTCAGCGGGAGGGGCGAGACGCGGGCCGTGGACGGCGCTCCACCGAAGCCGTCCGGCTTCACCACCACCACCTCGCGCACGCCCGTGCGGGCGGCCTCGGCGCGCAGTCGCGCGACGGCGAGGAGCGCCTCGGCCGGGGGCGGCAGCGGCCCGTAGCGGTCCTCCCACTCGGCCCGGATGTCGAGCACCTCGTCGTCGGTGGTGACGGCGGCGAGGCGCCGGTACGCCTCGAGGCGGAGCTCCTCCTTCTGCACGTACTCCCGCGGGAGGTTGGCCGGGACGGGCAGGTCGAGCTTGATCTCGGCGGGCTCCTTGATCGGCTCGCCCTTCAGCTCGGCCACCGCCTCCGACACCATCTGGCAGTAGAGGTCGTAGCCGACGGCGGCGATGTGCCCGCTCTGCCCGGTGCCGAGGAGGTTGCCGGCGCCGCGGATCTCGAGGTCGCGCATCGCGATCTTGAAGCCGGACCCGAGCTCGGTGGCCTCGCCGATCGTCTTGAGGCGCTCGTACGCCTCCTCGCTGAGCACGCGGTCCTGCGGGACGAAGAGGTAGGCGTACGCCCGCTGCCCCGACCGCCCCACCCGCCCACGCAGCTGGTGGAGCTGGCCGAGCCCGAGCAGATCGGCCCGGTCGCACACCAGCGTGTTCACGGTTGGCATGTCGATGCCGCTCTCGATGATCGTCGTGCACACGAGCACGTCGAAGTCGCCCTCCCAGAAGGCGAGCACGACCTGTTCGAGCGTGCCCTCGTCCATCTGCCCGTGGGCGATGGCGACGCGCGCCTCGGGCACGAGCTCGCGCACGTGGTCGGCGGTCTGCTCGATGTCCTGCACGCGGTTGTGCACGTAGAACACCTGGCCCTCGCGGAGGAGCTCGCGCCGGATGGCCTCCCCCACCGCCCGGTCGTCGTACTCGCCCACGTAGGTGAGGATCGGCATGCGGTCAGCAGGCGGCGTGTTGAGCAGGGTGAGGTCGCGGATGCCGGTGAGCGACATCTCCAGCGTGCGGGGGATCGGCGTGGCGGTGAGGGTGAGCACGTCCACCCCCGACTTCAGCTGCTTGATCTGCTCCTTGTGCGTGACCCCGAAGCGCTGCTCCTCGTCGACCACCAGCAAGCCGAGGTCCTTGAACAGGATGTCGTCGCTGAGCAGCCGATGGGTGCCGATGACCACGTCCACCTCCCCGGACCGGAGCCCCTTCGCCACGTCGCGCGCCTGGGCCGGCGTGAGGAACCGTGAGAGGACCTCGACCCGCACGGGGTACCCGGCGAACCGGTCCGAGAACGTCTGGTGGTGCTGCTGCGCGAGCAGCGTCGTGGGCACCAGCACGGCGACCTGCTTGCCGTCCTGCACGGCCTTGAACGCGGCCCGGATGGCGACCTCGGTCTTGCCGAAGCCGACGTCGCCGCACACCAGGCGGTCCATCGGGTGCTGCTCCTGCATGTCGGCCTTCACCTCGGCGATGGCCACGAGCTGGTCGGGCGTCTCCTGGTAGGGGAAGGCCTCCTCGAGCTCGCGCTGCCACGGCGTGTCCTCGGGGAAGGCGTGGCCGGGCTCGTGCAGGCGCTTCTGGTAGAGGACGACGAGCTCCTGGGCGATCTCGCTCACGGCGGAGCGGACCCGCGCCTTCGCCTTCTGCCACCCGTCGCCGCCGAGACGGGTGAGCGTGGGCGACTCCCCGCCGGTGTAGTGCCGCACGGCGTCGATCTGGTCCGACGGCACGTAGAGCTTGTCGTCGCCCTTGTACTCCAGGAGGAGGTAGTCGCGCTCCACGCCCCCGATGGCGCGCTTCACCATCCCGGCGTAGCGCGCCACCCCGTGCTGGTGGTGCACGACGTGGTCACCCGGCTTCAGGTCGTCGAAGAACCCCTGGCTGTCGCGCCGGCGGGTCCGGGCGGCTCGATGGGCTCGCCGGCGTCCGGTGAGGTCGTGCTCGGCGATCACCGCCAACCGGACCGCCGGGAGGATGCAGCCGCGCTCCAGCGCGGTGATGTCGATGACGACCTGGGCCGTGGAGGCCGCGGTGGTGCCGGCCATGGCCGGCGCCAGGCCGTGCTCGGTGAGGAGGCTCCGCAGGCGAGCCGCCGATCCCTCCCCGTCGGCCGCGACCACGATGCGATAGCCGTCGGCGACCAGGTCGCGGAGCTGGCGGGCCACCCGCTCGGGGTCCCCGGCCGCCGCGGCGATGCCCATGGAGGTCACGGTGGCGACGTCCGGGCCCTCGGGCGCCGTGGTGACCGTCCACGCCGCGGCCTGGGTGTGGGACAGGAGACGGTCGAAGGGCAGGTGCAGGCGCGGGAAGTCCTCCTCGCCCCCCGACGCCACCGCGCTCCAGGTCTTGGCGAGCGACGCCGCCAGGTCCGCCTCCTCGTGCAGGAGGTCGGCCGCTCGATCTCGCATCCGTCGCGGTTCGAGGAGGAGGATCAGCGCGTCGTCGCCCACCAGGTCGAACAGCACGTGCTCGCCCTCGGTGAGCCACGGGAGCCAGCTCTCCATGCCCTCGAACGTCTGGCCCTGCGACAGGCGCTCCCAGTGCTCTCGTCCCCAGGGCTCGAGGGCGATCAGCCGCTCGGCCCGCTCCCGCACCTCGTCGGTGGGCAGCAGCTCCCGGCAGCCGAAGATGTCCACCACGTCGAGGTCGTCGGTCGACCGCTGGTCGTTCACCGCGAACTCGGTGAGGCGGTCCACCTCGTCGCCCCACAGGTCGATGCGGACCGGCCGGTCGGCGGTGGACGGGAACACGTCGACGATGGACCCGCGCACGGCCAGCGAGCCTCGGTGCTCCACCACCTCCTCGCGGTGGTAGCCGGCACCGACCAGCGCCGCGACCAGCTCGTCGCGGTCGCGCCGCTCCCCCGGCCGGATCACCACCGGTTCGACGTCCTCGACGTGGGGACCGAGCCGCTGCACGAGGGCGCGGATCGGTGCCACGAGCACCTGCGGGGCCCGATCGGGCGACTGCAGCCGCCACATGGCACGGAGGCGACGGCCCATCGTCTCGACCGAGGGGGAGATCCGCTCGAAGGGCAGCGTCTCCCACGCGGGGAACGTGTCCACGGCATCCGGTCCGAGGTAGGCGCGCAGGTCGTGCGCGACGCGGTCGGCGTCGCCGGTGGTGGGGGCGGCCACCACGATCGGACGTCGCGAGCTCAGGTGGGTGAGCCCGGCGATCGTGAGGGCGCGCGCCGGCTCGGGGACGGCCAAGACGGCGGAGGACCGGCCGAGCACGGACGCGAAGCCAGGCTCCTCACGCAGCAGCGGGGGGAGGTCACGGAGCACCATCGGGTGCGGGCCAGGCTATCGGCGCGGACGTCCCCTCCGTCCGCCTCGCCCGGTACCTTGCGTGCCCTTGAGCACCAACGACGACGAACGCCTCGCCTCGCAGTACGCGCGGCGCTTCGAGGCCGAGGAGGCCAGCCGCACGCGCGTGTGGAGCGTCCTCGTGGCGTCGTACTTCGACCGCTACCTGGACGGCGTCGGGTCCGTGCTCGACCTGGGGTGCGGGTGGGGGCACTTCATCAACCAGGTGGCCGTGCCCGAGCGCCACGGCATCGACCTCAACCCCGACTCGGTCCGCCACGTGGACCCTGAGGTCCGGCTCCACCAGCAGCCGGCGAACGAGCGGTGGCCCCTGGAGGACGACCACCTGGACCTCGTGTTCACCAGCAACTTCTTCGAGCACCTGCCCAGCGTCGACGCCCTGGAGGACACCCTCGCGGAGGCGCACCGCTGCCTGCGACCAGGCGGCCGCATCGTCTGCCTGGGGCCGAACATCCGCGCCGTCGGCGGCGCCTACTGGGACTTCCTCGACCACGTGATCCCGCTCACCGACCGGTCGATGGTCGAAGCGCTCGAGCAGGCGGGCTTCGAGGTCGAGTCGTCGATCGCCCGGTTCCTCCCCTTCACCATGGCGGGCAAGCGACCGGCGCCGTCGCTCGCCATCCGCGCCTACCTCCACCTCCGCCCGGCCTGGCGCGTGCTCGGCGGGCAGTTCCTGGTCGTGGCCGCGAAGCCGCAGATGGTGAGCGGTCGGGCGGGCTCGCAGTAGCGTCCCACGGATGCCGGAGCTGACCGCGGAGGCGCGGCCGGTCGACGCACGGGTCGACGAGGCGGGCCCCGACCCAGCGACGCGGGAGGGCCGTCCCGTCCGCCGGCACGCATGGCTCCACGGCGTGGTCGCGCTGTCGGCGTTCACCTTCGCCGTCTCCACCAACCCCCTCGAGCAGCGAGCGATGCTCATCGACCCGTCCTGGGAGATCGGGCTCGGCTGGATGCGGAGCGAGGGGCTGCGCTTCGGGACGGACGTGCTGTTCTCCTACGGCCCGCTCGGTCTGCTCGCTGAGCCCACGTGGGCGATGTCTCGGCTCTGGCTGGCCCTTGCCCTCGTCACCCACATCGCCGTCGCGGTGTGGTTCAGCGTCGTGGTCGTGCGAGCGTGCCGTGGGGATCGCCTCCTGTGGACCGTCGGCCTCGCCATCGGGCTCGGTCTCATGGCCGGCACGCTCGACCTGCCCGAGCTGGCTGCCGTGGCGTTGGCGATCGACGTCTTCAACCGCCTGCCCTCCAAGACGGACCGGGCGCCGTCGGAGCGCGTGGTCTTCCTCCTGGCCGGGGCCGCCGGCGCGCTGCTGCTCACGAAGTTCAGCGCAGGGCTGGCGGCGCTCGTGCCCGTCGGGCTGCTCGCGCTGGCCTGGGCCAGGGGCCCGCGGTGGTGGCGCTCCGTGCTCTTCTGCGCCGCCGGCCTCGCGGCCGCGGTCCTCACCACGTGGCTCGTCCTCGAAGGCGGGCTCAGCGGCCTGGTCACCTGGCTGCGAGGCGGCTGGGAGATCAGTCGGAGCTACGGCAGCGCCATGGCGAAGGGCACCCTCACCCGATGGACCCAGGTCCAGCTGGCGGTGGTCGCCGTGCTCGCGGTCGTGCTGGCCGTCGCCGAGGTCGTCCGAACGAGGAGGAACGGCCTCCGAGCGCAGTGGCCGGAGCTCGCGCTGGTCGGTGCGATGGGGTGGCTCTCGCTGAAGGCGGGGTTCGTGCGGCCCGACGCCCAGCACGTGCCGTTCGCGCTCGTCATGCTGGCGGCGCTCACGGTGTCCGCGACAGCGGCCCCGCGGTGGCGCGTCGCCGGTGCGGGCGTGGTCGTCCTGACCATCCTGGCGCTGCTCGCCGACTCGAAGGGTGCTCCCACCGGCCTCGACAGCGCCGCCGCGGATCGGGCGGACCAGCCCGGCGAGGTGGCCGCCGCGGTGCAATCGGTCATCAGCCCCACGCAGCTCGAGCGCCACGTCGAGCGCGAGCAGCGCGAGCTCAGGGAGTACTACGCCACGAGGGGCCTGGACCCCCGCTTGACGGAGGCGCTCGACGGTCGGCGGGTGTACGCCGACCAGTGGGACATCGCGGCGCTCTGGGCGAACGGGATCGAGTGGGACCCCATCCCCGTGCTCCAGGGCTACTCCGCCTACACGCCGTGGCTCGACGAGCGCGACGCCGCGGACCTCCGCGACGAGGAGCGAGGTCCGGATGCGATCCTGTGGTTCTCTTCGGCGATCGACAGCCGCTTCCGCCACTGGGACCCGCCCGAGACGCAGCTCGCCATCTCGTGCTCGTTCGCGGTGGCCGACAACGAGGGCAAGTGGTCGGTGTTGGTGCGCCGCTCCGACATCTGCGGGGACCCCGAGCTGATCGAGACCGTCGACGCCGACCCCGGGGACGTGATCCAGGTCCCGGAAGGGGGTCCGGACGAGCTCGTCATCGCCACCTTCGGCCTCGAGCCGTCGGCGCGTGCCCGCGCCCTCGACCTCGTGGCGCGAGGGCGGTCGTACCCCACGGCGGTGCTGAACGGGCGGCCGTACCGGTTCCTGACGACCACCGCCGCCGCTCCGCACGTGGTCCGACGGCCGGCGCGCGCCGAGGGACGGGCGCTCGGGGGGGGCGAGCTCGGCGTCCGAGACATCCGCTTCGAGTTCGTCACCGGGCCGATCGAGGTCCGCTTCTACCGGGTGCCGCTCGGATGACGGCGGAGGTGGCCCGGTGAGCTCCCGGGTGCTGATCACGGGTGGGGCAGGGTTCGTCGGGTCGAACCTCGCCGTGCAGCTGCGATCCCGCCATCCCGACTGGCAGGTCGTCGCGTTGGACAACCTCTACCGGCGCGGCAGCGAGCTGAACCTGCCGCGCCTCCGGGACGCCGGCGTCGAGTTCCTCCACGGCGACGTCCGGCAACCGGCCGACCTGCACGGCACCGGCGACTTCGACGCCATCGTGGAGTGCTCGGCCGAGCCTTCCGTGCTCGCGGGGAGCGCCGAGACCGTCCCCGTGAACCTGATGGGTGCGTACCACTGCTTCGAGGCGGCCCGCGAACGGTCGGCGCAGATCGTCTTCCTGTCCACCAGCCGCGTCTACCCCGTCGAGGCCGTGGAAGCGTTGCGGTGGACCGAGGCCGACACCCGGTTCGAGCTCGCCGCCGAGCAGGAGGTCGCGGGCGCATCGGCCGAGGGCATCTCCGAGGAGCTCCCCCTCGCCGGGCGTCGCACGATCTACGGCGCCTCGAAGCTGGCCGCCGAGGTCCTGTTGGCGGAGTACGACGTCCCGCACGTCACCAACCGGTGCGGCGTGATCGCCGGCCCCTGGCAGATGGGCAAGGTCGACCAGGGCGTGTTCACCCACTGGGTGCTCAGCCACCACCTCCGACGCCCGCTGGCCTACCTGGGCTACGGCGGCACCGGCAAGCAGGTGCGAGACCTCCTCCACGTCGACGACCTCGTGGACCTGGTCGACCGGCAGCTGCTCGATCCCGCCCACTGGTCGGGCCGGGTCTTCAACGTCGGCGGCGGCGTGCCGTGCAGCCTCTCGTTGCTCGAGACGACGCGCCTGTGCCACGAGATCACGGGCATCGACCTCCCGGTCGGTGCGGTGCTCGAGCAGCGCACCGGCGACGTGCGGGGGTACCTCTCCGACTGCCGCGCCATCCATGCCCACACCGATTGGCGGCCGCAGAGGACCGCCTCGGACGTGTTGACGGACATCTACCGCTGGATCGTGGATCACGACGAGCTCGTCCGGGCGACCCTGTGAAGCTCTCGGTCGTCATCCCCGCCCACAACGAGGAGGGCTCGATCGCGGAGACGATCACGAGCATCGTCCTGCGGCTCGAGCGCGAGGGGATCGACCACGAGGTGGTGTGCGTCGACGACCACTCCACCGACAGCACGGCGGTGATCGTCCAGGACCTCGCCGCCGAGCGGCCGACGGTCCGGTACCTGGCGTCGCCCTACTCGAACGGGTTCGGCATGGCCGTGCGGGCGGGCCTGGAGCAGTTCACGGGCGACGCCGTCGCGATCATGATGGCCGACCTCTCCGACGACCCCGAGGACCTCGTCGCCTACTTCCACCTGCTCGAGGCCGGCTACGACTGCGCGTTCGGTTCACGGTTCATCACCGGCGGGCAGACCATCGACTACCCCGGCCCCAAGCTCCTGGTCAACCGCATCGCGAACCTGGGGATCCGCGTGCTGTTCGGCCACGGCCTCAACGACACCACCAACGCGTTCAAGGCCTATCGCCGGGAGGTCATCGAGTCCGTCCAGCCGCTGGTGAGCCACCACTTCAACCTCACCGTGGAGCTGCCGCTGAAGGCGATCGTCCGCGGCAGCTCGTACGCGGTGGTGCCCATCACGTGGCGCAACCGCAAGGCCGGGGAGTCCAAGCTGAAGCTGCAGGAGATGGGCAGCCGCTACGCGTACATCGTGCTGATGGTGCTCCTGGAGCACCACCTCAGCCGTGGGGACTACCGCCGGGCGGAGCGGCCCCCGATCGCGGCCTCGCGCTGGCGCACCGGCGCACCCGGCGCCCGCCCCCGGGAGAGCCCGCCGGACGGTTGAGCTCGGCACGCCGTCCCGGCGAGCGCGCGTCAGGCGTCGCGATCGCGCTTGGCGACATACATGGCGGCGTCGGCAGCGGCGAGCAGATCGTCGGCGGTGAGGTTCGGCGTCACGTCGGCGATGCCGACGCTGATGGACACCGGGACGCGGCGCCCGTCGATCAGTGCCACCGGCTCAGCCATCACGGCCATGATGCGGTCGACCAGCGCCTCCACCGTCGCGGGATCGGCGGTGGCCACGACCACCACGAACTCGTCGCCGGAGATCCGAGCCACGAGGTCGCCGCCGCGGGTGGCGGCCTGGAGGCGCCGGGCGACGGCCCGCAGCACGGTGTCGCCCGCCCGGTGCCCGAAGCGGTCGTTGACGCCCTTCAGGTCGTCGACGTCGGCGAAGAGCACGGTGTGGTCGGGGTCGCCGGCGGCCAGCACCCGCTCGAGGTGATCGCGGAGGATCGCCCGGTTCGGCAGCTCCGTGAGGTCGTCGGTGCTGGCTCGCCGGTGGAGCTCGCGGCGCGCGAGCACCAGGGAGGTGATGTCGGACGCCGTGATGAGGAGGCCCTGCACGGCGCGGTCGTCGAGCAGGTTGACGACGCTCAACGCCACCGGCACCTCGCTGCCGTCGACCCGGCACAGCCTCGCCTCGAGGTGGGTGGTGCGCGACGAGGTGGTGGCGTCCCGTAGCTCGCGCGCGACGCGCTCCACCTCGTCGGGAGCCACCAGCTCGGTGACGGGGTTGCCCCGGGCGCGCTCCAGGTCCAGGCGCAACGTCCGGGTCAGTGCTCGGTTGGCTCCCCGGAGGATGCCGTCGGCGTCCACGAGCAAGGCGATCACCGGGAGGTGATCGAGCACCGCGCCCAGCATCTCGCGGTCGCCATGGCTGATCTCCCAGTGGCGTCGATCGGTGATCTCGCGGAGCGTGAGCACCACCGAGCCGTCGGGCCCCGCGGCCCAGCCGCGCCCGCGCACCTCGAACGAGGAGTACTCGCCCGACACGTCGCGCACCCGGAGCTCCACGAGGGTCCCCGTCGACTTCTCCAGAACGGACACCATCGAGAGCAGAGCGGTGTCGAGGTCGTCCGCGTGGACGAGCTCGGCGACCGTGTGACCGAGGAGCGGTCCCAGGGGTGCGCCGTAGCGCTCCTCGGCCGCCCGGTTGGCCCACAGCAGGGTCGTGTCGGACCCGACGGCGATCACCGGGTCGGCCATCGCGTGCATCACCGCCGCGGCCACCTCGTCGTTGGTCGTGTCCCCAGACACCGATGTGCTCACAATCCGACCCGTACGGGATCCATCGTCATCGAGCAGGACGTCTCGAGACCCAGCGGCACGGCTCATCCTGGCATGCGGGGTGCCCAGTTCGAGGAGCGGGCCCCGAGATCCTGCTCCGCGACCTCGGGCGGTGGCGTCAGGCGGGGGCGTCGACGCCGTGGATCACGTAGCGGGCCTTGCCTGCCGCCTTGGCCCGGTAGAGGGCCACATCGGCGGCGAGGAGCAGGGCGTCCGCGTCGTGCTCGTCGCTGAAGGCGATCCCCACCGATGCGCTCACGCGGACCGACCCGCTCGGGAGCACGATCGGTGCCTCCAGCACTCCGTTCAGCCGCTCCGCGACCCGAAGCGCTTCGTCGTCCGAGGTGAGGTCCTCGGCGAGGATCACGAACTCGTCGCCGCCGAAGCGGGCCACGGTGTCGTGGGCGCGGACCGTGCCCTCGAACCGCCGGGCGACCTCCACGAGGAGGAGGTCGCCGGCGTGGTGGCCGTGGTTGTCGTTCACGGCCTTGAAGCCGTCGAGGTCGACGAAGAAGAGCACCACCCTCGACCCGCGCCGCCGGCAGCGATCCAGGGCGGGCGGGAGCCGGTCGAGCAGGAGCGGCCGGTTCGGCAGTCCGGTGAGCGGATCGTGGAAGGCCTGCCAGGAGAGCAGCGCCGCGGCCTGCGCCCGCTCGGTGACGTCCCGGACGTTGGCCACGAACCCCTGCACCGCGGGGTCCTGCAGGCGGTTGGTGGCCACGACCTCCGTGTGCAGCCAGCTCCCGTCCGCCGTCTTCAAGCGGGCCATCACCGAGCACGAGCCGCCGGGCTGGCGGCTGAGCTCGGCGAAGGTGGCGTCGAAGGAGGGCAGGTCCTCGTGGTGGACCAGATCAGCGAAGGACGTGCCGAGCCCCACGCCGGCCGGGTACCCGAGGAGGCGGCCCCCCGCCGGGCTGGCGTAGGTGATCTCTCCGGCGGTGTCGATGATGCAGATGAAATCGCTCGACCGCTCCACCAGCGCCGAGAACCGAGCCCGCTCCGACTCCAGGGCCGCCTCGGCGATGCGCTGGCGCCGCTCGGCGCGGCGCTGGTCCGTGATGTCGTGGAAGGCGGTCACGATCCCGGTCCGCTCGCCATCCGGGCCGAGGATGGACTCGGTGGACACGCTGTAGATGCGCAGCTTGCCGTCACCCCGCCGCCACCCGATGGCCTCCTGCCGGACGGACTCGCCCAGCAGCAGCGTGCGCACGTTGGGCCGGAGCTCCGCGGGCAGCACCTCACCTTCCTCGTCGTAGGTCACCCACTCACCCGACAGCACCCGCTCGGTGACCTCGTCGGCCCTCAGCCCGAGGAGCTCCTCTCCGGTGCGGTTGAGGAGCAGCACCTTGCCCTGGAGATCGGACATCGCGATGCCCTGATCGAGGGCATCGAGGGCCGCCCGCTGGAACGCCTGCGCGTCGAAGAGCGCGCGCCGGTCAGCCGACGCCTCATCGCGCGCCGTGCCCTCGTCATCCCGTCGTCCCCGCCACCCAGCCACCGCCGGCATGCTACGAAGCCACCTTCCCGTGGACCAGCACCCTCCACCTCATCGGCGCGTCGGGCGCTGAGCCTGAGCGAGCCGTGCCGTCAGCCGCCGCGAGCCCAGAGCGTGCAGCGGGTGACGGGCAGGAACCCCATCCTCACGAAGCCCGGCCGGCTGTGGTCGCTGGTGTAGGCGACGGCCGGCAGGTCCGGGGCGTCGTCGACCCGGGCCCACACCATCGCTGCCCACACGCCGCGGCGCCGGGCGTTCGGCAGGGTGGCGGCGAGGCACAGGTTCACCACGCCGCGGCCCGAGAAGCCCAGCGTCGCGGCGGCGGGTTCGTCGTCGACGTACCCGAGCCGCACGACCACGTCCGTGTCGAGGAGCGCGGACGGCATGACCGCTCCCGTCGGACGGCCGGCCAGCTCCGGCATGGGGTACCCGTCGATGACGGTGCGCTCCACGAGGCCCATCTGCTCGGGCGTGGTCACCCGCTCGATGCGGACGCCGGGCTTCGATGCCGTGGGGTGGGCGCCAGGGGCACGCACGACGAGCATCGGGTGGCCGACGAGCTGCCAGCCGCGAGCGCTGAGGTCCGGCGTCGGCCAGACCGACAGGAGGGTGCTCGGCCGGGCACCCTCGCCCGCCCAGAAGTCGTCGATGCAGTCGAGGAGCTCGTCGCCGTCGTGGGCGAGGGGCCGTTGCAGCACGGCTTGGTTCCAGTAGAGGAGGTCTGCGCCCGCGTCGCTCAGCACGACGCCGGGCGCCTCCCCGCCCCGCCCACCGCTCGCTTGCGCCTGGACGACGCACAGGTCGCCCTGGTTCCGCACGAACTGGCGGATCACGTTGTCGTCGAAGGGCGTGTCATCGAGCCATCCGGTCTCGACCCGCTCGAGCGTGGACGAGCGCATGTCAGCGGCCCAGCCGGTAGAAGCGGAAGATGGGGTGGTCCACCGGGAGCACGGTGACGTCGCTGAACCCCGCCGCGGTCGCGTAGCCGGCGAACGTGTCGGGGCGCATCACCGTCCCCGTGGCGGCGGAGTGCTCGTGGGTGCGACCGGCCGGCAGGCAGTGCAGGACGCTGAAGGCGTAGAGCAGCCGCTGGATCGGATCCTCCGGGTCGGGGGTGAACGTCTCGGCCGCGTTCTCGTCGACGATGAGCACCGCTCCGCCCGGGCGCGAGATGCGGTCCATCGCGGCGAGGACGTCGACGGGATCCGCCAGGTCGTGGATGACCTCGACCGCCAGCACGAGGTCGTACCCCGACGGCCCGGGATCGGCGGTGACGTCCTGCACCTCGAAGTGCACGCGGTCGGCGACGCCACGGTCGGAGGCGTGCTTGCGGGCAGCGGCGACGGACGCGTCGTCGAGGTCGTACCCGTCCACCTCGACGTTCGGGTACGCCTCGGCCAGGTAGATCGCCGCCCAGCCCTCCCCGCAGCCGATGTCGGCGACGCGCAGCGCCTCCCCCGCCTCGAGCCGGGCGTGGACGTCGGGCAGCGCCGGGAGCCAGGCCGACACCAGCTCGTTGGCGAACATGGGGCGGGTGAACCCCGCCTGCATGTCGTGCAGGTGGTACTCGGCGAACGGCACGCCGGTGCCAGCTCGGAAGGCGCCGAGGAGCGCCTCGAAGGTGCGCGCGATCGGCGTGAAGGCGTCGGCCAGGGCGCCGGAGTAGGCGGGGTGCTCCTCGTCGAGCAGCACGATGGCGTGCTCCTCGGGCAGCGCGAAGCGTCGCGCCGCGGGAGGGGCCGTCGGGTCGCCGACGGTGACGGTGCCGGCCATGGCCTGCTGCTCGAGCCACTCGCGGGCGTAGCGCTCGTCGATGCCGGTGGCCTGGGCCAGCTCGCCGGCGGTGCTCGGCGTGCCCCGGAGCGCCTCGTAGAGGCCGAGCCGCCGGCCGAGGTGCACGAGGACGAGCTCCATGGTCTGCAGGCCGGCGCCGAAGAGGCCCTCCGCATAGGCGCCCAGCGCCTCCTCGTCGACGGAGCTGGTGGTGGGGTCTGGGGTGGTGGTCATGCCCGAATGGCGCCAGATCGGGCCTGGCGACGCCAGAAACCTCGGAGAAGATGTCGGAACGGGGTTGCCCGCAGAGCGTTCGGGGAACCCTGGGCCCATGCTCTGGACCGTCTTCATCATCCTCGGGATCATCGCCTTCGCTCTCATCATCCTCGGCCGGCGCAGCGCCTAGGCCGAGGGCCCACCCGCGGGCGCTACCTCCGCACCGTCCACGCGACGGGCCGCTCCGGTGCGTACGAGCACCAGAACCCGGTCCTCACGCTGGCGCGGAGGTGGCGGCCGAGGGCCGGGTCGAGACCGTCGAGGCGGTCGATGCTCGCCTTGATGCGGGCTGACACCGCCTTGCGCAGTCGCTCGTCGGGGTCGCTGCCCAAGCGCCGGCCCTGACGAGCCAGGCCGAACGCCGTCGTCAGCTGGTCGACGAGCGCATCGCGCTCGATCGCCAGCACGGCGGCACGCTCGCCGTCGCCGTGGCGCTCCGCCTCGTCGAGGTCCTCCTCGAGGTCGGTGAGGCGCTGGCGGTACTGCCGCACCGCCGTCTCGTCGAGCGCGACCTGCTGCGTGGTGGCCGGAGGCCCCGACGTCCCCTCCAGCTCGCGCACGTGGACCTCTCGACCGGGCCGCTCCAGCAGCACCGCGAGGTCGGCCACGCCCTTGGCGTGCTTCACGTGGACGAGGCCGCCCGCCCAGCTGACCGCCCACGCATCGCCCTGCCGCGCCAGGGTCGGAGCAGGCTCGGGCGCGGACCGACCGGCGGGGCTGCCCGCCGACGAGCCGTCGCGACCCTCGAGCTCGGCTGCCTCCTCAGCCAGCGCGACGAGGCCGAGCCGCTCGAAGCAGGTCCTGGCTCGGGCGGCGTGCCGCGTGGCGGCCTCCGCCTCGCCCACGCGGCTGAGCGCGCGCGCCGCGTCCAGGTCGGTGAGCCGTTCGAGCAGCGCGCCCCCACCCGCGGTCGCGTGCTCGGCCCCCGCGACGTGCGCTCGCACCGCGTCGAGGTCGCCGAGCACGGCTGACACGAGCCCGAGGTAGCGATGCGGCGATCCGTGCAGGTACGCGCCGATGCCCTCCACGGCGCCGACGCCGACGTGCTCCAGGAGGAGCGGCCGGACGAACGCGGCGCGCTCGGGATCGCCGAGCAGCCCGGCGGCGGTGCTCACCAGGGTCAGGGCACCCATCCACTCGCTGTCACGTGGAAGGCCCTCGACGTCGGCCGGCGACACGTGCGCGACGGAGGCGCGGGCTTCCTCGAGGGCACCGAGGCGACTCGCCACCAGTGCCTGCGTGAGCCACACGTACGGGAGCAGGAGGTTGGGTACGGCCTCGATCATCACCGTCATCGCCGCCTCGGCACCGGCGCGGTCGCGAGCGTCGATGGCCACCATGAGCTGCGCCACCGATCCCAGGACGACGGCGTTCTGGCTGCCGCCTCCCATCCCGACGTCGATCGCCTCTCGCAGGAGGCGGTGAGCAGCGTCGACCTCGCCTCGCTGCCAGGCGCGCATGCCGCGCCACAAGGGCACGTACCAGCTGTACACGGCATCGCCGAGCGCGTGCGCGGCTGACGCGTAGGCCGTGATCTCGGCGTCCACGCCCGCGAAGTCGAGCTTCTCCAGCAGCGCGACGACGAGCAGCCGACGGCCCAGCAGCTCGAGCGGGAGGTCGCTGGACCGCTGGGCGAGCCCGATGATCTCCCGCGCCGCCGCGGCGCGCTCGTCCACGTGGGCGGGCCCCGACCGCACGTCGCAGCGAGCCGCGAGCGCGTGTCCCACGACCACGGCGTCGCGCCGAGCGCGCGCCAGCTCGACCGCGCGTGACGCCAGCTCCTCACGGCGCTCGGCGGACTCCACGAACGCCAACGCCACCGACAGGCGCGCCAGGACGAGCGGCAGGAGCGGGTGGTCCTCCGGAAGCGCGGCGGCGGCCGCTTCCAGCACCTCGATCTGCCGTTGGTCGAGGAGCCGCACCTCGAAGGCCCCGAGGCCGATCCCGAACCCGAGGGCAGCACGAGCGAGCAGATCGGGACGGTCCAGGGCCTCCGCGAGGGCGACGGCTTCGTCGAAGGCCTGTCGCACGTCCGATCGATCCAGGCGCAGGCGCGCGGCACCGATGCCCAGCCAGGCCTCGGCGCGGACCACATCGCCCGCCGTCCCTGCCGGCGCCGCCTCCAGGGCCCGGCCGAAGGCGGCGATCGCGTCCTCCCACGCGAGTCGGGTGAGCGCCTCTGCCCCCGCCGCCGCGTGCAGCTGGGCCGGTGTGGCGTCGTCTGGGTCGAAGCGCGCCCGGACCGCATGGTGAGCGAGCTCGGCCGCCGACGTGCTCGCCCGCCCGCCCAGGGCGTCGACGGCAGACCGGTGCCACGCCTCCCGCTCGGTGGTGGCGAGGGTGTCGTACCGGGTCGTCTGCACGAGGGCGTGGACGAACCGCCACCGCATCGGCTCGCCCGCGCACGGCTCCACCAGCCGGGCCGCGCGGGCCTCGTCCAGCGCCGGGGCGACGTCGTCGCCGACGAGGGCGGCGAGCACGCTCTGATCGAACTCGTGGCCGAGCACCGCGGCCGCCCCGAGCACGTGGGCTGCGTCGCTGGAGACCCTCGCCAGGCGGCGCTCGAGCACCTCCTGCACCCCCGAGGGCAGCGAGGCCGACCCCGCGTCGAGCAGTCGGGCCATCTGCGTCACGAACAGCGGGTTGCCGCCCGTCCGCGCCTGGAGGGCGGCCGCGGTCCCACCCGCTGGTCGGGCGCCGGTGACGCTCGCGACGATCTCCGCCACCGCCCCGGCGTCGAGGCCCTCCAACGCCACCCGCTCGGCGGCGCCGGCGAGGGACGACAGCGGGCTCGGCCGCCGCAGCTCGTCGTCGCGATAGGTGCCGACCACCAGCACGGGCATCGAGCGGAGGTGGGGTGCGAGCGCGCCGAGGAGCGCCAGGCTGGGCGTGTCGGCCCAGTGCAGGTCCTCGAGGAGGATCACCTGGGGCTGGTCGGCGCTCACCTCGTAGAGCGCGTCGGCCACCTCCGCGAACAGGCGGGCTCGAGCGCGGCTGGCGCTGGCCGCGTCGGTCACGAGGTCGTCCCCGGCGGCCAGGTGGACAGCGACCGCCGCGCACGGCCCGCCCGCCGGCCGCCGGAGGGCGTCGAGCCACGGCGTGAACGCGGGCAGGCCATCGGTGTCCCAGCAGGCGCCGACCCGCACGAGGGCGCCGTCGGCCCGCGCTCGCTCGGCGATGGCGTGCGCGAGCGCGGACTTCCCGATCCCGGCCTCGCCGGTGAGCAGCACGAGCCCGCCGTGCCCGGCCAGCGCGTCTGTGACGGCCGCGTTCCCGACCGTCAGCTGCGCGTCCCGACCCACCAGCACGCTCGCAAACGCTAGGTGGTGGCGTCCGGCCTCGTGTTGTAGCGGTTCATGGCGGCCGCGACGCCTTCGGCGAGGATCGCCTCTACGGCATCGGCCGCCTCCTGCACGACGACGTCGAGCTCCCCCCGGTCGCCCTTGCCGGGGCGCTTCAGCACGTGATCGGCGCCCTGCGCCTTGTGGTTCGGCTTGCCGATGCCGATGCGGACGCGGGCGAACTCGCCGGTGTGCAGGTGCTGCTGGATGGACCTCAGGCCGTTGTTCCCGGCGAGCCCGCCCCCCAGCTTCAGCTTCATGCGGCCGACCGGCAGGTCGAGCTCGTCGTGGACGATCACGAGGCGCTGCGGATCGTCGATGCCGTGGCGCCGCACGAGCGGCGCCACCGCCTCACCGGACAGGTTCATGTAGGTGAGCGGGATCGCCAGCGCGAGCCGTCGTCCGTCGACGGTGACCTCGTCGACCATGGCGCGCTCCTTGCCCTTGCGGAGCTTGGCGCCATGGCGCTCGGCCAGGAGCTGCACCACCTCCCCACCGACGTTGTGGCGCGTGCCGGCGTACTCGGCGCCCGGGTTGGCCAACCCGACCACGAGCAGGTCGGCCGGCGTACCTCGCCGCTCCTTCTGCTCTCCGCGCTTGCGACCGAACATGGGTCTCTCCTACGTCTGTGCCGCGGCAGGTCCGCACGCCGGACCTGGGCCGTCACCGACGCCGGGGCGTCACCCTTCGTCGCCGCCGGAGTCGGCGTCGCCGCCGCTGGCCTCGGCGTCGCCACCGCCCTCGCCCTCGGCACCCTCGCCCGCCTCGCCCTCGGCGCCTTCGCCCTCGGCGGCCTCCTCACCCTCGGCGGCCTCCTCGCCTTCGACGGGCTCGGGGATCTCGACCACCTGGAAGCTGGCGGTGACGACGGTCTCCTCGGGGTCGACGCTGGTGGTGACACCAGCCGGGAGGGCGATGTCGCTCACGTGCTTCGAGCTGCCGATCTCGAGATCGCTGATGTCGACGGTGAGCTGCGCGGGGATGTCGTCGGGCTTGGCGTGGATGGCCAGGCTGGTGAGCGTCTGGTCGATCACGCCTCCCTCGCGGGCGACGGCCTCGGCCTCGCCCTCGAGGTGGATCGGCACCTCCACGTCGACCGGCTTGTTCAGGTCGACGCGGATGAAGTCGATGTGGAGCACGTTCCGTCGGACGGGGTGGCGCTGGATCTCCTTCACGAGGGTCGGTGTGGTCTCGCCGTCGACCTCGAGGTGGATCACGGCGTTGAGCCCCTGCTCCGTGACCAGGGCGGCTCGCAGCTCGCGCCACTCGACGGTGAGGGTGACGGGGTCGCTCCCCAGGCCGTATACGACGCCCGGGACCTTGCCCTCGTTGCGGAGGCGGCGGGCGGGACGGGTGCCCTGCGGCGGGCGCGGGCTTGCCTTGAGGGTGATCTCGGCCATCGGAGAGCTCCTACGTCTGAGATCGCGCCGGAGCGCGTTCGTTCTGGGTGGACAGACGAGGCTACCGACGGCTGGCCGCGCTCACCAAGGCCAGGCGATCAGGCGAGGGCCTGGGCGGCCCGCCGCGCCTCGGCAGCCCGCTCGGCGGTGGCGTCGGCGGCCTGCCGGGCGGCGTGGGCTTCGGCCTCGGCGTCGTCGGCCTCCTTGGCGAGTCGCGCCGCCTCGCGCTCCAGGCGGGTGGCGTTGCGCTCGGCGGCGGCCAGATCCTTCTTCCGCTGGCGCTCGGCGGCGCGGGCTGCAGCGCGCGCTGCCTTGTCGCGAGCGACCTCGTCGGGATCGGGTCCGTCCGGAGCGGTGACGGCCCGCAGCTTCGGCTTGCTCGCAGGCTTCGGCGCCGCGCGGCGGGTGGCCCGGCGAGGCGCGACCGCGCCGTCGCCGCTGTCGAGCCCGAAGCCGAACCCTGCCTGCTCGTGCTCTCGGGTGAGCGTGCCGTTGCGGACGTCGTCGGCCACCTCCTGGTCGAGGGCGGCCGCGCGCAAGGTGGCGAGGATCGCGGGGACCAGCGCATCACCGCGCGAGCCGAGGTGGCGCCGGGCCGCCTTGGCCACGGCTTGTCCTGCCGCTCGTTCGGCTGCGGTGGCGTCCCGCAGGGCGCCGGCGTCCCCCTCGGCAGCTGCCCTCGACGCCTCTCGAAGCGCGACCCCCGCGTCCAGCGCGTCGTCGATGAGCTCCGGGTGCTCACGAGCCACCTGGTTGAGGGCATGGGCGCCGACGCTCGGCCGCCGGAGCTTGCCGATCTCGGCCGCCGCGTCTTTGGCGCCGTCCGCCTTCAGCTCGCGGACCAGCGCGTCGCGCGCGGCGGTGAAGTCAGCCGGGTCGAGCGCGTACAGGGCACGGCGGCGCTGGAGGATCTCCGTCGGCATCTCGCGCTCGGGCTCCACCGGGCCGCTCAGTTCTGGTTGGCGCCGCCGAAGATCTCGCCCACCGAGTTGTCCTCGAAGACGGCGTCGATCGCCTCGGCGAGGATCTTGGCGACGGAGAGCTGCTCGATCTTGTCGATCTGCTTCTCCGAGGGGAGCGGGAGGGTGTTGGTGACGACCACCTTCGAGATCACGGAGTTCTTGAACCGGTCGATCGCAGGGCCGCTGAGCAGGCCGTGCGTCGCCAGGGCGAAGATGTCGCCAGCGCCCCGCGCCTTGAGCTGGTCGGCAGCGGCGCAGAGCGTGCCGCCGGTGTCGATCATGTCGTCGATGATCACGCAGGCACGGCCCTCGACCTCACCGACGATCTCCACGGCCTCCACCGAGTTCTTGAGGCCCTTCACGCGCCGCTTGTGCACGATGGCCAGGTCGGCGTGGAGGACGTTGGTGTAGCGCTCGGCCACCTTCACGCGGCCCGCGTCAGGGCTCACGACCACCAGGTCCTCGGGGAGGTTGTCCCTGATGTAGTCGACGATCACCGGCATGGCGGTGAGGTGGTCCACCGGGCCGTCGAAGAACCCTTGGATCTGCCCCGAGTGGAGGTCCACCGACATGAGCCGGTTGGTGCCCACGGCCGCGAACATGTTCGCCACGAGCTTGGCGGTGATCGGCTCCCGGTTCTCGGCCTTGCGGTCCTGGCGCGCGTAGCCGTAGTTCGGGATGACGGCGGTGATCCGCTTCGCCGAGGCCCGCCGGGCGGCGTCGATCATGATCAGCTGCTCCATGATCGCGTCGTTCACCGACATGCCGTCGATGGCGCCGTGGGTCTGGATCACGAAGACGTCGGCACCACGGACGTTCTCGCCCAGCCGGCTGTAGATCTCGCCGTTGGCGAAGTCGACGAGGTTCGGGTGGCCCAGCTCCACGTCGAGCACCGCGGCGATCTCCTCGGCCAGCGCCAGGTTCGTCCGGCCCGACAGGAGGTGCAGCCGCTTCTTGGTGACCAGCTCCATGGGGTCCCCTCGTGACCGGAGGTGGGCGGATGGTGTGCGGTGATCAGCCGTCGCGCGCCGTCCCGCACCCCCAGTGTAGGACGCCCCCGCGCGCCGACCCGACCGGATCGAACCGGACGTCAGGGGTCGGTGGGCTCGCCGGCGCCGTGGAAGAACGGGCCGGTGCGGGTGCCGGGCGGCACGTGGGCGCCAGGCTCGAGCACGGCGAACGGCCCGACCACGCACTCGGCGCCGATGTCGGCGAGCCGAGCGACGGTCTGCTCGAGCGCGGTGTGCTCACCGACCGTGCAGTCCACCAGCCGGCAGCCGGGACCGATCTCCACGCCCTCGCCGATCGAGGTGCGGCCCTGGAGGATGGTGCCGGGGAAGAGGCTGACGTCGGCGGCGAGCGTGACGGTGGTGTCGATGTAGGTGGTGGCGGGGTCGACCATGGTGACGCCCCGCCCCAGCCAGGTGGCGTTGGTGCGGGACCGCAGCTCCGCCTCGGCGTGGGCGAGCTGGGCCCGGTCGTTGATGCCGTGGGTCTCGTCCGGGTCGGCGGCGACGACGCTGACCACCCGGTGGCCGGCGTCGGCCAGCACCTCCACCACGTCGGTGAGGTAGTACTCGCCTTGGGCGTTGTCGGGCTGGACCATGCGCAGCGCTGGGGCGAGGAGGCTCCGACGGAAGCAGAAGATCCCGGTGTTGATCTCGTCGATCTCGAGCTCGTCGGGCGCGGCGTCGCGGTGCTCGACGATCCGCGCGATGCGCTCGTCGTTCCCCACCCGCACGATGCGGCCGTACCCCGTGGGGTCGTCGAGCCTGGCGGTGAGGATCGTGCACGCGGCGTCGGCGCTCCGGTGCTCGGCCACGAGCTCCGCGACGGTGCCCGGTCGCAGCAACGGCGTGTCGCCGGGCAGCACGAGGACGTCGAGGAAGTCGTCCACGCTGTCGTCGTCCGGCAGACCGGTGAGACCGACGGCCAGCGCGTCGCCCGTCCCGCGCTGCACGTGCTGCTCGACGAACTCGAGGTGCAGCCCCGCGCCGTCCTCCGTGAGCGTCTTGGTGACCCGCTCTGCGCCGTGGCCCACCACGACGACGGCTCGGTCGATCTCCTCGGCCGGCAGCGCGTCGAGCACGTAGAGCACCATCGCCCTGCCGCAGAGCACGTGCAGCGGCTTCGGACGGGCCGACCGCATCCGCGACCCCTCGCCCGCCGCCAGCACCACCGCGGAGAGGTTGCGTGCGCTCACAGAGGAAGGTCTACCGCTTCCACCGACGGTCGCAACGCGCGGTCGCGTGGCGGGGTGACCGGTCAGCCCGCCAGGCGGACGGCGTCGACGTCGTCGTCCACCACGGTGACGTAGAAGCCGCCGTCCATGCCGTCGACGGTCTGCGTGTCCACCTCGATGACCTCGCCGTTCGAGAGCTCGACCGTCGCCGGGGCGGTGCCGGGCTGGACTCGACCGAACACCACCGTGTGGTCGTCGTAGGTGACGTCCTGGGGCTCGAGGTCGCACGTGCCGTTGAGCGGATCCTCCGCCTCGCCCTCGTAGAGGAACACGCAGGTCTCGCCCTCGACGTCGCGCACGGCGTCGACCCGCCATGCGGTGCCGCCGAGGTCACCGTCCTGGAGCGCGACGTGGTCCTCGTCGACGTCGCCACCGTCGTCGCTGCGGAGCACCGTGCCGATGATCACGCCGACCAGGATCACCACGGGCAGCGCGATGATGGCGATCACGCAGCCGACGTTGGACGGGGGCTTGCTGCCAGCAGCGGCCATGGCTCGGGGGGGAGGACTCGAACCTCCAACAACCGGCTCCAAAGGCCGGCGTTCTGCCAGTTGAACTACCCCCGATCGGGCAGCGCTCAGGTTACGGCGTGCGCGTTCGGCGCCGGTCGCCGTTGGCGTTGGCGGAGAGGGCGCCGGTAGCGTGGCTCCCCTCATGGGTTCTCTGATCAAGAAGCGCCGCAAGCGCATGCGCAAGAAGAAGCACAAGAAGATGCTGAAGCGCACGCGCTGGCAGCGTCGAGCCGCCGGCAAGTAGCCGGCAGGCTCCTCGGCCAACCGACATCGTCCACCGACCGCCTCCAGCAGGCGGTCGGCGCGCGTCAGGGCCCTCGGGGGCCAGCACCACCCAGGCGGACGGGGTGGCCCCCTTGCCCGATGGGCCCGGTCCCCCTTCACTGTGGCCATGGCTCGAGGGGCGGGGCGACTCGCCGGGCGCGCCCTTCGCGGGGGATGGGGGTTCCTCGTGGGCCTCGCCGTGGTCGTGGCCCTGGGCGGCGGTGCGTCGATCGGAGCGGCCGTCGCCGCCCATCGCACGGCGCATGCCTACGGCGAGTACGTCGAGGAGGCGAACGTCTCGGAGGTCGTCGTCAACCCGAGCCTGACGAGCCCGGCGATGGACGCGGCGATCCGCAGCTTCGACGGCGTGGAGGACGTGCACGTGGACTCGTTGCTCCTCGGGTCGCTGGTGTTCACGGGGCCGACGACGGTGAAGGAGGCGGGCGCGTCGACCGCCGACCAGTGGCTCCAGGTGCGGGGCGAGCTCGATGGTCGCTACGTCGACGTCGACCGACCGGCGGTGAGCGAGGGCCGGGAGCCGTCGGGCGACCACGAGGTGTTCATCAGCACCGACTACCGCCCGGAGCTCGAGCGCGCCCTCGACCGACACCTCGAGGTGGGGGACACCATCGACGTGGGGTTCTTCTGGGCCGGTCTCTTCGACGCCGACCTCGATCTGGATCAACCGGTCGACCCGATCGGGGTCGAGGCGCTGACGATCTCGGGGTTCGGCGCCCTCCCCGACGAGGTCCTCCCCGAGGAGCTCTTCCCGCGACAGCAGGTGGTGGTGAGCGCGGACGTCGCCAACCGGTACCACTGCCTGACCGACGTGGCCGACGCGCGCACGTACCAGGAGCTGTTCACCGCCAAGTTCCCCCAGGACTGCTCGGCGCAGTACGACTACTACGCGCTGTCGGTCCCGAGCGGGGCCGACGGGGTGCGGTCGATCCGGAACCAGTTCGACGACGCCGTCGAGCGGTTGAACGGCACGCTGCCCACCGCCCTGACCGATCAGGGCATCGGCTACTACTACATCTCGCAGGACCGAGCCGACCAGGACGCGGCCGTGCGCGAGACCGTCCGGCCGACGGTGACCACCCTCCGGGCCTTCGCGATCGTCGCCGCGATCGCGACGGTCACGGTGGCCGGTCTGATGGTGGCCCGCCAGACCCGCCGGGACATCGCTGCCCAGCGCAGCCTGCGTGCCCTCGGCGCCACGCGCGCGCAGATCGCGTGGTGGTTGGCAGCGCCCGTGCTCGGGTCGGTGGTCATCGGGGTGCTCGGCGCCGCGGCGATCGCCTTCGCGTCCTCGCCGGTGGGGCCGATCGGGAGCGTGCGGCGGCTCGCACCCGACGCCTCGCCCAGCCTGCCGCTCGCGGTGGCGGCGCCGATCGCTGCCGGCCTGCTGGCCACGGTGGCGCTCGTGGTGGCGATGGTGGTCGGCCGCTCGGCCTGGCGCGCCGCGCGCGACGAGCCGTACCCGAGGCGGATCGGACGCCTCCGCCAGCTCATCGGTCGCGGTCGCCCGACGGTGAGCAGCGGCGTGGGCGCCGCCCTCGACCCGCGGCGGGCAGGAGCGGGCATCGCCGCGATGGCCGGCTGCGTCGTCGCCACGAGCGCCGTGGCCACCGCGCTGGTGTTCGGCGCGAGCCTGGCCGATCTCGTCGACGACCCCGACGCCTACGGCTGGCCGTGGGACATCGCCGTCATCACCGGTGCGGGCTATGGCGACACCGACCCGGCCGCGGTCGAGGAGCAGCTGTCGCGAGAAGACGTCCGCGACGACATCGCCGGCTACGCGTTCTACAGCGTCGACCCCTCGCTGCTGATCCACGAGCGCCCCGTCTCGACGGTGTTCGGCTGGGCTGACACCGCCGACACCCACCTCCCGGTGTCCCGCGGTCGGATGCCCTCGAAGCCCGGCGAGGCGCTGCTGGGCGAGCAGTCAGCGGAGGACCTCGGGCTCGGCGTCGGTGACGCCGTCACCGTCGACTCGCAGGAGTTCGGCGAGCTCCACGTGACCTTCGTCGGCACGGGCGTGCTCCCATCGGTGGGCGCGTTCGGCGCCGACCGAACAGGCCTGGGGACCGGGGCGTTCATCCTCGTCGACGCCGAACCGTCGGAGGCGGGCGAGGCCAGCGCGCCCTCCATCACCGGGATCTACCTCCGGGACGGTGCCGACCGATCCGAGGTCCTCGCCCGCCTCGACGCGGAGCTACCGACGTGGAGCGCGCTCGACGAACCGCCCGTCACCCACCTCGAGCCCGTTCGATCACCGGTGATCGTTGACGTCACCGAGCTGCAGCGAGCGCCACTCGCGCTCGGAGCGGCGCTGCTCGCCAGCCTCACCCTCGGGCTGTGGCTCGCGGTGACGTTGTCGGTGCGCGACCGGCGAGCGGAGCTCGCCGTGCTGCGAGCGATCGGCTTCGGCGACCGGGACGTGCGCCGCTCCGTGCGATGGCAGGGGTTCGCGCTCCTCGGCATCGGGCTCCTCGTCGGTGTGCCGCTCGGCATCGTCGGGGGCCGCTACGCCTGGACGTTCTTCGCCGAGCGGCTCGGCGTCGTGCCGACGGTCACCGTGCCCGTGACCTGGCTGATCGGCGAGGTGCTGGCCACGCTCGCCCTCGGGTGGCTGGCCCTTGCGCTCCCCGCCCGCTCGGCCGCTGGTCTCTCCCCCGCCGCCGAGCTCCTGGTGCCGTAGCCGCTCGCCGTCATCCAGCCGGCACGGTGTGCACCACGACCAGGTCGCGGCCGTCGTACGCGCCCTCCACGAACCAGGTGCTGCCGCTGCCGGCGAGGACGGGGGTCTGACCGGTCAGGTCGCCCAGGCGGTCGCGCCAGTCGGCGAGCTCTGGCACGACGCGCAGCGCCGCCGGCTCGAGATCGTTGGGACCGTCCGCGGCCGGCCCACCGAGCTCGTCCCACATGCGGTACACGGCGGGGGTCGAGCAGTGCACGCGCGGCGTGAGCAGGGTGAAGGTGCGCTCCTCGAACGCCAACGGCTCGAGCACCTCGCCGATCCCGGTGACGCGGGCTCGTCCACCGGTGAGGCAGAAGGGCACGTCGGCACCGAGGCCGAGCGCCACGTCGAGGTCGTCCACGCCCGCCCAGCGCAGCACGGCGGCGGCGTCGGCTGACCCGCCGCCGAGCCCGGCGCCCGCTGGGATGCGCTTGTCGATGGTCACGTGGGCGGAGCGACCGACCGCTCGCAGCGCCCGGGTCACGAGGTTGTCGTCGTCGGTCGGGACGCCCGCGCCTGCCCCCCGCACCACGATCCCCTCGCCGCCGGGATCGAAGGTGAGGGTGTCAGCGAGGTCGAGGCTCACCATCTCCGCCTCGATCAGGTGGTAGCCGTCGTCGCGCACCCCGGTGACGCGCAGCGACCTCGTGAGCTTGGCGGGAGCGCGCAGCACGTCAGCCACGGCAGGACCCTAGGAGGACCTGGACCCGCCACCGTGGCCGGCGCCATAGGCTCCCGCTGGGCGACGGCGGTCGCGATGGAGCACGGTGACGACGCAGCACGACGGAACGGGACGCGCGGACTGGTCGACGACGCTCGCGGCGGCGCGGTCCGACGACGGCGCCGCCGCCGTCCGTGCGTTCGAGGAGATCTACGACGAGCTGTCGCCTCGCGTGGCCGGCTACCTGCGCATGAACGGCGTCGCCGACGTCGAAGGCGTCGCCAACGAGGTGTTCCTCCAGGTCCACCAGGGGCTGGCGCGGTTCGCGGGCGATTGGCCGTCCTTCCGCTCCTGGGTGTTCACGATCGCCCACCACCGGATGGTCGACGAGACCCGGCGAGCGCTCCGCCGCCCCCGTGAGGTCCCGCTGGACGACACGCTGGAGGTGCCGGTCGGCGATGTGGAGCGCGACGCCCTCGACCAGCTCGCCGATGCCTGGGTGCGCTCGCTCCTCGACGGCCTCTCCGACGACCAGCGGGCCGTGCTGCTGCTCCGCATCGCCGCCGACCTCCCGCTCGAGCGGGTCGCTGAGATCCTCGGCAGGTCGCTCGGGGCGGTGAAGGCGCTGCAGCACCGGGCCCTCGCCAACCTCCGGAGGTCGTTGCGGATGCAGGAGGCCGGCGCGTGAGGCTTCCGCGGTCGCTCCGTCGCCGTATCCCGTCACCGGGTGCGGCCGATGACCTTCTTTGGATGACCGCGATCTCGACGCTCAGCGAGGAGGAGGTAGACGCGCTCGTCTCCGGGCACACGCCGGTCGGTCGCGGCGACCTCGCCCCCGTGGCCGAGGCGCTGACGACGTTGCGCCGCCAGGTGGCCGAGGAGCCCGTGCCGACCGTGGGCTACCCGCTGCGGAGCGCGATGGCCCGCCGTGCCGCACCTCCCGCTCCGTCGACGCCTCGCTCCTTGGCGGTCACCGCGGTCGCCTCGGCGGTCACGGTGCTCGCGCTGGCGGGGGCCGCCGACGCCCTCCCGGCCCCCGTGCAGGAAGCGGTCGCCGACGTGGGCGACCTCGTCGGGGTCGAGGTGCCCCACTCGAGCACCGAGCACTCGCTCGAGGAGCGTGGCGCCGCCGCCAGCACGGTCCACCCGGCGAGCACGGAGGCGGAGGACGAGGGCACCGAGCCGAAGGCGGAGCGGGCACCCCTCACCGTGCCGGCGGGCGCCATCGCCCCGGGGCCCGGATCGCCAGGAGACGACGAGGCGGCGTCGCCGGACTCGTCGCCGGGGCAGCCCGACCCAGCCAGCGGGGAGGACCAGCGAGCACCCGAGGACGAGCGCGGCGACCATTCCCCGTCGGACGCCGACGACGCGGCCGAGGCCGGCACCGACGGAGGCTCAGGCGGTGCGTCCGCGCCCGTGGACGCCGGCTCTGGCCACGACCAGGCCGACGAGGAGTCCGACCACGGCTCGACCGACGACCCGAGACCGCCGGTCCGTGTCGCCCCGGTGACCGCCAAGGGCGCTTGATCGTCGTCAACCACCCTTGATCTGGGTGGCCAGTCGGACCCAATCGGCGAGCACGAGCTCCTCGGCGCGGGCCTCGGGGCGGATCCGGACGGCCTCGAGGTCGTCGATGGTGGCGACCCCCGCGAGCGAGCGTCGGAGCATCTTGCGGCGCTGGCCGAACCCGGCCTCCACGAGCGCGTACACGGCGTCGCGCTGGACGGCGTCGCCAGCAGGCGGGCGGCGGCGGATGTCGACCAGCGCGGACTCGACACGGGGCGCGGGCACGAACACCGTCGGGGGGACCTTCCCCACCACGGTCGCGTCCGCCCACCAGGCCCGCCGGACCGACGGGATGCCGTACGCCTTCGAGCCGGGCGACGCGGCGAGCCGCTCGCCCGCCTCGAGCTGCACCATCACGAGCATGCGCTCGATGGCAGGCGCGCCGGCCAGGAGGTCGAGGACGAGCGGCGTCGCGATGTTGTAGGGCAGGTTGGCGACGAGCAGCCAGGACGGGTGCGGGGCGAGCAGCTCGTCCCAGTCGAGGTGCATCGCATCGGCCTCGACGACGGTGGCGCCGCCCGGTTCGACGACCTCGCGCAGGACCGGCACGAGGTGGGTGTCCGCCTCGATGGCCGTGACGTGGGCACCCGTCTCGAGCAGGGCGAGGGTCAGGGACCCCAGCCCGGCCCCGACCTCGACCACCTGGTCGCCGGCACCGACGCCCGCCAGCCGGGCGATCCGGCGCACGGTGTTGGCGTCCGCCACGAAGTTCTGGCCCAGCGCCCGCGACGGTGTGAGGCCGTGGTCGGCGAGCAGCGCTCGGATGGCCGACGGCGAGTGCGTCACGATGGGAGCCTGGCAGCCCCGGGCCCGCCCCGACGGCCCGGTCAGGGACGGGTCAGCGGTAGCCGAGCTCGCGGGAGCAGCCCGGCCAGGCCGCCCACCCCTGCTGGGCCTGCAGGATCTTGCCGCGCTTGATCTGCTCTGCCTTGCTGGCCTGGTGCGGGTAGCCGCTGCCACCGACGTCCTGCCAGGTGGCGAGGGAGAACTGCAGGCCGCCGTAGTAGCCGTTGCCCGAGTTGGCGGCCCAGTTCCCGCCGCTCTCGCACTGTGCCAGGCGGTCCCAGGTGGCTGGGTCGTCCGGGTCGCCGTAGGCGGGCGGGGGCGGCGGCGCGGTCGTGGTGGTGGACGGCGGCGGGGCCGGGGCAGCCAGGGCCTGCACCTGGGCCTCGGTGGTGGGGGGCGCCTCGGTGGTGGGCGGAGCCGTGGAGGTGGTGGGCGCCACCGTGGTGGTGGGCGCCTCGGTGGTGGGCGCATCGATCTGCCAGGCCGTGGTGGAGGTCTCCTCGGCGACGGCGTGCGAGGCGACGCGCTGGTCGTTGGTCTCGGCGGTGGCCGGCAGGTTGTCGAGCACGAGGACGGGCAGGACGGCCACCGTCAGCGAGAGGGCGATGGCCGCGTGGCCTCGGCGCACCCGGGCCAGCGGGGAGACCTCGGTGGCCTCCTCGGCCTCGAGGGCGAGGGCCGCCAGGGGCTTGAGGTGGGCGGCCGCCCCGATCTCGCCGGGCCGCTTCGGGTGCCGGGCCCGGCGCCCCGAGGGGGCCAGATGGCGCGGCGCGTAGGGACTCGGCCCCTCTCCGGACATCCGGAGGACGTTACGCGGCTCCGTAACACGAACGCAAACAACACGTGTGTCTTTTCACGAACGCCTGTTTGGCGGCCTATCCGGCGGGCAAACGGTAGGTGGCATGGGCCGTGCCCCATGTCGAGCGTGCGACATCTTCGGCCGTCACGCCCTTGAGGGCGGCGACCGCGTCGCCGACGTGGGCGACCCACGCCGGCTGGTTGGGCTGACCGCGGTGGGGCACGGGCGCGAGGTAGGGGCTGTCCGTCTCGACCAGCAGTCGCTCGAGCGGGCACAGCCGTGCGGCCTCGTGGAGGTCGGTGGCGCTGGGGAAGCTGACGATCCCGCTGAAGGACAGCATCGCCCCGAGGTCGAGGCAGCGGCGGGCCTCGTCGGGGCCACCCGTGAAGCAGTGGAACACGGTCCGGGCGGGCACGCCCTCGGCCCGCAGGATGTCGAAGGTCTCGGGCCAGGCCTCCCGGGTGTGGATCACCAGGGTGAGGTCGTGGTGGCGGGCGAGGGCGATCTGGGCGGCGAAGACCTCGGCCTGCACGTCACGAGGGGAGTGGTCGTAGTGGAAGTCGAGACCGCACTCCCCCACCGCGACGACCTCCGGCTCGCCGAGGAGGGCCTCGATGCCCCCGAGGCCGTCCTTGGCGTCGTGCGGGTGCACGCCGACCGTCGCGAACACCGAACCGGGGTGGCGGCGGGCGAGGTCGATGTAGTCCGCCGACTGGTCGGGGTCGCATCCCACGGTGATGAGCTTCTCGACGCCTGCCGCGGCCGCCGCCGCCACCTGCTCGTCGGCCACGGCGACGTCGCGGTGGAGGTGGCAGTGGTCGTCGATCCAGCGCACGCCGGGCGACCGTACCCGCACGGGGCGGGGCTCCAACCGCCCGCGCCGAGCGGCTCGTGCGCTTGTGACCGGATCGTCCCGCCCGAGGCAGGCGGACGGGGGCCGCGGAGCGAAAAGGTGGCCAGTCGACGTGGACGCGCCGCGGCGCGGGATCGGAGGGGACGTGGGCGGCGAGGTGGAGCTCCGCCTCCTGGGGCCGGTCGAGGCGGTCGGCCGCGACGGACCGCTCCACCTCGGCGGCCCCCACCAGCGCGCCATCGTCGCCTCGCTCGCGCTCAGCGCCGGCCGCACCGTCGCCACCGACGAGCTGATCGACGGGCTCTGGGGCGACGCCGCACCGCAGCACGTCCGCAAGTCGCTCTCGACGCAGATCGCGCGCGTGCGGAGGACGCTCGCCGCCATCGAGGCCGACGTCACCCACACCGGCGGCGGCTACCGGCTCGACCTGCCGCCCGGCGTGCTCGACCTGCACCGGTTCGAGCGCGCCGAGCACCAGGCCTCGGAGCTGGCGGCCGCGCAGCTGCTCGCGCGTGCCACCGAGCGACTGCGCGATGGCCTCGCCCTCTGGCACGGCGAGCCGCTGGCCGATCTCACCTCCTTCCCCTTCGCACGCGCTGCCGCCACCTGGCTCCTGCCGCGCCGTCACGCCGCCGAGGACCGCTTGGCTGAGCTGCTGCTCGCGAGCGGCGACCCCCACGGGGCGGCGCAGCTGCTCCGGCGACTCGTCGACGAGGACCCCTACGACGAACGACGATCGGCGCAGCTCGTCCGCGCCCTGAGCGCAGGAGGGCGACGTCGTGAGGCGCTGCTCGCCTACCAGCGCGCTCGCGACCAGCTCGGTGAGGACCTCGGCCTCGACCCCGGGCCCGAGCTGCGCGAGGTGGAGCGCGACGTGCTCGCCGGCGAGCGCCGCCCGCCCGCCGCCGTGGCCACCGAGCGCGCGCTGACGCCCTTCATCGGGCGCACCGTGGAGCTCGACCGGCTCGACGGCGCGTTCGAACGGGCCAGCCGGGGCGCGCTGCACGCCGTGGCGGTGCTGGGCGAGCCCGGCATCGGGAAGTCTCGGCTGCTCGACGAGCTCACCGTCCGCTTCGAGGGGCGCGGGATCCGAGTGCTGCGCGGGGCGTGCGAACCGTCCCAGACGGTGCCACTGCGGTGCCTGTTCGCCGCCCTCGAGCCCTGGGTCACGGATCCCGCGGGCGCCGCGGTGCGTGAGCTCGACCTGCTCGGGCTCGGCGCGGCGAACAGCTCCGTCGCCCTGGTCGAGCCCACTGGCCTCGACCTCCGGCGGTACCGCGTCATCTCGGCCCTGAGCCGCACCCTCGCCGCCCTCGCCTCGTCGGGCCCGACCGCGCTCGTGCTCGACGATGTGCACTGGCTCGACCCCTTCTCCACCGCCGTGCTCGACCACCTCTCCCGCGAGTCGTCGCACCTCCCCCTGCTCGTGGTGGCGGCGGCCAGCACCGCCCCGGCGACGTGGCCGGCGATGGAGGAACAGCTCGTGCGCTTCGGATCCGCGATCCCGATCGAGCGGCTGCGGATGCGCCCGCTGTCCGGTCCCGAGGTGGCGGCGCTGGTCCGGGACCAGGTGGTGGGGGTGACCGACGTCGACGAGCTCGCCGCCCAGATCGAGGTCGCGTCCGGGGGCAACGCGCTCTACGCCACCCAGCTCGCCAGCGCCGCCGCCGCCGCCGGACGGCTGCCGACCACCGTCCCGGTCGGGCTCGACGCCATGTGCCGGGCTCGGGTGGCGGCCGCCACCCCGGCCGCTCGCCAGCTCCTCGATGCCGCCGCCGTGCTGGGCACCGACGTGCCGCTGGGAGTGCTCCCCTCCATCCTGGACACGTCGCGCGACGACGTGGAGCGACGGGTCGCCGAGGTCCGCACCGCCGGTCTGCTGGCCACCGACGACCACCTCGATCGGGTGCGCTTCTCGCACGGCGTGGTGCGCCGGGTGATCTACGCCGACCTCACCCCCACCCAGCGGCGGCGCCTGCACGAGCGCAGCGCCGATGCCCTCGACGCCCTTACGCCGCGCGAACCCGGACACCTCGCCGCCATCGCCCACCACCTGGAGGCCGCCCGCCCGCTCGTCAGCGACGCCCGGGCCGCGCAGGCGCTCGAGGCGGCGGGCCGGCACGCCGCCGGGCAGGGCGCGCTCGAGGTCAGCCGGCGTCTCCTCGAGCAGGCGTTGCAGCTCGCGGCCGAGGACCAGCGCGCCGGGATCGAGATCGGGCTCGGCATGGTGGCCGTGGCCGAGGGCGACCTCGCCGGGGTGAAGCAGATCGAAGCGGGCGCGCTCGCCGCCCGGGCCGAGGGCCGATGGGACCTCGTCGCCGACGCCGCCGTCGCCCGATCGCAGCTGGCCGCGTCACCGACGCCCCACCACGCCCTCGAGCTGGCCGCCGACATCGAAGAGGCGGTGGCCCACATCGATCCGGGCGACCTGACCCGGCGAGGGCTGCTCGAGTCGTGGCGGGGCTACCTGCTGGTGAACGTCGACGCCGTCCGGTCGGCCTCGGCGCTGGAGGCAGCCGAGGCGGCACGGACGCGCGGGTCCAGCCCGATGCTCGAGGTGGCGATCCGCTACACGCGCCTCCGACAGGCCGAGGCCCGCAGCGACGATCCCCACCGGTGCGAGCAGGACGCCCTGGAGCTCGCCGGCGACGCGCTGCGACTGGGCGACCCGTCCCTGGCGTCGTACGGACACGTCGCGGCGCAAGCGGCTCGCCTCCGCGGGGGCCGGTTCCACGCGTGTCGCGCCGCACAGCCGGAGTACCTGGCCCGAGCCGTCGAGGGGCACCAGCGAGCCATCGAGCTGCAGCTCGTCGCGGTGGACGCCGCCCTCGCCTTCGCCACGGGGACGGTGGCGGAGATCCGCACGAGCGGCGCCGTGCTGTTCGACCGCCTGGTCGGCGCAGCGGTGGAGTCGGCTCCCGCGGTGCGCTTCGTGCAGACGCTCTTCGCCGAGCGGGAGGGCGGCGGCAGCGAGCGCTGGGCGCAGGTCGTCCGCCACGTCGCGACGGCGGCTCCCGATGCCAACGCCCCCATCCTGGCCGCCGCCCTGCTCGCCCAGGGCGACCGGGAGGGCGCGCGGGACCTGGTGGAGCCGTTCCTCGCCGGACTCGCCCGGCTCCCGCGGGACTGGGCCCACCACACCCTCGTGGCCCTCGCCGCGGAGGTCGTGACCGACCTGGAGCTGGCCGGTCCGCACGTGCCCGCCCTCTACGACGCCCTGGCGCCGTCGGAGGGTCAGGTGGTGACGCTCACGTCGGTGGTGGCCGTGCTCGGCCGTGTCGACCGCTACCTGGGTCGGCTCGCCCACCTGGCCGGCGACCACGATCGCGCCATCGCCCACCTCGAGACCGCTCGGCGGCTGGACGACGGTGCCGGCAGCGGCCTGTGGTCCGGGTGGGCAGCCCGCGACGAGGCCCTGGTGCGGCGGGCACGGGGCGCGCCCGGGGATCGGGAGGCGGCGGCTGAGCTGCTCGACCTGGCGCAGGCGCGGGCCCAGACCCACGGGTCGGCCCGCCTCGCCGCCGCGTCGGCCACCTGACCTCCACCTGACGTCGTTTGCCGTCCGTTTGCCATCCATCGGGATGATCGCCCGGTGGGCTACGGCAAGCGCGGCGGGGTGGGCACATGAGGCTCGCCAACGTCGCCGTCCTGTGGACGGCCGTGTCCGTGTTCGTCTCCCCGTTCCTCGGGGGGTGGCTTGCGCGTCGCCCCGCTGAGCTGACCTCCGCGGGGCTGGGGACGATGGGCGACCGCGGCACCGCCGCACCACTCGATCCCTGACCTTCGCGGTCGCCTACCGGGTCTGATGGGCCCGGCGCTCCTCGCACCCGCCAACCGCAGAGCGCCGGCCCATCAGACGCGCGCCAGCGAACCGACGGGTCACCCGGCCTCGGGGACGTCCCAGAGGCGAACGTCGCCGGCGGCGCGGCGCCGGGCCTCCTCGTCGCCGTCGCCACGGTCCGGTGCGGCCGGGTCGCCGGGCGGAAGGCCGCGCGCGATGCGCAGGGCGTCCACCCGATCGAGCTGGCGCTCCAGCTGGCGCCGACGGGTGCCCGTGACGTCCTCGAGGCTGCGCTGCGTGCGATCGAGGTGCGTGACGACCTTGTCGAGGGCCTCGGAGAACTTCGTCCACTCCTTGCCGAACCCGGCGAGGCACTCGAGGATCTCGTGGCTCGTCCGCTCGAGGCCGGTCTGCTCCACCGCCTGCCGGATCACGGCGAGCACGGCGAAGAGGCTCACCGGGGAGCAGAGCACCACCTTCTGCCCCAGGGCGACGTCGATCAGCTCCGGGTCGCGCTCGTGGATGAACCCCCACACGCTCTCGTTCGGGATGAAGAGCAGCACCTGGTCGAGCGTGGTGCTGGCGTCGATGTAGCCCGTGCGGGCGGCCAGCTCCTTCACCCGACCGCGCACGTCCCGGAGGAACGCCTTGGCGTGCGCTTCGCGCTCGCCGTCGGTGGTGGCCTCCAGGTGCCGCAGGTAGTTGTCGACGGGGAACTTGACGTCCATGTGGAGGACGCGCTCTCCGGGCATGAAGAAGGTGACGTCCGGGATCGACCCGCCGGCGATGCCGGTCTGCTTGCAGTAGCTGATGCCCTCGACCATGCCGGCGTGGCGGAGCACGTCGTCGGCCATGCGCTCGCCCCACTGCCCGCGGGCCTTGGGGCTGGCCAGCGCCTCACGCAGGTGCGCGGTGGTCTGCGCCAGCTCCTTCGTGGAGGATTGGGCGGCGCGGAGCCCGCTGAGCACCTCGCTGTGCTGCGAGGCGCCGTCGCGCTGGAGGCGCGTGACGACGTCGCCGAGCCGCTCGACCTGGCTCATGAGCCCTTCGACGCGCTGGTCGAACGTGTCGCTGCGCATGCTGAGCAGGTTGGCGCCGCTCACCATCGAGTCGCCCAGCTTCTCCCCGGCGAGCCTGGCCGCCATGTCGGCCGCCGACCGCACGGTGTGCTCGCGCTCCATGCCCAGGCGGGCCTCCAGCTGGGCGACCTGCTGCTCGAGCGCGGCCGTGGCGCGCTCGTCGGCCACCCGGCTCCCCGCCCGGGCGGCACGGGTGCCGATGACGTGGGCGAGGGCGAGGACGGCGGCCGCCAGCAGGACGACGAGGATCGTGGTGGGCATGCCCAGAGTGTGCACAGAGGGTGTGACAGCGACCGCGGATCCCCGTGATCACTGGGTTCTCGGGCCGGTCGCGCCTCTCCTAGGGTCGGTCCGTGAGCGCCACGTGGATCCTCCGGATGGACGCCCCGGGCGCCGGCCCGAGGGTTGCGATCAAGGATGTGATCGACGTGGCCGGCACGCCCACCACGGCCGCCTGCCCGGTGGTGGCGCGCCACGCCGAGCCGGCCGAGCGCGACGCGGCGTGCCTGGCCGGCCTGCGCGCCGCCGAGGTCGCCATCGTGGGCAAGGCGAACCTCCATGAGCTGGCGTGCGGCGGCACCGGCGTCAACCGGCACTACGGCACGCCCACCAACCCGTTCGACGCGTCGTGCATCCCCGGCGGCAGCTCGAGCGGGAGCGCGGTCGCCCTGGCCGACGGCGAGGTCGACCTGGCGCTGGGCACCGACACCGCCGGCTCCATCCGCAACCCCTCGGCCTGCTGCGGCACGGCCGGCCTGAAGACGACATGGGGCCGTGTCTCGCTCGACGGCGTGTGGCCGCTCGCGCCCTCGCTCGACACGGTGGGACCGATGGGACGGGACGTGGCGGCCGTCGTCGAGGGCATGGCCCTGCTCGAACCCGGCTTCCGTGCCGCGTCCGCGCCCACGCCGGTGATCGGCCGGGTGCGCCTGCCCGACGTCGACCCGGTGATCGACGCCGCTGTGGACACCGCGCTGGCCCGCAGCGAGATCGAGGTGGTGGAGGTGGAGCTGCCCGGCTGGGACGCCGCCAACGACGCCGGGTGGGCCGTGATGTTCCACGAGTACTGGGTGGTGGACCGCCACCTCTACGAGGAGGACCAGCGCTCGCTCGGCGCCGACATCGTCGAGCGCATCGAGCAGGGGCGCGACGTCACCACCGACGCCTACGAGCGCGCCCGCGCCCACCGCTCGGCGTGGCGGGCCGAGCTGGCCTCCGCGTTCGCCCGCGCGCCGGTGCTGGCGTGGCCCACGATCGGGATGTTCCCCACGCCCATCGACGGATCCGTCCCGAACACGCGCCGCACCAACCTGCCGGTGAACCACGCCGGCCACCCCAGCCTGGCGCTGCCGGTGCCCGCCGCGCACCCACGGTTCCCCGCCAGCGTGCAGCTCGTGGGCCCGGACCTCAGCGAGGACCTGCTGTGCGCCACCGGCCTGGTGATCGAGGCCGCCGTCGCCTGACGGCCCGGGCCTACGGCAGCGCCACGAAGCGGGCGAGGAACGCCCGCGCCGTGGGCGTGTCCATCCGGTAGGTGACGTTCGTCGAGTAGCAGGGCGTGTCACCGGTGATGGTGGTCGACGCGAGGATGGTCTGGCCGCCGAGCACCACGAAGTTCGGACCGCCGGAGTCGCCGTAGCAGGCGCCCCCCCAGTCGTGGTTCTCGTGCATGTCGAGCTTCACCCAGTCCTTGTTGAGGGTGGTGAAGCCCTCGGCGGCCTCGAGGCGGACGCCTCCGTTCGGGTGCGTCTGCCCGCCCGGGCCGCGTGCGGCCTCGCTCGTGCCGTAGCCCACGACCGTCCAGGACGCGGCCTTGAGGACCTTGTTGGCCTTGTCGAGCTGACCGGACGTCGGGAGCGTGGCGGGGGTGAACGACCACTCGTCGGCCGGCGTCCGGGAGCGGTCGCTGAAGTCGAGGACGCCGATGTCGCTCCCGTTGAGGCCCTTGCTGTAGCCCGCGTCCGTGATGGGGTCGCCCTCGACGACGAAGCCGTCGGCGAGGAACGCGGCGGCCTTCTGCTCGGCGGTGCCGGTGGCGTGGTCGAGCAGCGTCTGGACGTCCGCCTCCAGGCTCACGAAGTGGCGCGTCCCCTCCGGCCAGTCCGTGGTGCAGTGACCGGCGGTGAGGTAGGTGTCGGCGTCCACCATGGTGCCGCTGCACACCCAGTCGAAGCGATCGGCGACGCCGTCGTCATCGCTGTCCCACAAGGCCACGTAGGCGCCGACCTCGCTGCGATCGGAGGAGTGGAAGTTGTAGGTGTTGATGGCGCCCGCGGTGGTGGGACCCGCGACCCACGCGGCGACGATGGCGATGGCGATGAGAGACCTGCGCATCCCGCGATCGTATGCGGCCGTCCGGGAACCTGGGCGGCGCCCACGCCTGCAAGAGTGGCCCGCGATGGCCCGCATCAAGGTGTCGACCGTGCTCGACGCGCCGCCGGACGTGGTGTGGGCCGACCTGGCCGACATCTCCACGCACGTCGAGTGGATGGCGGACGCGCGGGCGATCCGGTTCCTGTCGCCGCAGACCAGCGGGGTGGGCACCCGCTTCGAGTGCGACACGAAGGTCGGGCCGCTCACGCTCACCGACGTGATGGAGATCACCGAGTGGACGCCGGGACGGGCGATGGGCGTCACCCACACCGGCCTGATCACCGGTCGGGGCCGGTTCACGCTCCGCAAGGCGAGGCGCGGGCGCACGCGCTTCCAGTGGAAGGAGGAGCTGACCTACCCGACGCGTCTCGGTGGGCGGTTCGGGGCGCTGGTCAGCGCGCCGGCGCTGCGCTGGGTCTGGAAGCGGAACCTCCGCCGGCTCGCGTCGCGCTTCTAGGCGAGCGCGATCGCGAGCGTGAAGGCGACGACGCCCAGCCCGATCACCGACCCGAGGATCGCCCGCTCGTCGCGCAGGTGCTTGGGACCGAGGTCGGTGAGGAGGTAGCCGCACAGCGTGCCGCCGATGAGGCCGCCGATGTGGCCGCCGACGCTGATGTAGCTCGACAGCGTGAACGTGATGATCAGGTTGAGGATGATCGTGCCGCCCAGCCCGGTGGAGAACGGATCGATCCCCCGGGAGCGCAGGGCCATGAAGGCGAAGCCCATGAGCCCGAAGACGGCACCGGATGCACCGACGGTGAGCCGGTCGGGGGTCACCAGCACCACCCCGAGCGAGCCGACCAGCATCGACACGAAGTACACGGCCAGGAACCGCACCCGACCGAAGGCCGGTTCGAGGAGGTTCCCGAGGTAGTAGAGGGCGAGCATGTTGAACGCGATGTGGATCACGTTGATGTGCAGGAACCCGCTCGTCACGAGCCGGTACCACTCGCCCGCTCCCACGCCGAACGGGACGCCGAAGGGCGTCTGGCTGATCAGGCCGTAGTCGAGCACGACCGAGTCCCGGGTCTGGAGACCGGACCCGATGCCAGCGAGGAAGATCACCACGTTCAGGGCGATGAGCACCTGGGTGACGATGGGTCGGGTGCGCAGCTGGTTGGCCTTCACCACCTTCTGGGCGCCCGACCTCGCGCACTCCGGGCAGTGGAAGCCCACCGATGCCTGGTGCATGCACGCCGGGCAGATCGGCCTGTCGCACCGCTGGCAGATGACCCCCGCCTTGCGATCGCCGTGGCGATAGCAGGTCTGCATCTGCGTGCTCACGACGGCGCAGGCTACCGGGCCCTCCTGGGCGTTCCCCTGGCACCCCCACGGGAGCTTGCGTCACCCGGCGACGCCGGGCGCTGCCGCACGACGCACGGTCGAGGGTGCGCTACCTCGGGAGGACCTCGTTGAACCAGAGGTCTCGACCGCTGCCCTTCTCGGGGTCGTTGGAGCGCGCCTCGGCGAGGATCTCGAGGACGTCGTCGACCGGCGGGTGCTCGCCGATCTGCTGGTGGAGCTCGATCGAGCGGGCGGCGTAGCGCAGCACCTGGATGGTCTCGATCCCCGCCAGGTCGTTGAAGAACCAGCCGCAGCTCGTGTACATGAGCAGCGCGTTCCGCTGGGCGTCGAGCAGCACCCCCGCCTGGTGGCCGTCACCGGCGATGTGCCGGCGGGCGAACTCCTCCCAGCCCACCGCGCCGATGAGCAGGCCCAGGTACTCGTCGCGGGCCGCCCACGCGTCGTGGAGCAGCTCCTTGCCACGGCGCTCGAACACGTCGACGCCCCAGTCGCGCAGCACGTCGAGGGCGTGCCGCAGCGGTCCTCGCCACGCCTGGTCCCACCCGTCGGGGCCACCGGTGTGGCAGCCGCAGTCGGCCATCCACCGTTCCACCCCGTGGGCGCACGACCACGCGCTCGTGCGCACCCCCACCTCCTCGTTTGGCGGGGACTCGTCGAGGAGGTCGACCAGGCGCGGCAGCTCCACCCCGTAGGCCGGCTCGGCGATGGCGAGGGCGCGCGCGACGACCTCGTCGGCGCCGTCGTGGTGGTGGCCGAACGTCTCGCCATCGGTGGCGGCGACCACGAGGCCGCCGACGTCGACGGCGGCGCCGAGGATCTGGCGGCTCGACGGCACCTCGAAGGCGAGGAGGTGCGACAGCGCGCCGTCGTACACCACGAGGTCCACCGTGCGCCTGGGCTCCTCGGGGTCGCGCCAGCGGTAGAGACCGGATCGCGGCGGCTCGGCGGCGTCGATCTGTCCGGGCGCGAGGATGGTGAATCGGATCCCCTCCTCGGCGAGGACGCGCAGGACGAAGTCGTTCACGGCTGTCTCCGGCAGCCACATCCCCTCCGGCACGCGTCCGAAGCGCGTCGTGAAGTCGAGGATCCCCCAGCGGACGTGCGTCCGGACGTCCCGCTCGTTGCAGAGCGGCAGGATCGCGTGCCCGTAGGCCTGGGCGATGGCGCGACCGCTCCTGCGGTCGGCGGCGAGGATGCGCTCGTAGACGTCGTGGTGGTGCGCCTGCAGCCAGAGGAGCAGCGTGGGCCCCACGTTGAACGAGAGCTTCTCGAACGTGCCGAGCTCGGCGTTCGGTCGGTAGCACTCGGCGGTGATCCGCTCGTTCCAGTCGTGGTACGGCGCCGCTCCTGGCTGCTCGGGCACCATCCCCGTCCAGGGGTCCTCGCGGGGGGGTTGGTAGAAGTGCCCGTGCAGCACCAGCGCGGTGGTCGCGGGATCGGGTCGGGCGCCGGTTCCGTTCGGCGGCGACAGCGCGGGCGCGCGGCCTCCGGGGGCGGAGGACGTCATGTGTCCGGGATGAGGTACAGCACCGTGAGCGGCGGGATGGTGAGGGTCGCGCTGTGGGCACGACCGTGCCAGGGCACCGCCTCCGGCTCGAGGTGCGGCACCCACGAGCCCGACCCGCCGTAGCGGGCGTCGTCGCTCGTGATGAGGCCCCGCCAGCGACCGGGCCGGCGCAGGCCGATGCGGAAGTCCTGCTGGTGCACCCCCTGCAGGTTCGCCACGCACACGAGGACGTCGTCGGTGCCGGGCACGAGCCGCTCGAAGGCGAGCGTGCTCCGGTCGCTGTCGTCCACGGCGAGCCACGAGAACCCGGCGGGGTCGTCGTCACCGAGGTGCATCACCGGGTGGTGGGCGTGGATGGCGTTCAGGTCGCCGACGAGCCGCAGCACGCCGGCGTTGCGCTCCTGGTCGGCCAGGCTCCAGTCGAGGCCGCGGTCGTGGCTCCACTCGCGCGGGTCGGCCAGCTCGGCGCCCATGAACAGGAGCTGCTTGCCCGGGTGCGCCCACATCCAGGTGTAGAGCGCTCGGAGGTTGGCGAACCGCTCGTGGTCGCCCTGGCCCGGCATCTTGCCGAGGAGCGACCGCTTGAGGTGCACCACCTCGTCGTGGCTCAGGGGGAGCACGAAGTGCTCGGCCCAGGCGTAGGTGAGCCCGAAGGTGAGCTGGTTGTGGTGCCAGCTCCGGTAGTACGGGTCCGTCTCCCAGTAGTCGAGCGTGTCGTGCATCCAGCCCATGTTCCACTTGTGGGTGAAGCCGAGGCCGCCGGTGTGCACCGGCCGGCTGACCCCGTCCCATGCGGTGGACTCCTCGGCGATCGTGAGCACGCCGGGGTGCACGCGGTGGACGGTGGTGTTCATCTCCTGCAGGAACGACACCGCCTCCAGGTCCTCGTTGCCACCGTGGACGTTCGGCGTCCACTGCCCATGCCCGCGCGAGTAGTCGCGGTAGAGCATCGAGGCCACGGCATCGACGCGCAGCCCGTCCACGTGCATCTCGCCGAGCCAGTACAGGGCGTTGGCGATGAGGAACCCGCGCACCTGCGTCTTGCCGTGGTCGAACACGAGCGTGCCCCAGTCAGGGTGCTGGCCCCGCTGCGGGTCGGCGTACTCGTACAGCGGCGTGCCGTCGTACCGGGCGAGGGCGTGGTCGTCGCGGGGGAAGTGCGCCGGGACCCAGTCCACGATCACGCCCAGGCCTCGCTGGTGGAGGTGGTCGACGAACCACCGGAAGTCGTCGGGGTCGCCGAAGCGAGACGTCGGCGCGTAGAAGCCCGTGACCTGGTACCCCCACGACGGCTCGTAGGGGTGCTCGGCGATCGGCATGAGCTCCACGTGGGTGAACCCGAGCGCGGCGACGTGGTCGGCCAGCGCGGGCGCGAGCTCCCGATAGGACAGCGGGCGACCGTCGGGGTGGCGTCGCCAGGACCCGAGGTGCACCTCGTAGATGCTCAGCCGGTCGCGCAGGAGGTCGCGGCTGGCGCGCTGCGACATCCAGTCGTCGTCCTGCCAGGTGTGGTGGCTCTCGAACACGATGCTGGCCATGCCGCCCGAGTGCTCGGCGAACTGGGCCATGGGGTCGGCCCGCTCGATGGTGCGACCGTCGGCACCGCTGATGGCGTACTTGTACGGCGTACGGGACCCGATCCCGTCCACGGCGCCGATCCACACGCCGGCCTCGAGCGCCTCCAGCGGGCATGCCCCGCGGTCCCAGCCGTTGAACTCGCCGACGACGGACACGCGGCGCGCGTGGGGAGCCCACACCGCGAACCGGGTGCGCCCCCCGTCGACGTGGGCGCCGAGCACGTCCCACAGCCGCTCGTGCTTGCCCTGCCCGAACAGGTGCAGGTCGAAGCTCGACGGCACGGAGAGGGTGGCCTCCGCCGGACCGGTCACGTCGGCACCGGACCGCGCACCAGCCGTTCGATGCCGGCGAGCGGGATCGAGACGAGCTCGGGTCGGTGACCAAGCTCGTAGCCGAGCTCGTACACGGCCTTGTCGAGCTCGAAGGCGGTGAGCAGCGCGTCGCGGCCCGCGGGGTCGACCGGGAGGACGGCGTCGATCCCGTCCTCGGCGAAGTAGGCGGTGAGGAAGGCGTCTCGGTTGCGCTCCTCCCACGCGTCGAGCAGGGCGAGGAGCTCCGCGTCGCCGAGGTCCCACTCGGCCAGGCCGGTGGCGGCGGCGTAGTGGTAGGAGCGCAGCATCCCGGCCACGTCGCGCAGGGGTGAGGAGCGCGTGAAGCGGTCGTCGCGGCGCCGGGCCGGTTCGCCCTCGAAGTCGAGCACGAGCCAGTCGGCGTCGACCTGGATCACCTGCGCGAGGTGCAGGTCGCCGTGGATGAACATGTCGGCGCCCGCGTCCTCCACCTTCCGCGCGTCCTCCAGCCGTGCGCGCACGGCATCGGCATCGAAGGGCAGATCCTTCGCCGCCTCGGCGACCTCCGCCAGGGCCTCGAGCATGCCGTCCACCCAGACCGCCGGCTCACCGCGCTCACAGCCGAACGCGTCGCCCATGGCGAGGTGCAGCTCGGCGATCACCGAGCCCAGGCGGGCCGACTCGGCGGCCAGGTCCCCACCGCTCTCCTCGGGGGCCAGCCGCGACGCCAGGACGTCGCGCACCGACGCGCGGGCGAGCTGCCACCCCTCGGTGGCACCGACGAGGAAGTCGCGCAGCACGGCGAGGTCCATCCCCTCACGGCGCAGCTCGGCGATCGGCGGCAGCACGTGCTCGAAGCCGCGCTCAGCCAGCTCGCGCGGGATCTCGACATCGGGGTTCGGCCCGGCCTCGACCTTGCGGAGCACCTTCAGGATCGTCCGCTCGTCGAAGACGACGGAGCTGTTCGAGTGCTCGAGCACGATCGGGCGGCGCACCTCCACCTCGCTGTCCGGCGAGACGAGGTGCAGCACGGCGATGGCGAGGTCGGGGTCGATGAGGGCGTCGTAGAACACCACCTCGTCACCCTCGCCGTCGGGCACCACGGCGAGGAGCTCGCGGTCCTTCCCCTCGAGGTAGTCGGGCCACGGGTGGGCGGGGCGACCGCCGATGAACAGCTGGTACCGCTGCTGGGCGCCGGTGGCGAGGGTGGCGTCGACCACCATCCAGGCCAGCAGCGGGTCGTCGCTGACGAGCTCGGTCCACGCCGGCGTGGCCTCGGTGATGCCACCGTCGGGCGCCCCCGACCAGCGCTGCCGTTCGATGTGGCTGCTGAGGTGGGTGTCGAGCGCCTGGTCGAGCAGGGCTGGGTCGATCACGGCAGATCCTCCTGCCCACCTTCTCGCAGGCTGAACCAGTAGAAGCCGTGCGGCGCGAGCGTGACGAAGTACGGCAGCTCGCCGATCGGCGGGAAGGGCACACGCCCGGTGAGCTCCACCGGGACCTTGCCGGCATGTCGCTCCAGCATCAGCTCGCAGGGCTGCGGGAAGCGGCTGAGGTTGTTCACGCACAGCACGGTGTGCTCGTCGTCGCTGCGCAGGTAGGCCAGCACCGACGGGTTGTCGGCGTGGAGGACCTCGAAGCTTCCCGTGCCGAACACCGGGTGCTCGCGACGCACCTGGAGGAGTCGGCGGAGCCAGTGCAGGAACGACGACGGGTCGCGCCGCTGCGCCTCCACGTTGATCGCCTGGAACCCGTACACCGGATCCATCAGCGGTGGGAGGTAGAGCTGCGCGAAGTCGGCGCCGCTGAAGCCGGCGTTCCGGTCGGGCGTCCACTGCATCGGCGTGCGGACGCCGTCCCGGTCACCGAGGAAGATGTTGTCCCCCATGCCGATCTCGTCGCCGTAGTACAGCACCGGGCTGCCCGGCATCGAGAAGAGCATGGCGTGGAAGAGCTCCACCACGTCCTCGTCGTTGTCGAGGAGCGGGAAGAGCCGCCGGGCGATGCCGATGTTCCGCCGCATGCGCGGATCGGTGGCGTACTCCGAGTACATGTAGTCGCGCTCCTCGTCGGTGACCATCTCGAGGGTCAGCTCGTCGTGGTTGCGCAGGAAGATCCCCCACTGGGACCCGTCCGGGATCTCGGGCGTCTGGGCGAGGATCTCGGTGATCGGGTGCCGCTGCTCCCGTCGCACGGCCATGAACATGCGGGGCATGAGCGGGAAGTGGAAGCACATGTGGCACTCGTCCCCGCTGGGACCGAAGTAGTCGACGACGTCCTCGGGCCACTGGTTGGCCTCGGCGAGCAGCACCTTGCCCGGGTACTCCGCGTCGACCACCTTCCTGACGCGCTGGAGGTACTCGTGGGTCTCCGGGAGGTTCTCCCCGTTCGTGCCGTCGCGCTCGAAGAGGTACGGCACCGCGTCGAGCCGGAAGCCGTCGAGCCCGATGTCGAGCCAGAACCGCACCACGTCGAGCATGGCGTCGGCCACCTCGGGGTTGTCGTAGTTGAGGTCGGGCTGGTGGTGGAAGAAGCGGTGCCAGAAGTACTGGCCGCGCTGCTGGTCCCAGCTCCAGTTCGACGGCTCGGTGTCCACGAAGATGACGCGCGCCTCGCTCCACCGCTGGTCGTCGTCGCCCCACACGTACCAGTCGGCCTTCGGGTTCGTGCGGTCCTGCCGGCTCTCCTGGAACCACGGGTGCTGGTCGGACGTGTGGTTCATCACCATGTCGGCGATCACCCGCAAGCCGCGCTTGTGCGCCTCCTCGACCAGCTCGTACGCCTCACCGATCGTGCCGTACTCCGGCAGGACGGTGAAGAAGTCCGAGATGTCGTAGCCGCCGTCGCGGAGGGGCGATTGGTAGAAGGGCAGCAGCCAGATGCAGTCGATGCCGAGCCACTGCAGGTAGTCGAGCTTCTCGGTGATGCCCTTCAGGTCGCCGGTGCCGTCACCGTCAGCGTCGTAGAAGCCCCGCACGAGGACCTCGTAGAACACGGCGCGCTGGTACCAGCGGGCGTCGTCCGGATCCAGCGCCATGGGTCCAGGGTTGCACAAGGCGCCACCAGGGTTCGTCACGAGACCTCGCGATCTACCGCCACCGGAAACGGATCGGAAACACGTACCCGCCATCCTCGGTCCCCATGACTGGGGCGCTCTCGGGGTGCACGATCGGGGTCACCGGCGACCGTCGGTGGCAGGAGCAGGCGGAGATGCTGGCCCGGCGGGGTGCCACCGTCGTCCACGGACCGGTGATGCGGACGGGTCTGCTGCACGACGCCGGCGAGACCCTCGACGCCACCCGGCGCGCCCTCTGCGCACGGGCCGACGTCATCGTGCTCAGCACCGGCATCGGCACCCGCTCCTGGCTGGGCGTGGCCGAGAGCCACGGCCTCGATGGCGCCGTGCGCGCCTGGGCGGCCGACGCCCTGGTGTGGTCGCGCGGACCGAAGGCGCGCAGCGCGGCGATCGCCTCCGGCATCGAGGTGCACTGGCAGGCCGTCACGGAGACGAGCGCCGAGGTCGTCGCCGAGCTGGCAGCGAGGGGCGTCGCCGGTAAGCGGGTGGTCGTGCAGCGCGACGGCAGCAGCGCCCCGCGCCTCGCCGAGTCGATCGCGGCCCTGGGCGCCGACACGGTGGACGTGCCGGTCTACCGGTGGGATCCGCCGGAGGATGCCGGCCCGGGCATCCGGCTGCTCGAGGCCACGGCCGCACGGCGTGTCCACGCGGTCACGTTCACCTGTGCGTACGCCGTCGACCGCGCCTTCGACCTGGCGCCCGACCCGGATGCGCTCCGCGCCGCCCTGGACGGACCGGTCGCCGCCGCCGCGGTGGGGCCGGTGTGCGCCAGGGCCCTCCGCGCCCACGGCGTGACCACCGTGGTGCAGCCCGGCCGGGCCCGCCTCGGCGCGATGGTGCAGGCGCTGGTCACGGCCCTGTCAGCTCGGCACCGGGTGCTCTCCGCCGACGGACCGGAGCTGCGCTGGCAGGGCGACCTGCTGTTCGGCGACGGCCACGAGGCGGCGCTCACGCCCACCGAAGCGCGGGTGCTCGAGGTGCTCGTGGAACGGGCGCCCGGGGTGGTGCCCAAGGCCGACCTGGTCGAGCCCGGCCGTGATCTGCACGCCGCCGAAGCCGCCGTCGCCCGGCTCCGGACCAAGCTCGGTCCGCTGGCACCGGCCGTGCGGGCGGTGCCCCGGCGCGGCTACGCCTGCCACCTGGACGTCCGCCTCGCCGGCTGACGAGAGGGGCCCGGACGCCGCGACGTCAGGCGGGGGCGGGCACGAGCGTCTCGGCGGCCGCGGGCTCTGGGACGATCTCGGTCGCGGGAGCGGCTGTCCGGGTGGACGCCGTCCAGGCGTAGCCCAGACCGATGACGAGGCCGCCGCCGACGATGTTGCCGGGGACGGTCCACAGCAGGTTGCGCACCAGCGCGCTCCAGCCGATGGAACCCTCGAGCGCGGCGAGGCTGAAGGTCGTCGCGTTGGCGACGGAGTGCTCGAAGCCGCTCCCGATGAACGCGAGCAGCGCCCACCACAGCACGACGAGCTTGGCGGCGTCGGACCGGGTGCGGGCCGCCATCCAGAGCCCGAGGCACACGAGGGCGTTGCAGAGCACGGCCCGCCAGAAGAGCTGCGGGCCCGGCGCGGCGTCCTTGGCGGCGGTGATGGTGCCCACCAACGTCGCGCCGGGGCCGGTCAGCGTTCCGCCCGCGTGCACGGCGAGAGCGAGCGCCATCGACCCGACGATGTTGCCGACGAGGGAGGCGATCCACACCAGCGCGACCTGCGCGGGGCTCACCGTCCGCTTCCACCAGCCCTGGAGCATCACCATGGCGTTCCCGGTGAACAGCTCAGCACCCGCGAACACCACCAGGGTGAGCGCGACACCGAACACGCCGGCCTGGACGAGCTTGGCCGCGGCCGACCCGGCGGCGACGAGCGGCGCCGACACGGAGACGAGCAGCACGACGGCGATGCCGACGTAGGCGCCGGCGAGGGCGGCGGTGAAGAGGTAGCGCGGCAGGTCGCGCGCGCTCCTCGCCTTCACGGCGGCCAGCTCGGCGTGGTCGTCGATGGCTTCGGCGATGGGGATGGGCATCGGTCCTCCTGGACGGTGGGGTTGGTGGGTTGGGTTCGGTGGGGGGGACGAGCGTCAGCGGACGGAGACGGCCAGCTCCTCGTGGGGTTCGGGGCCGACCGCCCAGCGGTCGTCGAGGGCAGCCGCGATCTGCGCGCTGAAGGCGTCGACCCCGAGCCGCCGGACGGCGCCGCCGAGGGGCTCGCCGGGGTGGCGGAGCGCCTCCCAGGTGCCGACGATGGCGGTGACGGCGGCATCGAGGTCGGCCTCGGCGACGCGGCCGGCGACCTCCCCCACGACGTGCTGCTCGAGGTCGGCGCCGAGGAACACCTGGTAGCCGTCGGTCGTGCGCCCGCCGATGCGAACCTTCGACCCGGCGAGGCCGATGTCACCGATCTGGTGCTGGGCGCACGAGTTGGGGCAGCCGGAGACGAAGACGCGCAGCGCCGAGTTGCGCGCCAGCGCCGCGGTTCCCGCCAGCCGGCTCCCGGCCCCCGGCGAGTCGGTGATCCCGAGCGCGCACACGGCGGCGCCGGTGCAGGCGCGGATCTGGGCGGTCCGACCCTCGCCCACGAGCGACACGCCGCGACCCGCCATGGCCCGGCGGATCGTCTCGACGGCAGCGAGCGGCACGTTGCGGAACGTGAGGTTCTGGTCCCGGGTGATGGTGAGGTGACCGTCGGCGTGACGGTCGGCGAGGTCGCAGCACAGCTGGAGCTCCGAGCTGCACGTGTCGCCGAGCGGCACGTCGAGCGTGACCGACGCCAGGCCGGGCGTCCGTTGCGGACGCACGCCGGCGCTCCACCCGCCGGGCGGCGCCTCGGCCAGCACGTCGCGCCGGTCGGCCTCGGTGAGGACGTCGACGGCCGCGGGCTCGGGGTGGGGTCGGGCTCGGGCGGCGTCGAAGGCGCCGTGCCAGCTGGCGCGCAGCGCGTCGGCGCCGAGCCGATCGACCAGGAACTTCATCCGCCCCTTGGCGGGCTCGTCGAAGCTGCCCTCCGCGACGAAGACGTCGATCAGCGCCTCCACCGCCGGCAGCACGTCGGCGCGCGGCACGAACGGGCTGAGGAGCACGGCGAGTGACGGCGCCTTGCCGAGGCCCCCGCCCGCCCACAGCTCGTAGCCCGCCACGCCGTCGAGCACGGTCGACACCAGGCCGACGTCGTTCACGAGGGCGTCGTGCCGGCACCTCGGGGAACCCCCGAGGCTCACGTTGACGCGACTCGGCAGCACCGTGTTCAGGTGGGCCGAGCGAGCGACGATCGCATCCGACACCAGCCGAGCGTCAGGGAGGCAGTCGAACGGCTCGTCGAGCCCGACCCCCGCGTCCTCGCTGCACATCACGTTCCGCAGCGTGTGGCCGCACGCGGACCGGGTCGACAGGCCGGATCGGCCGACGGCCGCCAGCACGGTCTCGACCTCGCGCGCCGGCACCCAGTGGAGCTCGACGTTCTGGCGTGTCGTGAGGTGCAGCCAGTCCTCGGCGTGGCGCGCCGCGATGCGGGCCAGGCCCCGGAGCTGTTCGCTGGGCGCCACCCCGCCGGGGATCCTCACCCTGATCATGAACACGCCGTCCTGGGCCTGGGCGCAGATGCCATGCGTCTTCAGCGCGTAGCGCTCCTCCGCGGTCAGCCAGCCGTCGCCCTCTCTGGTGAGGCGAGCGATGTCGACGGGGAGCCCGGCGCGCTTCGCCGCGGGGAGGTCGGGTGCCATCGCCCGGACGGTACGGACGGACCTCGGCGGGCCGGTTTCGTCCCCGTTTCGCCTCGGGCAACGTCCGCTCACGGACGGCGCGCGGCCGTCGTGAGGACGCCGTCACCGAGCGGTCAGATCGCTGAGCTCAGGCGGTGACGTGGAAGAGGTGGCCCACCTGGCCGGTGGTGGGGTCGAGCCGGACGTAGCCCGCCTCGCCCTCCCACGTGTAGCGAGCGTCGGTGAGCTCGTCGTGCAGCTGGTAGCTGCCCTGCGGCAGGCCCACGGCGCCGAGGTCGAGGCGCACCCACGTCTCCTGGGCGTGGTGCGGATCGAGGTTCACCACGACGAGGAGCAGGTCGTCGTCGAGGTGCCCGCGCGTGTAGGCCAGGACCTGCTCGTTGTCGCTGTGGTGGAACCGGACGTCGCGCAGCGACCACGCCGACGGGTGCTTCCGACGGATGTCGTTGACGGTGCGGATCAGCGGCGCGAGCGACGGCTCCTGGGCGTAGTCGCGGTCCTTGATCTCGTACTTCTCGGAGTGGCGGTACTCGGTGCTGGTGTCGTCGGCGGGCTCGTTCTCGCACAGCTCGTAGCCGGAGTAGATGCCGTAGATCGGCACGAGCGTGGCGGCGAGCACGAACCGCAGCGCGAAGGCGCTGGGAGGGGCGTGCCGCAGGTGGTCATCGAGGATGTCCGGCGTGTTGGGCCAGAACGACGGCCGCATGTACTCGACGAGCGGAGGGGTGGTGAGCTCGGTGACGTACTCGCGCAGCTCCCACGCCTCATGGCGCCACGTGAAGTAGGTGTAGCTCTGGGTGAAGCCGACCTCGGCGAGCTTCGCCATCATCGCCGGGGCGGTGAACGCCTCGGCGAGGAACACCACGTCGGGGTGACGGCTGTGCACGTCTCGGATCACCCACTCCCAGAACGCGAGCGGCTTGGTGTGCGGGTTGTCGACGCGGAACGTGCGGATGTCGTGGCTGATCCAGTGCTCGAGCACGTCACGGCACGCCTCCCACAGCGCCACCCGGTCCGCGTCGTCGGCGGGCCAGAAGCTGATGGGGTGGATGTCCTGGTACTTCTTCGGCGGGTTCTCGGCGTACCGGATCGAGCCGTCAGGCCGCTGCTGGAACCACTCGGGATGGTCGTGCACCCACGGGTGGTCGGGACTGCACTGGAGCGCGTAGTCCATCGCCACCTCGATCCCGAGGTCGGCAGCGGCGCGCACGAAGGCGTCGAAGTCCTCGATCGTGCCCAGGTCGGGGTGGATCGCGTCGTGACCACCCTCCCGACCTCCGATCGCCCAGGGGCTCCCCGGGTCATCGGGCCCGGCCGCCAGCGTGTTGCCGCGACCCTTGCGGTGCGTGGCGCCGATCGGGTGGATCGGGGGCAGGTACGCCACGTCGAACCCGAGGTCGGCGACGTAGCCCAGGTGGTCGATGGCTCCCCGCAGCCCCCCGAAGCTCCGCGGGAACAGCTCGTACCACGCCGCGTGCCCGGCCCGAGGCCGATCGACCCACAGCAGGTGGACGGGCGAGGAGGACAACCGGGCGTCAGGGATCTCGACCGCGATCTCGGCGACGTCGTCGGCGCCCGCCGCGCCCAAGCGCACCTCCAGGGTGCAGCTCTCGCGACGGACGCCGTCGGCAGCGGCCTGCAACCGCTTCTTCGCCTTGGCTCCCGATGCCTTGGTGGCGAGCTCCTCGAGCAGGCGCGCGCCCTCCTCGAGCTCCAGCTCGACGTCTTGGCCCGCCGCGGCCTTCACCTCGACCTCGTGCCGCCACGTCGAGTAGCGGTCGGTCCACGCGTCGATGACGAGCTCGTGGATCCCGATGGCCGACGGGGAGATCGAGCCGGACCAGCGATCGTCATCGCCGGCGCGCAGCGGCGCCGACTCCCACGGCCGGTCGCCCTTGCGCCGCCAGCGCACCCGCGCCCCGAGCTGGTCGTGGCCGTCGGCCACGAGCTGGGCGGACACCGGCACCCGTTCGCCGCCCACCCCCTTGGCAGGGAACCCGTCGGGCGTCCGGGGATGCACGTCGTCGATCACGATCGGCGGCAGCACGGGATCAAGCGTACGAGCCTTCGGCATCAGCAGCCCCTACCCGAGTCGGCCAGCGGCTGAACGCCTGGTCACGTGCGCTCAGGGAACGTTGACGGGGGGCGCCACCTCGCGGGTGACAGCGTCCTGCCGGCCCGTGAGGTAGAGCGGTCCGGCGGCGGCGAGCACCACGGCGGCCACCGCCATGGCGGCGGAGATGCTCGTGGCGTCGGCCAGCGCGCCGAGGACGATGCCGCTCACGGCGCCCCCGACCTGGGTGCTCAGGGAGTTGGCCGAGACGACCGTGGCGCGATGGGTGCTCTCGACGGCGCGGTGGACCATCCCGTAGTGGATCGGCGCGGTCGCACCGTGGACGCCGTACGTGGCGAGGTAGGCGACGACCAGGCCCAGCGGTCCGGCGGCGGCGGCCATCCCCATCACCGTCGCGCCGTGGAGGAGGCGGAGCCCGCACCCCGCCACCGGCGCGCCGTAGCGCCGGACGAGCCACGGGGCAGCCGCGGCTCCCACCGCCGAGAGGATCCAGGCCCCCGTGATGGCGAAGCCGAGCACGCGCGTCGCCTCCTCGACGTTGGCGCTCACCTCGACGAGGCGGGGCGGCATGAAGACCTCGAACGCGATCATCCCGAACCCCCACAGCAGCTCGCCGGCGCAGAGCGCGGCGAGGACACGGCTGCGCGAGATGATGTGCACTGCGCCGGACATCACTGTCGGGACCTCCCGGAGCGAGGAGCGGGCGCTCGCCCAGCCGGTGCCGGCGCGCGGCTCGTCCATGAGGCGGAGGAGGGCGATCAGCCCGATCGCCTGGAGCGCGAGGCCCACGAGCATCGGCGCGGCGAGCGGATCGATCCCAGCGATCCCGCCGCTGGAGGCGAGCAGCCCCCCGGCCAGCGCGCCGGCGCCGATCGACGCGCAGATGACGATGTCGGCGTGCGACAGGCCGCGCTCGAGGTCGGCGTCGGGGTCAGCGGCCAGCGAGGCGTCGATGAACCACGCCTGGAGGGGTCCGCTGTCGAGAGCGCGGAACACCCCCATGAGGGCGAAGGCGACGAAGAACAGCAGGACCGACTGGGCGACGAGGATGATCACCGTGGCGAGCATCCACACCGCCACGGAGATCACGAGGACGGGCTTGCGCCCCAGGGCGTCCGCCAGACCGCCGCTCGGGAGCTCGAGGAACAGCATCACGAGGCCCTGCGCGGCGGTGGCGACGCCGATCTGGGCGAGCGACAGGCCGCGGTCCTGCATCAGCAGCACGAGCACGGTGATGCCCAGCCCGATGGGCACGAACCGCAAGGCGAGCAGGAGGTGGTAGCGCCGACCCAACCGCGGGAGGTCGGCGGTGGTCACGGCCGGCGCTCTGGGCTGGGGAAGGCCTGGATCACCACGGTGACGCGCTCGGTGCCGGGCGCGTGCTCGGCCGCGTCACGATGACGGGCTACCACCTCGTGGAGCTCCGCGGTGAGGGCGCGGAGGCCGTCCGGCGTGAGGTCGAGGTGGTAGTCGGACTGATCGGCGCTGTCGCGCCAGTCGGCCGACCACTGGGGCCGCTCGTCGAGCCACTGGTGCGCCCACCCGCTGGTGGTGTGCGCGTGGTGCCGCAACAACCACTCGTCGGCGGCCCGGGCGTCGGGATCGTCCTCGTAGTCCGCGGAGCGCCACGAGGTGGCGTCGTGGGCGGCACGCCACCAGCGGTCGCGGCCACCGGGCCGCTCGGGATCGTCCTCCACCAGGCCGGCCTGGGCGAGCTGGCGCAGGTGGTAGCTGGTGGCGCCGCTGTTGGTGCCGAGCCGGGCGGCGAGGCCTGTCGACGTCGCGGGGCCGTGGAAGCGCAGCGCGCCCAGCAGACGGGAGCGGAGCGGGTGCGCGAGCACGCGGAGCTGGGGGCCGGTGGGCCGCAGCACGCGGGGGGCGTTGTCCGGCATCTCTGCACACTACCTGTGCACATCATCTTTGCAAAGGACGGCTGCAACCCTTGTGCACGTTGACTAGTCCGGTCAGAACCCCCCGCGGAACAGCGCGGTCGCACCTGTCGGGGGGTGCGGCGGCCTGCGACGATCGACCACATGGTCCGAATCCGCCCGCTTCGCTCCGGTCTCCTGCTCGTGGTCGCCCTCGCCCTGGGGATCGGCGCGCCCTTCGCCACCCCCACCGCCCAGGCCGCCGCCACCACCACTCCGATCACGGTGACCGCCACCTCCCCGTCCTCGTCCTCGCTCAAGGTCACGTGGACGGCCCCGACCGGGGTCGACGTCGCCACCTGGGCGATCTTCCCGAAGGACTCGAGCGGCCGGTCGTGGCCCACGACGTTCGCGTGCAAGGGCTGCCGGTCCGCCACCGTCGACGGCCTCGTCGCCGGGATGCGCTACGACCTGAGCGTCGTCGGGTACGCCGCCACCACGACCGCGGTCGGCAACGCCGCCGCCACGGTCCAGGTCGGCAACTGCTCGGGCGTCCTCGGCACCTGCGTGTCGATCGGCAGCACGAAGACCACGGCCGTCACCCACGTCGGCCAGGGCCTCCTCCACGGCACCACGGTGATGAGCGATCTCGCCAAGGCTGCCGCCCTCAACCCGCAGAGCTGGCGGCTCGCGGCGGGCGACATGACCCGGTTCCAGAAGGCGCGCCAGGTGGGCGGCGCCATCACGGTCCTGATGTCGGATCCGTGGCGGGGCTGGGCCGACCGCAACGGCCTGGTGGGCAAGAACCCGTGGGCCGACTGGGACAAGTACCGCCAGTTCATCGTCGGCACGGTCCAGTTCCACATCGCCACCGGCAACGTGCCGGAGTACTGGGAGATCCAGAACGAGCCGGACTACGCCACGCAGTACACGTCCGACCAGCCGGCGACGCGAGCGCTGATCCTCGAGCAGCTCAAGGTCGCCCACGACGCCATCCGGTCGGTGCTCCCCGACGCTCGGATCGTCGCCCCCTCGCTGGCCCAGTACCGCTTCAACGAGCCCACCGCGCTGGTCGACCTCATGTCGGTCCTCGACCACGCCAAGGCGAACGGCCTCCGCTACGACCTGGCCTGGCACGAGATCGGCAACAGCCAGCCCGGCACCCTGGCCGGCGATCCGAAGAGCATCGTCGCCCACGTGCAGAGCATCCGGGCGGCGATCGCAGACCGCGGCCTCACCGACGTGCGCATCCACATCAACGAGTACGGCGCCGCCTGGAACTTCGACCAGCCGGGCTCCCGCGTCGGGTACCTCACCGCCCTCGAGACCGCTGGCGCCAACGTGGCGGGCATGGCGTGCTGGCCGGTCGTGAAGGACGGCATCTCCTACGACACCTGCTTCTCGGACCCCGGCCTGCTCGACGGCCTCATCTCGCCCCTCGGCACCGAGACGGACACCTACGCCGTGCACAAGGCGTACGCCGCCATGACCGGGTCCCGGCTGCAGACGTCCGCCACCGACGTGTGGACCTCCGGGCTCAGCACCATCGACAGCACCGGCAAGCTGCGGGCGCTCGTCGGCCGCCACCAGAGCTGCACCCTCGCCGTCGACCAGGGCTGCCACGCCGGCTTGGCCGTCGCCCCGCTCGGCAAGCCCGTGACGCTCGCGCTCAAGGTCCCTTGCACCAACCGCTACGACCTCCAGGTGCAGCTGATCGCCAACGTGCACAACAGCGGCCCGGCGGTGCCGGTCACGGTGTCCAACACCTACAACGTGCGCTGCGGGACCACCCAGAAGGTCCTCCTGCCCGCCCTCACCGACGGCTCGGCCTACAGCGTGGTGAGCACGCCGCGCTGATCCCGCCGGTCAGAGCACCACGACGGAGCGAAGCACCTCGCCCCGCTCCATCTTGTGGAACGCCTCCTCCACGGCGTCGAGCTCGATCGTCTCGCTCACGAAGCGCTCGAGCGGCAAACGGCCCTGGAGGTGGAGGTCGACGAGCATCGGGAAGTCCCGGCTGGGCAGGCAGTCGCCGTACCAGCTGGGCTTCAGCCGCCCGCCCCGTCCGAAGAAGTCGATCATCGGCAGCTCGATGCGCATCTCCGGGTTGGGCACGCCCACCTGCACCACCGTGCCGGCCAGATCTCGCGCGTAGAAGGCCTGCTCGAACACCTTGGGGTTGCCCACCGCCTCGATGCACACGTCGGCGCCGTTGCCGTCGGTGAGCGCTTGGATGGCAGCCACGGGATCCGCGCTCGAGGAGTCGACGATGTGCGTGGCGCCCAGCTCCTTGGCCAGCTCGAGCTTCCTCGGGTCGACGTCGACGGCGATGATCGTGTGGGCACCAGCGAGGCGGGCCCCGGCGATGGCCGCGTCGCCCACACCGCCGCAGCCGAACACCGCGACGGAGTCGCCCCGACCCACCTCACCGGTGAACAGGGCGGCGCCGAGGCCGGCCATCACGCCACATCCCAGGAGGCCCGCCACCTCCGGCTTCACCTCGGAGCTCACCTTCGTGCACTGGCCCGCCGCCACGAGGGTCTTCTCGGCGAAGGCGCCGATCCCGAGCGCGGGCGACAGCGGCGTGCCATCGAGCGTCATCCGCTGCGTGGCGTTGTGGGTGGAGAAGCAGTACCACGGCCGACCACGCCGACACGACCGGCACTCGCCGCACACCGCTCGCCAGTTCAAGATCACGAAGTCGCCGGGCGCGACCTCGCCGACGCCGTCGCCGACGGCTTCCACCACGCCGGCTGCCTCGTGGCCGAGCAGGAACGGGAAGTCGTCGTTGATGCCCCCCTCCCGGTAGTGCAGGTCCGTGTGGCACACGCCGCACGCCTGCACCCGCACGAGCGCCTCACCGGGACCCGGGTCGGGGACGACGATGGTCTCGACGGTGACCGGCTGCTGCTTCGCGCGGGCGACGACGCCTCGGACCTCATGTGCCATGGAGCGGGAACGTAGCCCCGCCCTGCCTCCACCGCCCTGCGTGCCGTTCGCCGGCCGGGCGCGAGCGGGGTGTGCGCCGCGCCCGCCGCGGCACACACCCTTGTCCCCACCTGCTCGCCGTGCACCGCCCGTGCCCGATCTGTCCCCTTGATCGTAAGGAGGCGGCTCGTCCCCCGGTAGATGCGGATGCACCCTCGTCGCCGCCCGGGAGCGCCTCTCCCTGCGCTGAGTAGGTTGGGTCCGGATGAAGGCCCTCCGGAGCTTCACCGTGCGCCCGTCGCTGCCACCTGAGCTGGCGGCGCTCGAAGAGCTGGCCATGAACCTGCGGTGGTCGTGGGACGCCGAGACGCGGGACGTGTTCAAGTGGGTCGATCCCGATGCCTGGGACGCGTCGGTGCACGATCCCGTGGGCGTGCTCGGCGTGGTGCCGCGTGAGCGTCTCGAGGCGCTCGTGGAGGACCCCGGCTTCATGCGGTTCCTCGGCGAGGTGCGCGACGAGCACCAGCGCTACCTCGACGGCGATCGGTGGTTCCAGCTCCGGGGTGCGTCGCCGCTGCGCTCCGTGGCCTACTTCTCGCCCGAGTTCGGGATCGCCGAGGCGCTTCCGCAGTACTCCGGGGGCCTCGGGGTGCTGGCGGGCGACCACCTCAAGGCCTGCAGCGACCTGGGCGTGCCACTGGTGGGGATCGGTCTGTTCTACCGGCACGGCTACTTCCGGCAGTCGCTCTCCACCGATGGCTGGCAGCAGGAGCGCTACCCGGACCTCGACCCCCATGCCATGGCGCTCGCGCCGTGCGACGGCGTGACGATCGAGGTCGACCTGGCCGGCGCGCCCCTGATCGCCCGGGTGTGGCGGGCCGAGGTGGGGCGCGTGCCGCTCTACCTGCTCGACGCCGACGTGGAGGAGAACGCCCCCGACGTGCGGTCGATCACGGACCGGCTGTACGGCGGCGAGACGGAGCACCGGCTGCGGCAGGAGATCCTGCTGGGGATCGGTGGCGTGCGTGCCCTCGACGCGCTGGGGATCGACGCCCAGGTGTTCCACACGAACGAGGGCCACGCCGGGTTCCTCGGCCTCGAGCGGATCCGCCAGCTCGTGAAGGATCCGGGCCTCTCCTACCGAGAGGCGATCGAGGCAGTGCGGTCCTCCTGCATCTTCACCACCCACACCCCGGTGCCGGCGGGGATCGATCGCTTCCCGCAGGAGCTGATCGAGCGCTACTTCAGCGCGTGGGCCGGCGAGGTGGGCATCACCGTCGACGAGCTGATGCGCCTCGGCCACCGGCCCGGCGACGAGCCCGACGAGCGCTTCAACATGGCGGTGATGGGCCTGCGGCTGGCGGGTCGATCGAACGCCGTCGCGAAGCTGCACGGCGAGGTGAGCCGTGAGATGTTCGCCGACCTCTGGCCCGACGTCCCCACCGAGGAGACGCCGATCACGTCCATCACCAACGGCGTGCACGCGGGCACCTGGGTGTCACCCGGGATGAGCGACCTGCTCGACCAGCACGTGATGCCCGAGTGGCACGAGGCCGAGGCCGACCGGTGGGCGCGGGTAGCCGACGCCCACGACGACGAGCTCTGGCGGGTGCGCGAGCAGGGCCGCGAGGCGCTCGTGACGTTCGTCCGGCAGCGGCTGCGCGAGCAGCTCATGGCGCGGGGCCTCAGCTCGAGCGACGTGGAGTGGACGGAGTCGGTCCTCGACCCACGGGCCCTCACCATCGGCTTCGCCCGCCGGTTCGCCACCTACAAGCGAGCCACGTTGCTGCTGTCGCAGCCCGACCGGCTGAAGCGCCTGCTGCTGTCGGGCGACCGACCCGTGCAGCTCGTGTTCGCCGGCAAGTCGCACCCGGCCGACGACAGCGGCAAGGAGCTCATCCGCCAGGTGAGCTCCTTCGCCGCCGATCCCGAGGTCCGGCACCGGTTCGTGTTCGTCGACGACTACGACATCGCCGTGGCCCGCGCGCTGCTCCAGGGCGCCGACGTGTGGCTCAACAACCCTCGTCGCCCGCAGGAGGCGTGCGGGACGTCCGGCATGAAGGCCGCCCTCAACGGCGGCCTCAACCTCTCCATCCTCGATGGCTGGTGGGACGAGTGCTTCGACGGTGAGAACGGCTGGGCGATCTCCTCGGCCGAGCACCTCGACGACCTCGAGCGCCGAGACGAGGTGGAGGCCGGGTCGCTGTTCGAGCTGCTCGAGCGCCAGGTGGTGCCGCTGTTCTACGAGCGGTGGCAGGGGCCCGTCCCGCGGCGCTGGGTGCAGCGCGTGAAGCACAGCCTGGTCACCCTGGGCCCGTTCGTCACCGCGGCGCGCATGGTGCGCGACTACACGGAGCAGCTGTACGAGCCCACCGCCGCCCAGGGCGACGTGCTGCACGCCGACGGCTATGCCGCCGCCCGCGAGCTGGCGGCCTGGAAGTCCGAGGTGGAGGCGGCGTGGCCCGGCGTGCACGTCGACCACGTGGAGCTCGACGACTCGCTCGCCGACCTCGGCGCCGAGCGCACCGTCGAGGCGATCGTCGCGCTCGGCGACCTGGGCCCCGACGACGTGGAGGTGCAGCTCCTGCACGGGCCGTCGGGGCAGGGGCAGGAGCTCGCCGCGCCGGAGGTGGTCGCGCTGGAGGCGGCCGGGGATGCCGCCGACGGCCACCTGCGGTATCGGGGTCGGTTCACGTGCCAGCAGGCGGGTCGCTACGGCATCACGGTGCGGGTCGTCCCGACCCATCCCACCCTCGAGACCTCGGTGGAGCTCGGCAAGGTCGCCTGGGCGAGGTGACGACGGCTCCGGACCTCGGAGCGCGCTAGCGGCCCTTGAAGGTGGCGTTCCCCGGTCCGTGCTCGAGGAACGACCGCACGCCGATGGCGGCGTCCTCGGTGAGGAAGACGTCGGCGAAGAGCTGCTGCTCGAGGTCGAGGCCGCCGTTCAGCGTGATGTCGAGCCCTCGGTCGATGGCGCGCTTGGCCAGGCCCTGGGCCTTCGTCGCGCCGGCGGCCAGCGCCGCGGCGCGGTCCAGCGCCCGGTCGAGCACCTCCTCCGGCGGGACGACCTCGTCGACGAGCCCGATGGCGAGGGCCTCGTCGGCTCGCACCTGCCGTCCGGTGAAGATGAGGTCCTTGGCCTTGCTCGGTCCCACGAGCCGAGCGAGGCGCTGGGTGCCGCCGCCGCCCGGGATGATGCCGAGGAGGATCTCGGGCTGACCCAGGCGCGCCTTCTCGCTGGCGATCCGGAAGTCACAGGCCAACGCCAGCTCGCAGCCCCCGCCCAGCGCGAACCCGGAGATCGCCGCGATGGTGGCCCGCGGGATGTCGGCGACGGCGTTCAGCGCCCGGAGGAAGAGGTGTCCGATGAGCTCCGCCTCGGCGCGCGTGATCACCTCGTCGGGCGCCTCCGCGGAACGGAACTCCGAGATCTCCGCGCCGGCGGCGAAGATCCGGTCGCCGCCGGTGATGACCACCGCACCGGGCGGCTCCTCGCGGAGCTCCTCGGCGACGGTGGTGAGCTCCCGCAGCACCGCCGTCGACAGCGCGTTCACCTTTGGGTTGTCGAGGCGTACGACGGCCACGCCGTCGTCCCGCCGCTCGAGGTGCACCTTGCCCGACATCGCGCAGCAACCTACCCGTGGTCTGCGGCGAGCAGCGCCTCGGCCGCGGACCACGGGTCGGTCCGCCGCGCCGCCACATCGGCGGAGAGCTGGTCGAGCGCCGCACCGCCGGTGGCGAGGGCTCGCTCGTGGAGCAGCGCGGCGACGATGCGCACGAGCTCGCCCTGGACGCGCGCCGCCCGGCGCGGCTCCAGCTCGCCGGTGGTCGTCAGGTGGTCGCGGTGCGCGGCGATGGCGGACCAGAGCGAGTCGACGCCGTCGCCGGTGGCGGCGGTGGTGGCGAGCACGGGCGGGCGCCAGCCCTCGGGTGCCGTGAGGTCGAGCATGCGCTCGAGGTCGCGGCGGGTCTCGTCGGCGCCGGGGCGGTCCGCCTTGTTGATCACGAACAGGTCGGCGATCTCGAGCAGACCCGCCTTGTTGGCCTGCACGGCGTCGCCCCAGCCCGGGTTCACCACCACGACGGTGGTGTCGGCGGCTCCCGCCACCTCCACCTCCACCTGGCCGACGCCCACCGTCTCGATCACGACCCATGGCCAGCCGACGGCGTCGAGGACGCGCACCGCTTCGAGGGTGGCGAGCGAGAGGCCGCCGAGGTGCCCACGGGTGGCCATCGAGCGGATGAACACACCGTCGTCGGTCGCGTGGTCCGACATGCGCACCCGGTCGCCGAGGATCGCTCCTCCGGAGAAGGGCGACGAGGGGTCGATCGCCAGGACCGCGATCGTGTCGCCCGCCGCCCGGGCGACGCGGAGGAGGGCGTTGGTGAGCGTGGACTTGCCGGCGCCCGGCGAACCCGTGATGCCCACGGTGTAGGCCTGGCCGCCGCCGGCGTGGGTGAGGCGACCGAGCGCCCGCGCCTCGGCGCCACCGCGCTCGACGACGGTCAGCAGGCGAGCCAGCGACGGTCGATCGCCGGCGCGCGCGGCCTCCAGCAGGTCGGCTGCGTCGTCGGCCATGGCGCCGACCCTACTGAGCCGCTAGAGCGATACCGGCGTGCCGTCGAGGAGCGTCTCCCCGACGTTCACGACCTCGGTGACACCCTCGACACGGTCCTTGAGGATGCGCTCGATCCCTGCCTTGAGGGTGACGGTGGAGGCGGGGCAGCTCACACAGGCGCCCACGAGCTCGACCTGGACGACGCCCGTGTCCACGTCGACGCCGCGCAGGAAGATGTCGCCGCCGTCGGCCTGGATGGCCGGGCGGATCGCCTCGATGGTGGCTCGCACCTTCTCGTCCAGCATGGTCGTACCAACCTACCGGCGCCCACCGGTGTTCCCCCAGGTGAGAGCGGCACCCCTAACCTCGCCCGCCATGCTGGCCCACGCCGTCGGGAACGATGCCCTCCCGGCGCCGCCGTGGCTGCTCGCGTACATCGGGATCGCGCTCGTGCTGGGGACGGCCGCCACGCTGCGCGCCACCTGGCCACGAGCGCGGTGGGCGCCGGTCGAGCCCGAGGCCCCGGGGGACATCGTCGTTCACCCCGGGCACGTCGTCGGGCTCGCGCTCTACAGCCTCACGATCGCGTCGGCGCTCATCGGCCCTGACTCGAGCGCGGCCAACCTGGCGCCTTGGCTGGTCGCCGTCGTGTGGTGGGTCGGCCTGCCGATCGCATGCCTGCTGCTGGGCGACGTCGTGCGGCACCTCAACCCGTTCGTGCCGGTCGTCGCCCTCCTGGACCGCGGGCGCCCGGCGCCCGCTCGGCGACCCCCTGCGTGGACTGCCGCGGCGTTCCTCGCGGCGTGGTCCTGGTACCTGCTCGCGTACGACGAGCCCGGTTCGCCCCGATCGCTGGCCCGGTTCCTCGTCGGGTACGCGATCGCCGCCGTCGCCGGCGGGCTCGTGTGGGGCCGGCGCTGGCTCGCCACCGGGGAGGCGTTCGGCGCGCTCTCCGCGGCCGTGGGGCGCATCGGCGTCCGTGGCTGGCGGGGGCGCGCGCCCGCCCTCGGCACCGCCGCCCTCATGGTGGTGTGGATAGGGGGCACCGCGTTCGACGGGTTCACGTTCCGCATGTTCTGGCAGGACGTGCTGGGCACGAGCACGGGCTGGGCGCGCGCCCTCATCAACACGGTCGGGCTGGTGTGGATCACGGCCATCGTCGCCGGGGCGTACCTGATCGTGGTCCGCGTCGCGGAGCGCGGCCAACGTGAGGACGACGGCGGTCGCCGTCTCACCGAGAGCCTGGGCCCGGCGCTCGTCCCGATGGCGGCGGGGTGGTTCCTCGGGCACGACATCACCCTTCTCATCTCCGAGGGCCAGAACGCCCTGGCGCTGATCTCGGATCCGTTCGGGCAGGGCTGGGACCTGTTCGGCACCTACGACAACACGGTCGACTACTCGATCCTCACCGCATGGTGGGTGCAGTGGCTGCAGCTCGTCCTCATCGGGGCGGGGCACGCCGTGTCGGTCGTGCTCCTGCACGAGCTGGCCATGGAGCGGCTGCCACCCCGTGCCGCGATGCGGACGACCTGGGTCATGGCGGTCGTGACCAGCGCGTCGATCGTGGCAGCCTGCATGCTGGTGCTCACATGATGATCTCGGCGTGGCTCGTGGCCCACCAGGGCGGCTGGGACGAGCTGCTGTTCGTGCTGGTGCCCATCTCGCTCTTCGGGGGTCTGCTCGCCATCGCCAACCGGCGGGCCGCCCGTCTCGAGGCCGAGCGCGAGACGGACCCCGACGAGGAGGTGTGACCGTCCTCGTCCGGGAGCTGCCGGCCGAGGAGCTCTCCACTGCACGACACCCCCGCAACGACCTGGTCGCCGAGGAGGCGGACGGCGCCGACCGGTTCACGGCCCGGGCCGGGCCGTTCGAGGAGTACGAGCGCACCGTCGTCGTCGCCGACGACGGTCGGATCACCGAGAGCATCCGCTACGAGCTGGCACCGGTGGTCTGGGAGTGGCTGCTCGGTCGCGCCTATCGGATGGCGCTGCGGCGCCGACCGCGGCCTGGGCACACGCCCTGGTGGTCGCCGCCCGAGGCACCGGACCGGCAGGGCTGCACCGCCCTCGGCACCCTCTGCTACCTCGGCCTGGTCTTCGGGTTCATCGGCACGTTGCTCACGCAGACGATCACGTTCGCCGCCGACGAGTTCGACGCCAGCAAGGCCGACCAGGGCGCGGTGCTCTCGCTGGTCCGGATCGGTGTCCTCGGCGCCCTCGTGGTGACGTCCCTCGCCGACCGGCGCGGGCGCCGCCGCGTGCTGCTCTGGTGCGCCACCGCTGGGGTGCTGCTCGCCGCGCTGTCCTCGCTCTCGCCGGACCTCGCGTCCCTGGGTCTGCTCCAGACGCTGGTGCGGGGTTGCGCGACCGCCGGAGGCGTGCTGGTGGGGATCGCCGCGGCTGAGGAGATGCCCGCGGGCTCTCGGGCCTTCTCGTTCTCCCTCCTCGCGGCCGCGGGCGCGTTCGGCGCCGGGCTCTGCCTCCTCCTCCTCCCGCTGGCCGACACGAGCGACCGCGGGTGGCGGTTGGTGATGGCGGCGGCGGTGCTGCTCCTTCCGCTGGTGCGCATCGCCCGGGCGCACCTCCCGGAGAGCCGGCGGTTCGACGCGAAGCACGCCGACGCCGAGATGGCCGGACACGGTTCACGCTTCTGGCTGCTCGCCGTGTCGGCGCTGCTCCTCGCCTTGTTCACCGCACCCGCGTCGCAGCTGCTCAACGAGTTCCTGCGCGACGAGCAGGGGTTCGCCGCCTGGCAGATCACCGTCTTCACGCTCGTCACCAACACGCCGGGCGGCATCGGGCTGGTCCTCGGGGGCCGTCTCGCCGACACGCGCGGGCGCCGGCCGGTCGGAGCCTTCGGCGTCGCCGCTGGCACGCTGCTGACCGTGGCGATGGTCGTGCTCGGCGGCTGGCCGATGTGGGGCCTGTCGGTGGCAGCCGCCATCACCGGCGCGATGGTGGTCCCGGCGATCTCCGTGTACGGACCGGAGCTGTTCCCCACGTCGCTGCGGGGCCGGGCCAACGGGGTGATCGCACTGACTTCGCTGGCGGGCAGCGCGGTCGGTCTGTCGCTGGCCGGATGGCTGGCCGATGCCTTCGATCACATCGGCC
>JBJMHD010000018.1:0-37990 GCA_045807565.1 Acidimicrobiales bacterium | reverse complement strand
ACGACCTCCGACTCCACGACCACTTCCTGAGGAGCACGTAGATCCCATGTCCGGTCATTCCAAGTGGGCGACCATCAAGCACAAGAAGGGCGCCGCCGACGCTGCTCGCGGGAAGCTCTTCGCCAAGCTCATCCGCCAGGTGGAGGTGGCCGCGCGCGAGGGCGGCGGCGACCCCGACATGAACCCCACCCTGCGCACCATGTTCCAGAAGGCCCGAGATGCGTCCGTGCCGCTCGACACCATCGAGCGGGCCATCAAGCGCGGCACCGGCGACCTCGAGGGCGTGATCTACGAGCAGATCACCTACGAGGGCTACGCGCCCGGCGGGGTCGCGCTGCTGATCGAGGTCCTCACGGACAACCGGAACCGCACCGGCGCCGAGGTGCGCAGCGTGTTCACCAAGTTCGGCGGCTCGATGGCCGAGCCGGGGGCGGTGGCCTGGCAGTTCGAGCGCAAGGGCACGCTCCTCGCCGATCGCGCCGCCGAGGAGGACGACCTGATGCTGCTCGCCCTCGACGCCGGGGCCGAGGACCTCGCCGACGACGGCGAAGCGTGGCGGATCACCACCCCGCCCACCGAGCTGCACGCTGTGCGCACCGCGCTCGAGGGCAGCGGGGTGAAGGTCGAGTCGTCCGAGCTGACGATGCTCCCCACGTCCACGATCCCGCTCGACAGCGGCGAGGCGGCGAAGAAGGTCCTGCGCCTGATCGACGCGCTCGAGGACAACGACGACGTGCAGGGCGTGTTCGCCAACTTCGACATCCCCGACGCCATCCTCGAGGGGATGGACGCCTGATGGGCGCCGACGTGGGCGCCCTGGCGCCCGACTTCACGCTCCCGGGCAGCGACAACACCGACGACGGTCGGCGCGACTACTCGCTCTCGGCGTACCGCGGGCAGCCGGTGGTCCTCGTCTTCTACCCGGGGGACAGCACGCCGGTCTGCACGAGGCAGCTCAACAGCTACACGGAGGACATCGACTCCTTCACGGAGGTGGGCGCGCAGGTGCTCGCCATCTCGCCGCAGTCCGTCGCCAGCCACGACGACTTCTCGTGCAAGCAAGGCGGGTTCGCCTTCCCGCTGCTCGCCGACACCGACAAGGCCGTGGGTGACGCCTACGGCATCCTCGGTCCCCTCGGCTTCTACCGGCGCTCGGCCTTCGTGATCGACCCCGACGGCATCATCCGGTACGCGCACCGAGCCGTCGCGGGCATCAGCTTCCGTCGCACCGAGGAGCTCGTGGCCGCGGTGCGCGCCGCCACGCCGTAGCGCGGGCTACTGCTCGTCGGCGACGCCGAGGAGGCGGCCGCGGGTGACCACGCGCACCCCGCGCCACAGCGCCACGGCCGCGAGGACCCACGCGATGGCGCCGATGTACCACGCCAGCTTCGTGCCGCCGTACAGGCTCCCGGTGGCCTGGCTGTAGGCGACCATGATCAGGGGGAGGCTCACCAGGGCCGACGCCTGCTGCGCCGCGGCAGTGGACTTCACCTTGGCCGAGAGCCGCAGCACGAGGCTGAGGGTGAGCGCGAGGAACGGCGGCACCACCCACAGCATCAGCACCCACCACTGGTTGGTGGGGAAGAACCAGCCGCCGACGTCGGGTCCGACGATCGTGTTGACGATCAGGGCGTAGATCCCGAAGCCGACGATCGTGGTGAGGTAGCCGGGGATCAGGCTGGCGGCGAGCTTCCCGAGGAAGATCTCCCGGATCCCGGCGGGGGAGTGGGCGAGGAACTCTCCCGTGCCGCGCTCGCGCTCGCCGACGATGGTGGCGGCGCCCACGGCGGTGGAGATGGTGATGGGGACGACCACGGCGACCGGCGCGAAGAGGTAGACGGCCAGGGCGTAGCCCGCCCGTGCGGGCTCGGTGTCCCCCTTGATGGCGGCCTGGGCGCGCTCGGGCAGCACCTCGAGCGCCTGGCTCAGCTGGCTGACGGCGTCCACGTTGCCGATCTGGGTGATGGTGGTGAGCAGCACCGTGGGCACGAACACGAAGAAGATGCCGCCGAGGATGAGCATGGGGATCCAGTAGTCCCGCGCCTGGGCGAGCTGCTTCAGGTCGGTGCGGGCGACCGTCCAGATGTGGCCGTAGTTGAGCCTCCGCCGCGCGGGGCCCGAGCTGACCGCGGCCATCAGACCGTGCTCCCGTCGACGGCACCGAGGCGGCTCCGACCCGAGATCTGCCGCACCGCGAAGTAGAGGTCCTCGAGGGTGGGCTCGTGGGGCTCGACCCGCGTGACGCGCGCACCCGCACGCGACAGCGAGTGGACGAGGTCGGGGATCCGGTCGACGGTGTCCATCCGCACCACCGCGACGTGGTCGGTGCGGTCGTAGCCGACCACGCCCTCGTGGGTCGCCAGCGCGTCCAGGGCGGTGACGTCGTCGGCGCCGAGGCGCACCATGGCGTCGGGCCAGTAGCGGCGCGTGAGCTCGTCGGGAGATCCGTCGATCACGTCCACGCCGTCCTGGAGCACCACCACCTGGTCGGCCAGCCCCTCGGCCTCGAGGAGCAGGTGGGTGCACATCACCACGGTCGAGCCGTCGTCCGTCATCTCGTGGATCAGCTCGAGCACCGCGTGGGACGACTCCGGGTCGAGCCCCGAGGTGGGCTCGTCGTACAGCAGGAGCTCCGGGCGGTGGAGCACGCTGCGCGAGAGCGCCAGCCGGGTCTTCATGCCGGTGGAGTAGCCCCCCACCTGGTCGTGGAGCGCCGCCTCGATGCCGAAGCGGGCCGCCGCCTCCTCGATGTCTGCGTCCACCGACGCCCCGCGGCCGAGCCCGTACAGCTCCGCCGAGTAGCGGAGGTTGTCGAGCCCCGACAGCCGGTCGTACAGCGCAGGCTTCGCCGACACCACGCCGCACCGGGCGCGCACGTCGTCGCCGTCCACCTCCGGGTCGAGGCCGAACACCCGCACCCGGCCCGCATCGGGCGCGAAGGCACCCGTGATCATCCGGATCGCCGTGGTCTTGCCGGCGCCGTTGGGTCCGAGGAGGACGGTGATCTTCCCGCCCGGCACCCGCAACCGGAGCCCGTCGAGGGCCCGGTTCGGTCCGAAGCGCTTCACCACGCCCTCGAGCTCGATCACCGGTGCCGGTTCGTCCACCTGCTCGAACGTACCGGCGGGCGCAGGCATCGCCGAGGTCATGCGCACCATGTCGACGCCTCATCCACCCGCCTTGAGGGTCCCCGCCGGGCGGGGTGGTCGCCGATACCATCGAACGGGTGTACGTGCTCGGGATCGACCCCGGCCTGTCGCGCTGCGGCTATGGCCTCGTGGAGCTGCAGGCGTCCGGCGGCACGCGGGCCGTCGCCGTCGGCGTGCTGCGGACGGATGCCTCGTCGGGCACGCCCACCCGACTGGCCGAGCTGCAGTCCGACCTCCGCGCCCTGATCCGGGAGCACCGGCCCGCCGTCGTGGCCATCGAGCGGGTGCTCTTCCAGGTGAACGTGCGCACCGCCATCCCCGTCGCCCAAGCGGCGGGCGTGGCGATGGCCGAGGCGATCGCCGCCGGCTGCGAGGTGGTGGAGTACTCGCCGAACCAGGTGAAGCAGGCGGTCGCCGGCGTCGGCGGCGCCTCGAAGGAGCAGGTGGAGCGCATGGTGCAGGTGCTGATCGGCGTCGACCAACCACTGCGGCCGGTCGACGCCGCCGATGCGGTGGCGGTGGCGCTGTGCCACCTCGCCCACACGCCGATGCGTCGCCGGGTGGCGAGGGCGGAGGCCCGATGATCGGCGCGCTGCGCGGCACGCTCATCGACCGCGGTGCCGACGAGATCACGATCGAGGTCGCAGGGGTCGGCTACCGCGTCACGGTGAGCCCCACCACCGCCGTCTCGCTCGGCGACCTGGACGCCGAGGTGTTCTGCTGGGTGCACCACCACCAGCGCGAGGACGACGTCACCCTGTACGGGTTCGCCACGAAGGACGAGCGGGCGTGCTTCGAGGCACTGCTCGGCGCGCACGGCGTCGGGCCCGCGCTCGCGCTGGCGATCCTCTCCATCCACACGCCGGTCGCGCTCGCACGGATCCTGGCCGAAGACGACCTCGGCGCGCTGTGCCTGGTCCCCGGCGTCGGGAAGAAGACGGCGGCGCGCCTGCTGATCGACCTGAAGTCGCGGCTCTCGGTCCCCGACCTCGGCACACCGGTGCTGCCCGACGGCTCCGCGATGCCGTCCTCGCCCAGCGCCCTGGCCGACGTGCGCGGCGCCCTCGCCGAGCTCGGCTACAGCGAGCCCGAGATCCGCGAGGTGGTCGCCGACCTGGCGCCGGACGGCGACGCCGGCGTGCTCCTCCGCGACGCCCTGCAGCGCCTGGCCGCGGCGCGGCGGTAGGAGGCCACCGTGCGCGAGGAGCTGCTGCGACCCGAGGAGCTGGGCGACGAGGTCGAGGTCACGGCCGAGGCCAGCCTCCGCCCGCGCACGCTCGGCGAGTTCGTCGGGCAGCCCGAGCTGAAGGGGCACCTGGAGATCATCCTCGAGGCGGCGCGGCGTCGGAGCCAGGCGGTGGACCACGTGCTGCTCGCCGGGCCGCCGGGCCTCGGCAAGACCAGCCTGGCCGGCATCATCGCCGCCGAGATGGAGGTGACCTTCCACGTCACCTCCGGTCCCGCCATCGAGCGAGCCGGCGACCTCGCCGCCATGCTCAGCCAGCTGGGTGAGGGCGACGTGCTGTTCATCGACGAGATCCACCGCCTGCCGCGCGTCGTCGAGGAGGTCCTCTACCCGGCGATGGAGGACTTCCAGATCGACATCGTCCTCGGCAAGGGCCCGGCCGCCCGCTCGATCCGCCTCGACCTCCCTCGGTTCACCTTGGTCGGGGCCACCACGCGGACGGGATCGATCACGGGGCCGCTCCGCGACCGCTTCGGTCTCGTCGCCCGCCTCGACTACTACGCCGCCGACGACCTCGTGGAGATCGTCACCCGGGCGGCGGGGATCCTCGGCGTCCAGGTGGACGCCGAGGGGGCCTGGGAGATCGCCCGGCGCGCCCGTGGCACGCCGCGGATCGCCAACCGGCTCCTGCGGCGCGTGCGCGACTTCGCCGAGGTGCGGGGCAACGGTGCCGTCGACCTGCCCACCGCCGCCGATGGCCTGGCCACCTTCGGCGTGGACGAGCTCGGGCTCGACAAGGTCGACCGGTCGATCCTGTCGGCGATCTGCGAGCGGTTCGGCGGCGGTCCCGTCGGCCTCTCCACCCTCGCCATCAGCGTCGGCGAGCAGACCGAGACCGTCGAGGACGTGTACGAGCCGTTCCTGATCCAGGGCGGCCTCCTGATGCGCACCCCGCGCGGCCGCGTGGCCACCGCGGCGGCGTTCGCCCACCTCGGCCTCGCCGCCCCTCGCCGGGCCCCCGGCGAGGACCCGCTCCCCGGGCTGCTCGGATAGCCGTCCCAGCCCCGTCGATCTTTGCGGGGAAGCGTGCGAGAGGTGGCCTGCTTCTCCGCCGGTTCCGCCGGCGTCGTAGCACCGATGCACACTGGCGGCCGCATGGACACGGCCGCCCTCGACTACGACCTGCCGCTGGACGCGATCGCGCAGACGCCGGTGGAACCTCGTGACGCGGCGCGGCTCCTCGTCGACACCGGTCCCGGCGCCGCGCCCGAGCACCGGCACGTGCGCGACCTGCCGGACCTGGTCCGGCCGGGTGACGTCGTGGTCGTCAACACCACCCGCGTGCTGCCGGCGCGGCTGCGGCTCACGAAGCCGACGGGGGGCACGGTGGAGGTGCTCCTCCTCGAGCCCGTCGACGCGGACGATCGATGCTGGGACGCCCTGGTGCGACCGAGCAGAAAGGTCCTGCCCGGATCGGAGCTCGCGCTCGGCGAGGACGCCGTGGTGATCGTGGGCGACGACCTCGGGGAGGGTCGACGCCGCGTGGAGCTCCGGTTCCCCGACGGCCGCGACGCCCTTGACGTCCTCGAGCGCCACGGCGAGGTCCCGCTGCCCCCCTACATCACGACCGCGCTCGAGGACGCGGAGCGCTACCAGACCACCTACGCCGAGCGGCCGGCATCGGTGGCGGCGCCCACCGCCGGCCTGCACCTCACCCCCGCGCTCCTCGAGCAGGTGCGCGCGGCTGGAGCGCTGGTCGTCCCCGTGGAGCTGGTCGTGGGGCTCGGCACCTTCCGGCCGATCGCCGTGGACACGGTGGAGGACCACGTGATGCACGCCGAGCGCTACCGCGTGCCGCCCGCCACGATGCTGGCGTGCGAGCGCGCCTCGCGCGTCGTGGCCGTCGGCACCACGAGCGTGCGCGCCCTCGAGTCGGCGGCCGCCACGGGTGAGCTGGAGGGGAGCACCGAGCTGTTCATCCACGGCGATCGGCCCTTCGCGCTGGTGGGGGCGCTGATGACGAACTTCCACCAGCCGAGGTCGTCGCTGCTCGCGCTGGTGGACGCGTTCGTCGGCCCGCGGTGGCGCGCGCTGTACGACGAGGCGCTTCGCGCCGGCTATCGCTTCCTCAGCTTCGGCGACGCCATGTTCCTGCAGGGCGAGCGCGGATGACGCTGTCGATGGAGGTGACGCACCGGTCGGGCGCCGCCCGCGCCGGCACCATCCGCACGGCGCGGGGCGAGGTGACCACCCCCTGCTTCATGCCGGTGGGCACGAAGGGCGCGGTGCGCCATCTGTCCTCGGCCGACCTCGCCGACCTCGGGGTGCAGATCGTGCTCGGCAACACGTACCACCTGATGCTCAAGCCCGGCGCGGAGGTGATCCGGTCGCTGGGGGGCCTCCACGGCTTCGCCGACTGGCGGGGGCACGTCCTCACCGACTCCGGCGGCTACCAGATCTTCTCGTTGGAGCCGGGCGGCAACGTGCAGCTGGACGACGACGGCGTCACGTTCCGGTCCACCTACGACGGCGGCACCCACCGGCTGACCCCCGAGGGGGCGGTGGCGATCCAGGCGGCGTTCGGCAGCGACATCCAGATGGTCCTCGACGTGTGCGCGCCGCTGCCGTCGGACGACGCCGCGCTGCGCTCGGCCGTCGAGCGCACCGCCGCCTGGGCCGCCCGTGCCCGGCGGGCGTTCGGCGCGCTCGAGCGGCCGGATCTCAACCAGCTCGGCATCCTCCAGGGCGGCACGGACCTCGCGCTGAGGCGGGAGAGCGCGGAGCGCACCCTCGCGGTGGGCTTCGACGGCTATGCCGTCGGCGGGCTGTCGGTGGGGGAGTCCCGGCACGCCATGCTCGAGACCCTCGCCGCCACGCTCCCCCTGCTCCCCGAGGACCAACCCCGCTACCTGATGGGCCTCGGCGATCCGCTGGGCATGGTCGATGCCGTCGCCCTGGGGATCGACCTGTTCGACTGCGTGCTCCCCACCCGGTTCGCCCGCCACGGCACGATCCTCTCCGCGGCGGGCCGCTACAACCTCAAGCGGGCCGAGAACGCCACCGCCGACGCTCCTCTCGACGAGGCGTGCGGCTGCCCGGTGTGCGCCCGGTGGTCCCGGGGCTACCTGCGCCACCTGCTCATCGTCGACGAGCCGACGGCCCCCCGGCTCATCACGCTGCACAACCTCTCGTGGACCCTCGCCCTCGTCGACGAGCTCCGAGCGGCGGTGCAGGCCGGGACCCTCGAGGCCCTGCGCTCGCGCATCGCGGCGGCCTATGGCTAACCTCCTCCGGCCGCCTCGGCCGCCCTCTGCCGGCTCGGGTCCCACCCCATGCGTCGCAAGAAGCTCACCCCCCTCCTCTTCATCGTCCTGATCGCGGCCGTCGCCCTGGGCGCCTGCATCATCACCGACACCTCACCCCAGCTCGGTCTCGACCTGCAGGGCGGTGTGGCGGTGGTGCTCCAGCCCACCGAGCCGGCGTCCGACGAGGCGATCGACCAGGCCATCGAGATCATCCGGAACCGCGTCGACGCCCTCGGCGTCGCCGAGCCGGAGATCGCCCGCCAGGGTGAGTCGATCGTCGTCCAGCTCCCCGGCGTCGACCAGCAGCAGCGCGCCCTCGAGCTGGTCGGAACGACCGCCGAGCTCCGCTTCCGCCCGGTGCTGCTGCAGATCCCCGGGAGCCTGGACGACCACAAGACCACGACCACCACCGGCGGCGACGGCTCCACCACCACCGCTCCCACGGGAGAGACCACGACGACCGCGGCCGGCGCCACCACCACCGCCCCGGTCTCGGGCCAAGGCCGCTCAGCCACGCCGTTCCAGGACGGCAGCACCAGCACCACGGTCCCGGGCACCACCACGACCACCGCGCCCACGGGCGAGCCGGGCGCCTTGAAGGTCACCCCCCGGCAGGAGGACGACCCAGAGGCGACGGTCGTGCTCGAGGAGCTCGACGACGACGGCAACGCCGTGAACACGTACCAGCTCGGGCCCTCCCAGGCGACCGGCGAGATCGTCGCCAGTGCTGACGCCAAGCTGAACCAGAGCGGCCAGTGGCAGGTGGCGCTGTCGATGAAGGGGGGTGCCGATGGGATCGACAAGTTCAATGCCATCGCCGCCCAGTGCAACCCGCCGTCGCAGACCTGCCCCACCGGACAGCTGGCCATCGTCCTCGACTCGATCGTGCAGTCGGCCCCCGTGATCCAGGCGTCCAGCTACAAGAAGGACGACATCGTGATCTCCGGCAGCTTCACCGAGTCGGAGGCCAAGGACCTGGCCACTGCGCTGCGCTACGGCAAGCTGCCGGTCGTCCTCGAGCCGCAGACCGTGCAGACGGTGTCGCCGACCCTCGGGGAGGACTCGCTGAAGGCGGGCCTGGCGGCGGGCCTGCTGGGCCTCGTGCTCGTGTGCGCCTACATGGTCTTCTACTACCGAGCGCTCGGGTTCGTCGTCGTGCTCGGCCTCAGCGTCTGGGCGGCGCTCCTCTACGCGATCATCTCCTACATCGGCGTCTCGCTCAGCCTCGCCGGCGTGACGGGGATCGTCGTCTCCGTGGGCGTCACCGTGGACAGCTACGTCGTGTACTTCGAGCGCCTCAAAGACGAGGTCAAGGCGGGACGCACCCTGCGCAGCTCCACCGAGCGGGCGTTCTCCCGAGCCTTCCGCACGATCCTCGCCGCCGACATCTCGAGCTTCCTCGGCGCCATCGTGCTCTTCCAGCTCACCGTCGGCCCGGTCCGGGGGTTCGCCTTCTTCCTCGGGGTCTCGACCATCCTCGACGTCGTCGTGGCGTACTTCTTCACCCGTCCGATCGTGGGGATCCTGGCAAGGAACCGGACGTTCACCGAGGCGCCCCACCTGGGGGTCGCCCGCGGGCTCGCCGCGGAACCCGTCGGGAGCGTCGGATGAGCGACGTGATGCCGCCGGTCACGGAGGAGCGAGCGCTGGCGAAGCGCTCGATCTGGACGAAGCTGTACCACGGGGAGACCCGCATCCGGTTCGTGCCAGGGCTGAAGCGGTGGGCGATGGTGAGCGGGCTGATCATCGTGCTCGGCCTCCTGTCCCTGTGGCAGCGAGGGCTCAACCTCGGCATCGACTTCAAGGGGGGCATCGTCTGGGAGGTGCCGGCGGGCGACGTGTCGGTGAGCGACGCCGAGAGCGCGCTCGACGACAACGGGCTCGAGGGCCTCACGATCCAGACGCTCACCGCCCAGGACGAGGTGCGGCTGCGCATCGAGGCCGCGCCCAGCGAGGACACCGACAAGGTGCAGGGCGTCACGCAGGAGCTCGCCGAGATCACCGGATCGAACATCGAAGACGTGAGCCTCAACGCGGTCGGGCCGTCGTGGGGCGAGGAGATCAGCCGCAAGGCGGTCCGCGCCCTCGTGGTGTTCCTGATCCTCATCACCATCTACATCACGCTGCGGTTCGAGCTCAGGATGGCGATCCCCACCCTCGTGGCCCTCATCCACGACGTGCTCATCACCGTCGGCGTGTACTCGCTCGCCGGCTTCGAGGTGACGCCCGCCACGGTGATCGCGGTCCTCACGATCCTCGGGTTCTCGATCTACGACGGCATCGTCGTGTTCGACAAGGTCGACGAGAACACGAAGCTCGTCGGGACCACCAACAACATGACGTACAGCGACATGATCGACCTCTCGTTGAACCAGGTGCTCATGCGCTCGTTGAACACGTCGATCACCGCGCTGCTGCCCGTGGCGTCGCTGCTCGTCCTCGGCTCGTACATCCTCGGAGCCACGACGCTCCAGGAGTTCGCCCTCGCCCTGCTCATCGGTCTGTTCGCCGGCGCCTACTCGTCGCTGTTCATCGCGTCGCCCATGCTCGCCGTCCTCAAGGAGCGCGAGCCCAAGTACCGCGACATCCGCCGGCGCATCGAGGGCCGGTCAGCCGCGGTGCCGGTCCCGGTCACCGCTTCGCGTGGGTCGACCGATGGCGACGAGCGGGCGCCGGCGGCGGCTGCCCCGGCGCTCTCGGGTCGCCCCATCCCGCCGCGACCGAGGAAGAAGGGCAAGAAGCGCTAGCCCGGACCTCGGGTGCCCGTCGTCGTACCCTGGTCCGATGGTGAGCGGGTGGTGACCGGATGGTGACCGACGCGTCGTGGCTTCGGGCCCACCTCCGCGACATCCCCGACTTCCCGAAGCCGGGCGTGATCTTCAAGGACATCACCCCGCTGCTCGCCGACGTGGACGCCTTCCGGTTCAGCGTCGATGCCATCGCCGACGCCTGGACGGGCGTCGGCGTCAGCCACGTGGCGGGCGTCGAGGCACGAGGCTTCCTGCTGGCCGCGCCGGTCGCCTACCGGCTCGGCGCCTCCCTGCTGCCGATCCGCAAGCCGGGCAAGCTGCCGTGGGAGGTGGTGGAGCAGCCGTACGAGCTCGAGTACGGCGTGGACGCGGTGCAGGCACACCGCGACGCCGCCCAGGCCGGCGATCGCGTGCTGGTCGTCGACGACGTGCTCGCGACTGGCGGCACGGCGTCCGCCACCTGCGCGCTGCTCGAGGCGCTCGGCGCAGAGGTCGTCGGCGTCCACGTGCTGCTGGAGTTGGGGTTCCTCGACGGGCGAGCGACACTGGGGCAGCGCGACGTGCGGTCGTTGCTCGTCGAGGCATAGGACAGAGAGCCCTTCGGGACGAGGAGAGGAGCGAGGCGATGCCGTCGACGGCCGACCGGGTGTTGCCGTGGAGGCGCAGCGAGCGCCCGCCCGCGGACGAGGTCGCCCCGCTGCTCGACTCGTACCGCGCTCGTCACCCGAAGGCACCCACCACCCGGATCTCCCGCGCCTACCTCGCCTCGGTGGACGCTCACCGAGGGCAGTACCGCCGCTCGGGGGAGCCGTACATCCAGCACCCGCTCGCCGTCGCTCGCATCGTGGCCGACCTCGGTCTGGACGACGTCACCATCGCCGCCGCCCTGCTCCACGACGCCGTGGAGGACACCGGTCTCACCATCGACGACCTCGAGGCGGAGTTCGGCAGCGACGTCACGGCCATCGTCGACGGCGTCACCAAGCTCGACCGGATCAAGTTCGACACCAAGGAGGCGCAGCAGGCGGCCTCCATGCGCAAGATGCTCGTGGCGATGGCCAAGGACCTGCGGGTGCTGATCATCAAGCTCTCCGACCGGCTCCACAACATGCGCACCATCGCAGCCATGCCTGAGTTCAAGCAGGAGCGCACGGCGCGGGAGACCCTCGACATCTACGCGCCGCTCGCCCACCGCCTCGGCATGCAGGAGGTGCGCCAGGAGCTCGAGGACCTGTCGTTCGCCGCGATGCACCCGAAGCGCTATGCCGAGATCGACCACATGGTGTCGACGCGCTCGCCCGAGCGCGACCTCTACCTCACCCAGGTGCTGGAGCAGGTGCGGGAGCGGCTCGCCGAGCTGCGCATCAACGCCGAGGTGACGGGGCGCCCGAAGCACCTGTACTCCATCTACGAGAAGATGGTGGTGAAGAGCCGCGAGTTCGACGACATCTTCGACCTGGTGGGGATCCGGGTCATCGTCGACTCGGTGAAGGACTGCTACGCCGCGTTGGGCTCGATCCACGCCACGTGGAAGCCGGTGCAGGGCCGCTTCAAGGACTACGTGGCGATGCCGAAGTTCAACCTGTACCAGAGCCTCCACACCACCGTCGTCGGACCGCAGGGCAAGCCCCTCGAGGTGCAGATCCGCACGTGGGAGATGCACGCGCGGGCCGAGCAGGGGGTTGCCGCCCACTGGCAGTACAAGGACGCCGAGGGCGCGTCGTCGGCCGCCGATGCGGCCTGGCTGAACCGCATCATCGACTGGCAGTCGGAGACGCAAGACCCCGACGAGTTCATGCAGAACCTGAAGATCGACCTCGAGCAGGACGAGGTCTTCGTCTTCACCCCCAAGGGGATGGTGGTCACCCTCGCCGCTGGCGCCACCCCCATCGACTTCGCCTACGCCATCCACACCGAGGTGGGCCACGCCTGCATCGGGGCCCGCGTGAACGGCCGGCTCGTCCCGCTCGACTCGAAGCTGTCGTCGGGCGACTCGGTGGAGATCTTCACGTCGAAGGTCGAGGGGGCGGGCCCGTCCCGGGACTGGCAGCAGATCGTGGCCACCCCGCGCGCCGCCGCCAAGATCCGCCAGTGGTTCTCGAGGGAGCGGCGCGAGGACGCGGTGGAGACCGGGCGCGAGGAGCTGGTGAAGGCGCTGCGCCGGGAGGGCCTCCCCGTGCAGAAGCTGGCGCAGGGCACCTTCCTGGCCGACACGGCCAAGGAGCTGAACTACGTCGACCTCGACGCCCTCCACGCCGCGATCGGCGAGAACCACGTGTCGGGGAAGGCGATCGCCGCGCGGATCGCGAAGAAGCTGCGCGAGGTCGACCCGTCCGTCGAGGAGGACGAGGTCCTCCCCACCACGGTGCGGCAGCCGCGGCGGCCGACGGCAGGGAAGCGCCCCGCTGCCGGGGTCCACGTGGAGGGCCTCGACGACCTGATGGTCCGCCTGTCACGGTGCTGCACGCCGGTGCCGGGTGACGAGATCCTCGGGTTCGTGACGCGAGGTCGCGGGGTGTCGGTCCACCGCGCCGACTGCGCCAACGCCGTGTCGCTGGCGGCCGGCCAGAAGGACCGGTTGATCGACGTCGAGTGGGACGAGGCGCACGACGGCACCTTCGTGGCCGCCATCGAGGTGAAGGCGCTCGATCGCGGCCGCCTCCTCCGCGACGTCGCCTCGAGCATGAGCGACCACCACGTGAACATCCTCAGCTCGTCGTCTCACACCGGGTCCGACCGCGTCTCGAAGATGCGGTTCGAGTTCGAGCTGGCCGACCCCGGGCACCTCGACTCGCTCCTCGCCACCCTCCGCGGCATCGACAGCGTGTACGAGGCCTACCGGGTCGTCCCAGGTCAGGGGGGCTAGCGAAGGCTCGATGGTGACCTCCGTCGACCGTCAAGACCAGCGACGCCCGAGCGAGGGAGCTCGTTGACCTGGCTGCGTGATCGCGTGCGCGGCGAGCCGCTTGTCCTGGCAAGGCTCGTGATCGCGGTCGCGCTCGTTGCCTTCGTGGCCGTGTCCTCGCGCACCGGGCCGGTCGTGACGCCCGACGGAGCGGCCTACCTGCGCATGGCACAGGGCCGGCCCCCGATCGAGGGACCAGCCGGACACTTCCCGGGCGGCTATCCCTTCGTCCTCTCGCTGATCAGCCAGCTCGGGCTGACCTCGCTGAGCGCGGCTCGGTGGTTGGGGGCCGGGTTGGCGGGTGTGAGCGTGGTGCTCGCGGGGAGCATCACGAACCGGATGGCCGGTCCTCGGTGGTCGCTCGTCGTGAGCGTCGCCTTCGCGGTCGCGACGCCCATCGTGCACATGCACACGGCGGTGCTGTCAGAGCCGCTGTTCATCACCTTGCTGCTCGGCTGGGTGCTGGTGATGTGCCCTGCCGATCGCTCTCGAGCGGCGGTCGCGGTCGGTGGAGCGATCGCCGCGGCAGCATGCCTCACCCGGTTTGCCGGCGTGGCTCTGCTGATCGCGACCTTGCTCCTGCTGAGGCGGGACCGTCAGCAGCTGTGGATCTTCTCGATCGCAGCCGGCGTCCCGCTTGCCGTGTGGGGTGCGGCACAGGTCATCTGGGGTGCTCCCACCGACCGTCGCGTCGCTTGGCATCCCCCGTCCACGGCGCTCCTCGGGCGCGGCGTCAGCGCGGTGGGGGGCTGGGTCCTCGGGTTCCCCAGCCCACGGCCCCTCGGGGTCGCGGTTGCGGGCCTCGCCGCCGTCCTCCTGTGGGCCGCCCGGCGCTTGCCGGGCGGACAGGTGTTGGGGATCGCAGCCGCTTGCTACGGGGTCGTCCTTCTGGTCACCACCGCCTTCCTCGATGCCCAGACACCGCTGGACGGTCGACTGCTGGGGCCGCTGCACGTCTTGGTCCTCCTCGCCGTGCCCGCCGTCGGGAGCCTGAGGATCAGGGAGCGGGCAGTCGGGCGCGTCGTGGTCGCGCCCGCGCTCGGGGTCGCTCTCCTCGTGACGGCGAGATCGACGGTCGACCGGGTGCCCTCCGCCGACCCAGAGCTCCTCGCAGTGGCGTCCGCCCAGACCGCCTCGGCCACGGACGCGCTGCGGGGACCGTTCTGGTCGAACTCGCCGTCGGTCATCTGGCTGCGATCGGGAGCGGAAGCCCGCCCACTACCCAAGGTCGAGGACCCGTGGACCCTCGAACCGAACCCTGATCTGCAGGACGAGCTGGCGTCGCTCCGACAAGAGCTCGCGCGCGGTGGGTACCTGGTGTGGTTCGACGGCTTCGCATACCGGGACTACCTGCCGACCCAGGCCGAGCTCGTCCAGGCGCTGTCGGTCGAGCCGATCGCCACCCTGGAGGACGGTGTCGTCTACCAACATCGCGATGCGAAGGTGCCATGAACGTCGACGGCTGGCCACGTACTCGGCCTCCAGACCCAGCGCGCCTCGACGGGCTCCTGGCCACCCTCCGCGGCGTCGACCGCTTCTACGAGGACTACCGGGTCGTCCCCGGCCAGGGCGGTTGCGCGCCGGCGGTTCAGGTCGTCCCACAGAGGTCCACCGGACCCGACGGTGCGAACCGCGCCGTCCACGGCCCCACCTTGGCGACGGGCGGGAGGTGGAGCCGCATCGGTGCCCCAGCGTTCACGATCCCCAGCTGGGCGTCGGCGTCGCCATCAGCGAACGCGTCAAGCCCTACGACCGTGAAGGAGGTGCCGAGGGGAACGATGTCAAGGTCCATCTGGTCGCCGCTCGCCGTCACGTGAGCTCCTGGCCGAAGGGGGATGACCCTCGTGCAGGGCCCGGTGGACTCGACGCGGACGCCCTCGCCGGCCACCTCCGCGCGGCCAGGTCTGAGGTCAGGCGCGGGGGTCAGCTCCGGTCCGAGGACATCGAGGAGGACCTGGTTCGCCACACGTTGATCAGACCGCTCCGCCCGGCGCAGGTCGTCGACCGATGGCGCTGGCGACCCGAGGTCATCCACGGCGTCGAGGTACTCGCCCGCGGTGAACGAGGTGAAGAACGGATCCGGCTGCACCAGGTAGCTGCGGTCTCGAAGGTCCGCTCGGACGAGCTCCAGTGCTCCGACCCTGACGTGCACGTTCCGTGAGAGGGTCCGGAGGAAGGTCTCGCCCTCGTCGAGGCGATCGAGGTTCCAGGCCAGGGAGTGGGCGCTGAAGAGCACGAGCGCGCTGACGGCGAGGATCGCTCTCGCGCGGACGGGCAGCGCCAGCTCCGAGAGCGTCTCCGCGACGAGGAGCACCAGGAAGAACGCGCTCGGCAGGATGTAGCGACTGAAGGTCGCCGCGACGCCGTCGAACATGGGCCTGCTCCACGCAACCGACGCCCAGTAGATCGCGGGCATCGTCAGCACGGTCACGAGACGCGGAGGGACAGTGCGGCGAACGACCATCACTCCGACCGCGGCGACGAAGACGCCCACCACGATGACGCGTCCGAGATCGATCCCGCTGCCGACGAGCGCGCCGCCGCCGTTGCCTGCGATGCGGAGGACGAACCGGGGGACCTGACCGAGGCCACCCGCCGTTCCACCGCCCTGGGACCCTGCATCGCCGTTGCCCAGGTACCAGAGGATCCACAGGACGAGAGGCACGAGCGGGACCCACAGCCGCCGGAACGCGCCCCGCCGCACCAGCTCGAGCGTGAGAGCGATGGTGATCGGCACGCCCACGGCCGACGACGCCGTGCCGATCAGCATGCACACCGTCGCGCCCACGTCCGCACCCAGACGGTGTCGGTCCACCAGCAGCAGCGTGGCGGTCGTGGTGATCAGCGGTAGGTAGAAGACCAGCTGCTGCGGCCAGAGCAGGTCCTCCCACGCCGCACCCAGGTACAGCAGGGCCGCAGCCGCGACCGCCGCACCGAGGTTGCCGATCCGAGGGCGCAGGTAGAGGAAGATCAGAGGCCCGAAGCCGACCTGCACGCACACGAGGAGGATGCGAAACGGCAGGTACGACTCGAGGCCGAAGACGGCGAAGAGCACCTGGTACAACGCGGTCGGGACGAGCGTCAGGTGACCATTGGTCGCGCTGAAGAGCCCGCTCCCGAGGGAGCGACGGTGCAGGATCGTGTACCACTCGTCGTTGTAGAAGCCGAGGCGCGACGTCCGGTCCAGGACGAGGACCGCAGCGAGCGCGGTGACGACCACGACGGCGACGAGGCCGGCGCGATCGGCTCGGCGCTGTCTCACGGGCGCCGACAGTAACGAGCGCCACACATGGACCGAGGAGCCCCTCGGCTTCGCGACGCGCTCCACCTGTCGTGTGGACCCTACGCTTCGGGCGTGAACCGCTCCGTCGCAGGTCAGTGCCCCGCACGCTCGGCCGCCGACGAGTCCTGCGGGTTCGTGCCGGGTCAGGACGGCTGAGGGCCGACAGCCCGATGCACATCTCGCTGCCCTCGGACGATCTGCTCCTGGGGGGCGCACTCCTCCTCATCGCCAGCGTGCTGGGCGCCGGCCTCGCCGACCGCGTGCGGGTGCCGAGCCTCCTGCTGTTCCTGGGCATCGGCATGGCGATCGGCGACGACGGACTCGACCTGATCAGCCTGTCGGACCCGGAGCTCACGCAAGGCCTCGCCATCGCCGCCCTCGTGGTGATCCTGTACGAGGGCGGCCTGAGCATCCGGCTGCCCGACGCCCGGCGCGTGGCCGCCCCTGCCCTCTCGCTGGCGACGCTCGGGGTGCTCGTCACCGGTGGCGTGGTGGCGCTCGTGGCCGCACCGCTCCTCGACGTCGACCGCACCACGGCACTGCTCATCGGCGCCGTGGTCGCGTCGACGGACGCCGCCGCGGTGTTCGCGTCGTTGCGACGCGTCGCCGTGCCGCGGCGGCTCGGCCACCTGCTGGAGGTGGAGTCGGGAGCCAACGACCCGATGGCGGTGATGCTCACCGTCGGGCTGCTCGCGGCGTGGGAAGGCCGTCCCGACGCCGCCGACTGGGTGGTGTTCGGGGTCCGCAACCTCGCGGGCGGCGTGCTCATCGGCCTCGTCGTCGGCTGGGTCGGCGGGATCGTCCTCGCTCGGGTCCGGCTGGCCAGCGCGTCGCTCTACCCGGTGCTGGCCGTCGGCCTGGCCGGGCTCGCCTACGGGCTCGGCGCCGCCGGGCGGTCGTCGGGCTTCCTCGCCGTGTACGTGTGCGGGATCGTCGTGGCCGACCGGGCGCCCGCTCGCCGGCGCGCGGTCGTCGGCTACCTCCAGGCCCTGGCGGCGACCGCGCAGATCGGCCTCTTCCTCCTGCTCGGCCTGCTCGTGTTCCCGAGCCGGCTGGACGAGCACGCCCTCGGTGCGCTGGGTGTGGCCCTCGGCCTGGTGCTGGTCGCCCGTCCGCTCGCCGTCGTCCTGGGCATCGCCTGGCTCGGGTTCGGTCGCCGGGAGCTCGTGATGGTGAGCTGGGCCGGCCTTCGAGGCGCGGTGCCGATCGTGCTCGCCACCTTCCCGCTCACCGAGGGCTACCCCCAGGGCGAGCTCATCTTCGACGTGGTGTTCTTCGTCGTGATCCTCTCCGTGCTCGTGCAGGGGTTCACGCTGGCGCCCCTCGTGGCTCGTCTCGGCCTGGCTGCCGATCCGCCGTCGCTCGCGACGGTCGCCGAGGCGCTTCCCCTCGATGCGCCCGGGGTCGAGGCCCTCGAGATCGAGGTGGGCTCGTCCGCCGCGCTGGTGGGTCGCCGGCTGCGAGACGTGCCGCCTCCCCACGAGGCGAGGGTGGCAGTCGTCCTCCGCGGTGGGGAGGTCGTCGTCGCGACCGGGGCGACCACGGTCGCGGCAGGCGACCGCCTCGTGCTGTTCGCGCCTGGGCGCGGGGAGCTGCGCGCCGACCTCGAGGCCTGGGTCGTCGATCCGATGGCGGCGAGGATCGGGTCGTCCGACCGCTGACGAGCGTTCTGGTGGACAGATCGCACAGTGGATCCCCGAGGGAGCAGCGGATCGCACAGCATCGCCGCGGACAGTGAAACAAATCGGCCGACGGGTGGTGCACGTGCACGTGCGACGTGACTAGTCTGCACGACCTCGGGCGGACCAGATCACGACAGGGGGAGGACCCACGTGCAGAAGCTGATCCGACGAGCCGTCACCGGCATCGTCGCTGGAGCGCTCGCGGGCACGATGCTCGCCAGCGCACCCACCGGAGCGGCTCCGCCGCCCAAGGACAGGCCAAGCGCGGCGGTGCGCTCGGAGAACCGCCCGGGCCCGCTCAGCGCACGCCAGGAGGCCCGCAACAAGGCCGCTCGGCAGAAGATCCGCAGCGGCGAGGCGACCGCGAACGCCGATGGCGTCGTGCAGCTCGCCGGGGACAAGTACGCGCAGCCCACCGTCACAGGGGTCGACCGGATCTTCACCATCCTCGCCGACTTCGGCGACTCGGGCAGCGGCAAGCTGGGCACCACGCCCGGGCCGCTCCACAACCAGATCAAGCAGCCCGACCGCACCGTCGACAACTCGACGCTGTGGCGCAGCGACTTCTCGCGCCAGTACTACGAGGACCTCTTCTTCGGCCCGGACCAGCCGGGCGGGACGTTCAAGGACTTCTACGAGACGCAGTCGTCGGGGAGCTACACCATCGACGGTGACGTGTCCGACTGGGTGAAGGTCCCGGGCAACGCGTCCACCTACGGGGACAACGCCGTGGAGGACTTCGGCGGGGCGTGGCAGTTCATCGCCGACGCCGGTGACGCATGGTGGAACGCCGGCATCGCGGCGGGGCAGACCCCTGCGCAGCTGAACGCCTACCTGGCGTCCTTCGACGTGTGGGACCGCTACGACTACGACGCCGACGGCAACTTCGCCGAGCCCGACGGCTACCTCGACCACTTCCAGGCGATCCATGCCGGCGAGGGCGAGGAGGGCAACGGGGGCGAGGACGCCATCTGGTCCCACCGCTGGTACGTGAACGGCACCGACTTCGGCACCACCGGGCCCACCGTCGGCGGGCAGCAGATCAAGTTCGGTGGCACCCAGGTCGGCGACTCCGACCTCTGGATCGGCGACTACACCACCGAGCCGGAGAACGGCGGCCTGGGCGTGTTCACCCACGAGTTCGGCCACGACCTCGGCCTGCCCGACCTGTACGACACCGCCGGGGGCGACAACGGCACCGGCTTCTGGACGCTCATGTCGGGCGGCTCCTGGATGAACCTGGGCGGCGACGACATCGGCAGCACGCCGTCCCACATGGGTCCGTGGGAGAAGCTCCAGCTCGGCTGGCTCGACTACCAGGTCGTGGGCGAAGGGGCCAACGGCACCGCGTCGCTGGAGCCGGCGTCGGCGCAGACCGACGGCACCAACGCGGTCATCGTCGACGTGCCCGACAAGCCCGTCACCAAGAGCTACAACACGCCGTACTCCGGCAGCTTCGAGTGGTGGAGCGGGAGCGCCGACGACCTCAACAACACCCTGACGCGCACGCTGTCGCTGCAGGGCGTGTCGAAGGCCACCGTCACCGCCAAGACCTGGTACCAGATCGAGGCCGGCTACGACTTCCTCTACGCCGAGACGTCCACGGACGGCGGCACGAGCTGGACGCAGCTGGGCAGCCCGATCACCGGCTCGACCAAGGGCCACTGGACCAACCTCAGCTACACGGTGCCCGGTGGCCAGGACGTCCTCTTCCGGTTCCGCTACCAGACGGACGGCGGGGTGTCGGAGCCGGGCGCGTTCCTCGACGACATCACCGTGAAGAACGGCGGCACCACGCTGCTGTTCGACGACGTCGAGTCGGCTACGAACGGGTGGACCGCCAACGGGTGGACGCGGACGGGTGGCTCGGCCACCGTCCTCGGGGATCGCTACTACCTCGGCGAGTACCGCGCCTACACCGACTACGACCGCAGCCTCCAACTGGGGCCGTACAACTTCAGCCGCGGCATCACGGCGCCCAACTGGGTCGACCGCTTCCCCTACCAGGACGGTCTGCTCGTGTGGGCGGTCGACGAGACCTACGCCGACAACAACACCTCCGAGCACCCCGGCCACGGCCTCGTGCTCCCGGTGGACGCCCGCCCCGGCAACATCACGTACCCGGACGGCGTGAAGCTCGGCAACCGCCGGCAGCCGTTCGATGCCACCTTCGGTCTGCAGACCACGGACGCGGTGACCTTCCGCCGGGAGGTCCTGCAGGGCAACGGCAAGCAGCAGAAGGTGGTGTTCACCAGCGTCACCGTCGGGCCCAACCCGGCGATCGCGACGTTCACGGACAAGGTCACCGACGCCTACTGGTCGTCGGCCAACCCGCAGTCCTCCGCCCTCGTGGCGGGGTACGGCGCCGTGATCACGGTGACGAGGCAGACGTCGCGGTCGATGACCGTGGCCGTCGACAACACGCCGTAGCGACGACAGCTCCGGCGAGCTGGGCCCGTCCCCTCGGGGGCGGGCCCAGCCGCGCCTCGCGTCAGGCGCGGCCGAGGGCGTCGAGGACGAAGGCGAACACGAAGGCCTCGTCCTTCCACGCGTCGTACCGACCGCTGGGGCCCTGGTGCCCCGCGCCCATCTCGGTCTTGAGGTAGATCGGCCGCTCGCTCGTGGTGGTGGCGCGGAGCTTCTGCACCCACTTGGCGGGCTCCCAGTACGACACGCGGGGGTCGTTGAGGCCGCCCGTCGCGAGGATGGCGGGGTACGCCTCCGCGGTGACGTTGTCGTAGGGGCTGTAGCTGGCCATGTAGTCGTACACCGCCTCGTCTGTGACGGGGTTGCCCCACTCCTCCCACTCGGTGACCGTGAGCGGCAACGTCTCGTCCAGGATCGTGGTGAGGGCGTCGACGAAGGGCACCTCGGCGACCACCGCAGCGAACAGGTCGGGGCGGAGGTTGGTGATCGCGCCCATGAGGAGGCCTCCCGCGGAGGCGCCCCGTGCCACCAGCCGATCGCTCGACGTGAAGCCTTCCGCGACGAGGTGCTCGGCGCAGGCGATGAAGTCGGTGAACGTGTTGCGCTTCGAGAGCATCTTCCCCTGCTCGTACCAGGGCCGGCCCATCTCGCCGCCGCCGCGCACGTGGGCGATCGCGAACACGAACCCGCGGTCGAGCAGCGAGAGCCGCAGCGTGGAGAAGCCCGGATCGATGCACGCCTCGTAGGACCCGTAGCCGTAGAGCAGGCAGGGCGCGGTGCCGTCGCGCGGCACGTCGGCCCGGTGCACGAAGGAGATCGGGACGCGGGCGCCGTCGGGTGCGGTGGCCCACAGCCGGCCGGTGACGTAGTCGACCGGGTCGTGGCCGCCGAGCACCTCGGTGGCCTTCAGCAGCGTTCGCTCGCCGGTGTCGAGGTCCTCGTCGAACACCGTGCCGGGCGTGACGAGCGAGGTGTACGTGAAGCGCAGGGTCGTGGTGGTGAACTCGGCGTTGGTGGCGGGCCCGGTGTCGTACACCTCCTCGGGCATGGCCAGCTCGTGCTCGGCTCCGGCGTACGGCGTGACGACGATGCGTCGCACGCCCTCGCGGCGTTCGTAGCGGACGAGGTGCTCGGCGAAGGCCGAGACGCCCTCGAGCTTCACATCGGGCCGATGGGGGACGAGCTCCTCCCAGTGCTCGCGCGAGAGATCGTCCGCGGGCGCCGTGACCAGCTTGAAGTTCACGGCGCCGTCGGCGTTGGTGAGGATCACGAAGCGGTCGTGATCCGGCGCCGGCGCGTGGGTGGCGTCGTACTCCACGCCCTGCTCGCGCGCCTGCACCACGCGCGGCGGGGAGGTGGGATCAGCGGCAGGGATCAGGTGCTCCTCGGAGGTGACCTTCGATCCCGACGCGATGTGCACCCACGCCTCGGTGAGGCTGAGCCCGACCGTCACGAAGAAGCGCTCGTCGGGATCCTCGTACACGAGCACGTCGTCCTCGGCGGGGGTGCCGACCTCGTGCCGCCACACCTGGTGCGGCCGCATGGTGGCATCCGGTCGCACGTAGAAGAAGGTGCTGTCGCCGGCCCACGCCGAGGTGTAGGTGGTGTCGGGGATGACGTCGGCCAGGTCGTCGCCCGTGCGCAGGTCGCGCACCCGCATGGTGTACTTCTCGGAGCCGTCGTGGTCGGTGCTGTAGAGCAGCAGGTCCTGCGACGGCGCCAGATCGTAGGCGCCGAGCGAGAAGTAGTCGCTCTCCCCGGCGAGCTCGTTCAGGTCGAGGAGCACCTCCTCGCCGGCAAGGGACGCCCCGTCGGGGAGGTCGGTCGGCGGCTCGACGTCCGTCCGGCAGAGGATCGGGTACTGCTGGCCCTCCTCCGTGCGGCTGTAGAACCAACGGCCGCCCTTGCGGAACGGCACCGAGAGGTCCGTCTCCTTGATGCGGGCCTTCATCTCCATGAAGAGCGACGACTGCAGGCCGTCGGTGTGGCTGAGGGCATCGGCCACGAAGTCGTTCTCGGCGGCCAGGAGCGCGAGGACCTCCGGGTCGCTGCGGTCGTCGCTGCGCAACCAGAACCAGTCGTCGACCCGCTCCTTGCCGTGGGCGACGATCGGGTGCGGGCGGCGCGGGGCGGCGGGGGGTTGCATCACGGCGACCTTATGGGGGCTCGCCGACCGCTGCGGTACGGTCGCCCGATGCCCGCCGACGACAAGCCCCACGTGTACGTGCCGGCGGGGGAGGCGCCGCCCGCCGACCTCGTCACCGAAGACCTGGAGGTCGGAGAGGGCGAGGAGGCGACACCGGGCTCGCAGGTCGAGGTGCACTACGTGGGCGTGTCCTGGCGCACCCGCAAGCAGTTCGACGCCAGCTGGGACCGGGGCGACACCTTCAGCTTCGGCCTGGGGGCGGGCCAGGTCATCAAGGGCTGGGACGAGGGGGTGGCCGGGATGCGCGTCGGTGGCCGCCGCCGCATCGTGATCCCGCCGGGGAAGGCCTACGGCCGCCAGGGTGCCGGCGGCGTCATCGGCCCGGACGAGACCCTCGTCTTCGTCGTCGACCTCCTCGGCGTCAGCTAGCGGCGCGGGCGCTTCGCGCAGTCGTCAGATGGCGCGAGCCTTGTTGTTGCGCGCCTCGTGGGTGAGCTCGGCCTTGCCGAGCGCCTCGAGCAGGGGCGGCAGGTACATCCCGAAGCGGCCGCGGTAGCCCTTGCGCTGCCCGTACCACCCGCCCACGGGGTTGTCCTCGGCGCGCCCGAAGGCCTCGACCGTGCCGGCCTTGGCCGGCTGGCCCTCGTCGGCCGCGCCGAGGTCGACCCAGTCGCCCTGCGCCTGGAGCCACGCGTGCAGGTCGTCGATCGCCCGGGCGAGGTAGGTCAGCCTGGTGGAGCCGACCTGGCACACGAGCAGCGGCGGGTCCGCCTCGTCGTCCCGGTGCATCGTGTACGACGACGATCCCGGCGCGGTGGTGAGCTGCCATGGGTCGTCGCTGGTCCCCGATCCCAACGCCATGGTCGGGAGGGTACGCCTGCGATCCGCGGCGTGCGCCGCCCCGGCTCCGTCCGCCTGCGTCGGCCGAGGGAACCGGCTACGGGGCGTCTTCGGGCGACCGGTAGCGTGGTCCGACCATGGCCGAGCGACCCGACCTCCGCGCCCCGAAGGGCACGCAGGACTTCCTGCCGCCCGAGTCGGCGCGCTGGGAGGCCCTCCTCGCCACCTTCGCACGGTTGGCGCACGACCACGGGTACGGCCTGATCCAATCGCCCATGTTCGAGGACGTCGGCGTGTTCCAGCGGATCGGCGAGGGCACCGACGTCGTCGCCAAGGAGATGTACGACTTCGAGGACAAGGGCGGCCGGCGCATCGCGCTGCGGCCCGAGGGTACCGCGCCCGTGGCCCGTGCCTTCGTCGAGCACCACCCCGACGTGCCGTGGAAGGTGTGGTACGCCACGCCGGCGTTCCGGTACGAGCGGCCCCAGGCCGGCCGGTACCGCCAGCACCACCAGGTGGGGGTCGAGTGCATCGGGTCGGCAGACCCGGACGTCGACGTGGAGGTGATCGCGCTCGGGCACGCGTACCTCTCGGCGCTGGGCTTGCGGCAGTGGCGGCTCGTCCTGAACTTCATGGGCACGCCCGCCGACAGAGCCGCCTATGCCGCGGTGCTGCAGGGCTGGCTGCGCGACCGCGCCGGCGAGCTCGCCGCGGAGGACGCCGACAAGGTCGAGGGGCACCCGCTGCGGGTGCTCGACTCCAAGCGGCCCGAGACCCGCGCCGTGCTGGCCGACGCGCCCCGCATGGTCGACCACCTCGATCCCGCGTCGATCGCCCACGGGGAGCACGTGCGCGCCGGGCTGGAGCTGCTCGGGATCGACCACGAGGTGGACGACACGCTCGTGCGCGGCCTCGACTACTACACGCACACCCTCTTCGAGTTCCAGAGCACCGCGCTCGAGAGCGCGCAGTCCACCATCCTCGGTGGGGGACGCTACGACGGCCTGATCGAGCAGCTCGGGGGCCCGCCCACGCCCGGCATCGGCTTCGGCAGCGGCATCGAGCGCGTCCTGCTCAGCTGCGACGCGGAGGGGGTGCTCCCCGCGCCGTCCGCCAAGGTCGACTGCTTCGTCGTCGACACCACCGGCGGGCAGGTCGCCACCGCCATCTGCGCGGTGCTCCGAGCCGCCGGGATCGCCACCGATCGCGCCTTCGACGGCCGCAGCATGAAGGCGCAGATGAAGGCGGCGGCCAAGAGCGGCGCGCGCTTCGCCGTGATCGTCGGCGACGACGAGCGTGCCGCCGGCACCGCCACCGTGCGCGACCTCGACGCCGGCGAGCAGTCGACGATCGACCTCGACACCGCGGTCGAGCACCTCAGGAAGGTGATGGACACGTGACGGAAGGACCTTCCGAGTCGATGCGCACGCACCGGTGTGGCGAGCTGCGCGCGGAGCACGAGGGCCAGTCCGTCGCGCTGTGCGGCTGGGTCGGTCGTCGCCGTGAGCACGGGGAGCACCTGGCCTTCATCGACCTGCGCGACCACACCGGTGTGGTCCAGTGCGTGGTCGACGGCGCCCACGACCTGCGAAGCGAGTTCGTCGTGCGGGTCACGGGCACGGTGCGTATCCGCCCCGAGGGCACCACGAACGAGGCGCTGGCCACCGGCGCGGTGGAGGTGGGCGACTGCGCGGTGGAGGTCCTCTCGGCGGCGCTGCCTCCTCCGTTCCCGGTGGACGACCGAGCCGACGACGTCGACGAGCAGATCCGCCTCCGCTTCCGCTACATCGACCTGCGCCGCGAGCGGATGCAGCGGAACCTGCGCATCCGGGCCAAGGTCAACGCCGCCATCCGTGCGGCGATGGAGCGGCAGGGCTTCGTGGAGGTCGAGACGCCCCTGCTGATGCCGTCGACGCCCGAGGGTGCCCGTGAGTTCCTGGTGCCGTCTCGCCAGGTGCCCGGGAGCTTCTACGCGCTGCCGCAGTCTCCGCAGCTGTTCAAGCAGCTGCTGATGGTGGGGGGCATCGACCGCTACTACCAGATCGCCCGCCTGGCCCGGGACGAGGACCCGCGCGCCGATCGCCAGTACGAGTTCACGCAGCTCGACGCCGAGGCGTCCTTCGTCACCGAGGACGAGGTGCTCGAGTTCATCGGCGAGGCGGTGCTCGACGCTGCCGAGGCGGCGACGGGGGAGCGGCCCGGGGCGATCGACCGGATGACGTGGCACGAGGCGATGGACCGGTACGGCGTCGACAAGCCCGACCTGCGCTTCGGGATGGAGCTCGTCGAGCTCACCGACGTCTTCGCGGCCACCGACTTCAAGGCGTTCGCATCAGCCGGCACCATCAAGGGCCTGCGGGTGGCCGGTGCCGCCGAGGGCCATGGCCGCAACAAGCTCGACGGCCTCACGGACCGGGCCAAGGCGCTGGGCGCCAAGGGGCTGGTGTGGATGAAGGTCGGAGGCGACGGCGCCCTCGACAGCCCGGTCGCCAAGTTCCTGTCCGACTCGGAGCAGGCGGCCCTCTCCACCGCCCTGGGTGCCGAGCCCGGCGACCTGCTGCTCCTCGTCGCCGACGAGTGGATGACCGCCTGCGAGGTGCTCGGCCAGCTGCGCAACGACCTGGCCCGCCCGCCGGTGCACGAAGGTCCGTACCGCTACGTGTGGGTGCTCGACTTCCCGATGTTCATCGGCCGCACGCCCGAGGGCACGCCGAAGCCCGGGCACCACCCGTTCACGCGTCCGCACCCCGACGACGTGGACAAGCTGGAGACCGACCCGATGTCGGTCCGCTCCAAGGCGTACGACCTGGTGCTCAACGGGTGGGAGCTCGGCTCGGGGTCGCTCCGGATCCACGAGCCCGAGCTGCAGCAGCGCATCTTCGACCTGCTCGGCATCCCCGTCGAGGAGGCGCAGCGCCGGTTCGGGTTCTTCCTCACGCCCTTCGGCTACGGCGCGCCGCCCCACGGCGGCTTCGCGTTCGGCATCGACCGGCTGGCCGCCATCCTCGCCGGCGAGGAGAACATCCGCGAGGTGATCGCGTTCCCGAAGCCCCAGTCCGGCATCGACCCGATGACCGGCGCCCCCACCGAGGTCGACGACCAGGCCCTCACCGACCTCGGCCTCAAGAAGCTCCCCCCCAAGCCCTGACAACAGGATCTGTGTCGCTTTTTGCGCAGGATGTGCGCAAAAGGCGACACAGATCTCGGCTCAGGCGGCCTCGAGGCGACCGATCGCTCGCCGGATCTGTTGGGCGACCTTCTCGGGAGCGTTCACGATGTCCGCCCACGTGAAACGCAGCACGGTCCACCCGAGGGCGACGAGTTCGTTCTGCCTGGTCCTGTCCCGCTGGAAGGCGTCGGGCGTGGAGTGGTGCTCGTACCCGTCGATCTCGATGGCGAGCTTCAGCCTCGGCACCGCGGCGTCGACCCGCGCGACACAACGCCCCATCTCCCAGACCTCGTACTGCAGCGTGAGCTCGGCCAGATCGTGGCGAGAGCGGAGCTGGAGGAACCGCACCTCGAGCTCGCTCTCCGCCTTCTCGCCGGCGAGCACGTGGATGTCGATGACCTCGCCGAGGATCCCGGTCCCGTTGCGCCCCTGCCGGCCGAGCCGCTCGCGGATGTGTCGCGCGTCCGCGAGCGATACGAGCCGCTTGCTGATCCCTCGTCGCAGGGCGGCTGCAACCAGGATCGGTGGCACCACGAGGCCGAGGTCGACGATCGTCCGAACCGGATCCGTGAGCCGCACGCTCTCTCGGGCCACCGCGAGGTCGGGTCGTAGGTCCTTGATCCGATGCACGATGGCCGGCGGGTGGACCTTGGCAGCGTGGCTCTGATCCACCGACGCCTCGACGTAGCCCGCCGGCTGGAGAAGCCCCCAGAGCTCGGCCGCGGATCGGTGGGAGACGATCCCTCCGGTCGAGAGCTCCAAGGCCTTGAGTGCCTGGTGCCACGTCTCCGGAGCGCCGGCGAGGCGGTAGACGTTCGGCTGTACGTGGAGCAGGCGACGCTCGGTGACCCAACGGCGTCGTCGGTAGGGGCCCAGCGCAGCAACTGCTTGCTCTCCCGTGACGAGCCCGTGTTGCTCCCGAGCTGCGGAGTCGATCGCCGCTACGTGTTCGATCACCTGTCCCCCTCGCGGGTACGAGATCTGCGGTGCTTTTTGCGCAGCATGTGCGCAGAAGGCGACACAGATCTTGAAACAGTCCTTCGGGGGAAGAGGGTGAGAGGGACTGTAGATGCATGAAACGTCACTTGGCTAGCCTGCGGGCTGATGCCGGACGACCTGTTCTCGAGCGCGGCGGAGGAAGCGCTGGCGCACAGCGCGCCGCTGGCCGCCCGGCTCCGGCCGCGCAACCTGGACGACATCGTCGGGCAGGAGCAGCTGCTCGGCGCGGGGCAGCCGCTGCGGACGCTCGTGGAGGCGGACCGGCTCAGCAGCGTCATCCTCTGGGGGCCGCCCGGCACCGGGAAGACCACGCTCGCCCAGGCGATCGCGGCCCACACCAGCAAGGCGTTCGAGCAGCTGAGCGCGGTCAGCGCCGGGGTGAAGGACGTGCGCGACACCCTCGAGCGCGCCCGCCACCGGCTCGGCGAGCGCGGCCAGGGCACGATCCTGTTCCTCGACGAGGTCCACCGCTTCAACAAGGCCCAGCAGGACGCGCTGCTGCCCGGCGTGGAGAGCGGGCTGATCACGCTCATCGGTGCCACCACCGAGAACCCGTTCTTCGAGGTGAACCCGCCGCTCCTCAGCCGGTCGACGCTGTTCCGGCTGCTCCCGCTCGACCAGGACGCCGCCCGCGCCCTCCTCGAGCGCGGCCTCAAGGCCGAGGGCGCCACCGCCGAGCCCGATGCCCTCGAGCACCTCGCCGGCCATGCCAACGGCGACGGCCGCCACGTGCTCACGAGCCTCGAGGTGGCCGTGGCGATCGCTCGTGGCCGGGGCGCTGATCCGCCGAAGGTCACGCTCGCCGACGCCGAGGCCGCCCTCGGCACCAAGGCGCTCCGCTACGGCCGTGACGAGCACTACGACGTGATCTCGGCCTTCATCAAGAGCATCCGGGGCTCGGATCCCGACGCCGGCCTCTACTGGCTCGCCCGCATGCTGGAGGCGGGCGAGGACGCTCGCTTCATCGCCCGGCGGCTCATCATCCTCGCCAGCGAGGACGTCGGCGAGGCCGATCCCCAGGCCCTGGTGGTCGCGGTCGCCGCCGCCCACGCCCTCGAGCACGTCGGGCTCCCCGAGGCGCAGCTCAACCTGGCCCAGGCCGTCGTGCACCTCGCCACCGCCCCGAAGTCGAACCGGAGCGCGCTCGGCATCTGGCACGCGTTGGAGGACGTCCGCCACGGCCCGTCCATCGAGGTCCCGGTGCACCTGCGGGATGCCCACTACCAGGCCGCCGCCAAGATCGGGCACGGCGCGGGCTACGACTATCCTCACGACCACCCTGAGGGCTGGGTGCCGCAGCCCTACCTCCCCGACGAGCTCGGGGATCGCACCTACTACGACCCCTCACCGCACGGCTTCGAGCAGGAGATCCGCGCACGCATGGAACGCAGGAACCGCCGATGACCGCCACCGAGCTGGCCGCCGTCGTCGTCACGATCTCGAGCGTGGTCGCCGCCGTGGTCCTCGTGTTCGGCCTGGTGGCCCTCAACCGCACCCTCAAGGAGCTGCGGGCGGCCGTCGACGAGCTCCGAGAGGAGACCGGGCCCGTCATCGCCGAGCTGCGCGACACCGTCCAGGCCGCCAACTACGAGCTGAACCGCGTGGACGACCTGCTCGGCACCGCGGAGTCGATCGGCGGCACCGTCGACTCGGCCACCCGCGTCGCCCACCTCGCCCTCTCGACCCCCGTCATCAAGAGCCTCGCCCTGGCGTCGGGGACGGGGCGGGCCGCCAAGTCCTTCCGGCGGCGGCGGGGGAGCTGACGCCGTGCTGCGACGAGTCTTCTGGCTGTTCCTCGGCATGGGCGTGGGCATGGGGAGCTCGCTGTACATCACGCGCCGCGTCAAGCAGGTGGCAGCGCGCTACACGCCTGAGCGCATCTCCTCGGACATGGCGGGCTCCGTCCGCGCCCTCGGTCGGGACGTCCGCCTCTCACTGCAGGACGGCCGCGAGGCGATGCGGCTGCGCGAGGCGCAGCTGCGCGCCGAGGACGCGACCTCGGCGCCGGCGTCGGAGCCGGCGTCGGAGCCGAGCCGCTAGCCGAGGGCGCCAGCCGGACCCCCGAGCCCAGGGCACCGTGGCCCGACGAGGCACGCCATCGCCTCGTCCGGCACCGGCAACCGCCATCAGGCCCCGAACACCTCACCGGTAGGCTGCAACGCTCATGGACGCGGTCACGCTGCGGCGCACCTGGAACGAGTTCTTCGAGGCTCGTCAGCACACGATCGTGCCCTCGGCCGGCCTGATCCCGACGCACCCCACCGCCCCGATGTTCACCAACTCGGGGATGATGCAGTTCGTCCCGTACTTCCTCGGCGAGGAGCCGGTGCCGTTCGACCCCCCGCGGGCGTCGAGCATCCAGAAGTGCGTCCGCCTCGCCGGCAAGCACAACGACATCGACGAGATCGGTCGCACGCGCCGGCACCTCACGTTCTTCGAGATGCTCGGCAACTGGAGCTTCGGCGAGTACTACCAGCTCGACGCGATCCGCTGGGCGTGGGAGCTGGTGCTGGCGGCCGGGTTCGACGGCGACCGGATCTGGCCGACGGTGCACATCAGCGACGACGAGGCGGAGGCGATCTGGCACGAGGAGATCGGGATCCCGATGGAGCGGATCCAGCGCCTCGACAAGGACAACTTCTGGGAGATGGGCGACACCGGGCCCTGTGGCCCGTGCTCGGAGATCCACTACGACTGCGGGCCCGAGTGGGGCGACGAGGGCGGCCCCGCCCACGGAGGCGGGGACCGGTACATCGAGTTCTGGAACCTCGTGTTCATGCGCGACTTCCGCCACCCCGACGGCTCGCTCACGCCGCTCCCCGCGCAGAACGTCGACACCGGCGCAGGCTTCGAGCGTTGGCTGATGCTCCTCGAGGACGTCCGCAGCGTGATCGACACCGACGTCATGCGGCCCCTCATCGACACCGCGCAGTCGCTCACCGGCCGCACCTACGGCCAGGACGCGGAGGCGGACTACGCCCTGCGCGTGCTCGCCGACCACTCGCGCACCGTGAGCTTCCTCGTCAGCGACGGCGTGGTCCCCTCCAACGAGGACCGTGGCTACGTCCTCCGCCGGCTCATCCGGCGCGCCGTGCGCTTCGCGTACCTCCTCGGCGTCCAGGACGTCGCGCTCCCGCGGCTCGTCACGTCCTGCATCGACACGATGGGGGGCGCCTACCCCGACCTCGCCGCCAACCGCGACTTCGTGCTCGGCATCGTCGAGCGCGAGGAGGGGAGCTTTCGCACCACGCTCACCCGCGGGGTCGCTCTGCTCGAGGACACGTTCCGGAGCAGCCCGCACGAGGTCCCCGGCGATGTCGCCTTCAAGCTCCACGACACCTTCGGCTTCCCCGTGGAGGTCACCCAGGAGATGGCCGCCGAGCGCGGCATCCCGGTGGACCTCGGCACCTTCGACCAGCTGATGGAGGAGCAGCGCACGCGCGCCAAGGAGGCGGGGAGGAAGAGCGACCTCTACGCCAACCGCACGAGCTTCCAGCAGATCCTCGACGACCACGGACCCACCGAGTTCGTCGGGCGCGAGGAGATGGAGGCGAAGGCCACCGTGATCGCCGTCGTGCCGGGCGACGACGACCACGTGTCGATCTTCCTGGATCGCACCCCGTTCTACGCGGAGAGCGGCGGACAGGTCGGCGACACCGGTGTGATCCGCACGGACACCGGGTCGGCCATGGTGGACGACACCACCTACGGCCTGCCCGGGCTCCACCGCCACCACGCCCGGCTCGTCGAGGGCGAGATCGTGGCGGGTCAAGAGGCCACCGCCTCCATCGACGTGGAGCGCCGCGACGCGATCCGTCGGAACCACACCGGAACGCACGTCCTCCACTGGGCCCTGCGCAGGGTGCTCGGAGAGAACGTCAAGCAACAGGGCTCGCTGGTGGAGCCCGATCGCCTGCGCTTCGACTTCGGACCCGCCGAGGCGCTCACCGAGGCGCAGATCCAGGAGATCGAGGACCTCGCCAACGCCGAGATCCTCGCCAACGACCCCGTGCGCCACTACGAGACGACGAAGGCGGAGGCCGCCAACCTGGGGGCGATCGCGTTCTTCGGCGACAAGTACGGCGACGTGGTCCGCGTCCTCGAGGCGGGACGGCGGTCGATCGAGCTCTGCGGCGGCACCCACGTGCGGGCCCTCGGCGACATCGGTCCCGTCAAGATCGTGTCCGAGTCGTCGATCGGCGCCAACCTCCGCCGCATCGAGGCGGTCACCGGCACGGGTCCGATCGAGCGGCTGCGCTCCGAGGAGCGCCGCCTGGCCGAGCTCGCCGACGTCCTCAACGTGCCGGTCGGGGAGGTGGTCGACGGCGCCCGCAAGCGGGTCGACGAGATCAAGGCGCTGCGCGACGAGATCAAGGCGCTCAAGCGGCAGGCGGCCGGCGACCAAGCGTCGTCGCTCGCCGAGAAGGCGGTCGACGGCGTGATCGTCGAGCGCCTCGAGGCCATGGAGCGCGACACGCTCCGCGACGTGGCGCTGTCGCTCCGCGACAAGGCCGGGCTCCGTGCCGTGATCCTCGGGACGGCGCCCGAGGGCGGCGGGGCTGCGCTCGTCGCGGCGGTCAGCCCCGAGAGCGGCCTCCACGCGGCCGAGCTCCTGGAGGAGGCCAAGAAGCTGATCAAGGGCGGCGGCGGGAAGGACCCCCTGCTCGCGGTGGCCGGCGGCAAGGATGCCGACGGGCTCGATGCCGCCCTGCAGAGCGCGCGGGTGGCGGCGGGCATCGACGGCTCGTGAGGGCCTTGGGCCTCGACCTGGGGAGCAAGCGCATCGGCGTCGCGCTCTCGACCTCCGACGGCTCCATGGCCACCCCCTACGAGGTCGTCCACCGCAGTCGTGACCGGGCGCGCGACCACCGCGCCATCGCCGAGCTGGCCGCGGGCGCCGAGGCCGAGGTCCTGGTGGTGGGCCTGCCGCTGTCCCTCGACGGCTCCGACGGGCCGGCGGCCACCGCGGCGCGGGCCGAGGCCCAGGAGCTGGCGTCGTCCACCGGTCTGCCGGTGGAGCTGTGGGACGAGCGGCTCACCACCGTCACCGCCGATCGCGACCTCCAAGCCCTCGACCTCGACGCCCGGGCCCGCCGCCGGGTTGTCGACAAGGTGGCTGCCGCGGTCATGCTGCAGGCCTGGCTCGACCACCGGCGCCTGGCCGGGAGGAGCCCCGCCGCCCCCGAGGAACAGGATCGATGAGCGACCGCGACCGCCCTCCGTTCGACCAAGACGACGACCACGTGGACGAGGCGCACATCGACGACCACGTGGATGACGACGTCGACGACGAGTACGTCGATGACGAGTACGTCGATGACGGCTACGTCGACGACGACTACGTCGAACCCGGAGACGACGAGTACGTCGAGGTGCGTCGACGGTCGTCCTCCGGATGCCGGCGCCTGGCGATCGCCGGGGTCGCCGTGCTCCTCGTGCTGGTGCTGGCCGCGGGGGCGGGCGCGGTGTGGGTCCAGCGGCAGATCGACCCGCCCGGCGAGCCGGGGGACACCGAGCAGCTGGTGATCCCCGAGGGATCGACGTCCGATGACATCGGCGCGCTGCTCGCCAGCGAGGACATCATCTCCAGCGAGCTCGTGTGGGAGTGGTACCTCCGCATCAACGGCGGCGGGCCCTTCCAGGCCGGCACGTACGAGCTGGCGAAGCGCATGGCCATCGGCGACGTGATCGACGTGCTCGGCGACGGGCCCGCGGCCCCCGAGGAGCGCACCTTCACCATCCCGGAGGCGCTCACGCTCAAGGAGATCCTCGATCGGCTGGCCGACCCCGACAAGGGGCTCGGGCTCGACCGCGACGCGCTCCAGCAGCTGATGGACAGCGGCCAGATCCGGTGGTCGGGCCAGCCGGCCGACCAGCCGTCGAACGAGGGCATCCTCTTCCCCGAGACCTATCGCGTGCCGGCCGACGTCGACGAGAAGGCAGTCCTCCAGAAGATGGTGGGGCAGCTCGAGTCCGTGACGACCGAGCTCGACGTGGCCTCTGCCCAGCAGCGGTTCAACCTCACGCCGTACGAGGTCCTCACGGTCGCATCGCTCATCGAGGAGGAGACCAAGGTCGACTCGGAGCGCAGCCAGGTGGCGCGCGTGATCTACAACCGCCTGAGCCAGGGGATCCCGCTCGGCATCGACGCGACCTCGCGCTACGAAGCGGTGCTCGCCGGCCGCGACCGCTCCGACGTCGACTTCGACAGCACCTCGCCGTACAACACCCGCAAGAACGCCGGGCTGCCGCCCACGCCGATCGCGTCGCCGGGGCGGGCCAGCATCGAGGCCGCGCTGAACCCCGCCGAGGGGCCGTGGATCTACTACGTGCTCGAGGACGCCGAGGGCCACCACTTCTTCACCGACAGCAACAGCGAGTTCATCGCGGCCAAGGCGCGGTGCCGGGAGAACGGGCTCGGTTGCGGGTAGCGGCGTGATCTCGGGCAGCACGCGCGCCGCGGGCGTCATCGGCACGCCGATCCGCCACTCGCTGTCGCCTGCCATCTTCAACGCCGCCTTCATCGCCGCCGGGCTCGACTGGACCTACCTCGCCTTCGACGTGCCCGAAGGGGCCGCCGGCCTCGCCCTCGGCGGCATGCGGGCGCTGGGCATCGACGGCCTGTCGGTGACCATGCCCCACAAGGCGGCCGTCCTCGAGGGGCTGGATGAGCTGTCACCCGACGCCGAGGCGCTCGGCGCCGTCAACTGCATCTCGCGCCGAGGTGGGTTGCTGCGCGGTGACAACACCGACGGCCCCGGGCTCGTCGACGCCCTTCGGCTCGACGACGGCGTCGACGTCGCCGGGCTGCGCGCCGCGGTGATCGGTGCGGGCGGCGCCGGGCGCGCCGTCGTGCGCGCCCTCGCCGGCGCGGGCGCCTCCGAGGTGGTCGTCGTGAACCGATCGCCGGAGCCGGCCGAACGGGCGGTGGCCCTCGCCCCGGCCGTGGCACGGGTCGGCCGTCCCGAGGACGTGGGCGCCGCCGACCTCGTCGTGAACGCCACCCCGCTCGGGATGGGCGTGGTGGTGAGCACCAGCGGTGAACCGGAGCCGCTTCCCCTGGACCCGGAGCGCCTCGGGGCGGGGCAGATCCTCGTCGACCTCGTGTACCACCCGCCTGTCACGCCGCTGCTCGCCGCGGCGCGAGCGCTCGGCGTGCAGGGCATCAACGGCCTCGGGATGCTGATCCACCAGGCCGCGCACGCCTTCCGGCTGTGGACCAGCGAGGAACCGCCGGTGGAGGCCATGAGCGCGGCTGCGGTCGCTGCGCTCGGTCATCGCCGTTAGCCCGGTTCGCGGCATCCCAGAATCTGCTGAAGTCCTCAGCGCGAGATGCCGATGGGTACAACGACCCATTTTCGCTCCGGAGGTCTCCGTGGCCCTGCAAGGGACCCTCGACACGTTCGCCCTGCCCGATGTGCTCCGGCTCCTCGCGGCCACCAAGAAGTCCGGCCGCCTCCGGATCACCGGCGGCCGAGGGACGGGCAGCATCTGGGTCGCGAGCGGTGAGGTCGTCGGGGTGGAGGCCACCCACGCGCCGCACGCCACCGAGGCCGTCGACTCGCTGTTCGAGCTCCTCCGCTTCCAGGACGGCGCCTTCACCTTCGACGCCGACGCCGCGCCTGAGGACCCGGCGTCGCCGACCGATGTCGAGATCCTCCTGGCGCAGGCCGAAGGGCTGCTCGAGGAGTGGCGGACGATCGAGGCCGTCGTCCCGTCGATGGACGCCTGGGTCAGCCTGCGATCGACCCTGCCCCAAGCGCAGGTGACCATCCAGCAGCCGCACTGGACCACGCTCGTGGCCGTCGGTGGCGGAGCCACCGTGCGCCGCGTCGCCGACGAGCTCTGCCTGGCCGAGCTGCCGGTGTCACGAGCGGTGAAGGAGCTCGTCGAGCTCGGGCTCGTGGAGATCGGCGACACCCCGCCCTCGGGCGCCCTGCCGCCCCTCAGCACCGCGCCGGTCGAGGTGGAGCCAGCCCGCAGCCGACCGCTGCTGGCCGGTGACGACGCTGCCCCAGCGCGCCAGGCCACCACCGCATCGGGAGCCCGGGCTCGGCGGGCCCGGGCTCTCTCGGCCACCACGCCGGCCGAGCCCGAGGCCTTCGTCCCGCTGGACCTCCCCGGCCAGGAGCAGCCGACGTCCTACGAGGACGGCGCGGTCGACGCCGACCAGGACGTGGACCAGGGTCTGGGCGAGCAGGACGTCACGGACCCCGACGTCGAGGACGCCGAGGTCGACGACCTGGCGGCGGCGTTCCCGGGCCTCGCCAACCGGTCGACGCCCTCCACCGTCGACGTCGACGACGAGGAGCTGGCCAAGCAGCTCGCCACCCTGTCACCGCGGGCGGCCAGCGCGATCCGAGCCGCCGCCGAGGCCACCACCGACGAGGAGCGCGACGCCGCCCTCGACGAGGTCGACGACGACGACCAGCCGCTGAACCGCGGCCTCCTCCTCAAGTTCCTCTCCTCGGTCAAGAGCTGATCGGACGTCTCGCCCAGATCCCGTCGCCGGGCATCGCCCGCGACAATGCTGTCGACCATGCGCATCTCGTCCCAACGCCTCGGCGAGCTCCTCGTCGCCCGCCGCGTGCTCTCGCGCGACGCGCTGGATGAGCTGCTCGCCCGCGAGGAGGCCGAGGGCGAGCTGAGCGCCATGGTCATCGCTGAGGAGCTGGTGAGCGAGCACGACGTCACCGCTGCCATCGCCAACGAGCTCGGCTTCTCCTTCGTCGACCTGGCGGAGCGATCGATCCTCCCCGACGTCTGGGGTCTCGTGCCCGAGGACCTCGCCCGCGGCTACCTCGCGGTCGCCCTGGAGCGTCGCGACGACGGGGTGGTCGTCGCGATGGACGAGCCCGATGACGACCAGGTGCTCGCCGCGCTCGAGGCCGACCTCAGCACGCCGGTCCACCCCGTGGTCGCGGTGCGCGAGGAGCTCGTCCGCCTCATCGGTCAGATGTACGGGCCGGGCCGTGACGACGACAGCGCGTGGGCGGAGGGCCGCGACGACGCCACGCCCGCGCCGGATCCGCGCTCGAAGCGGGTGCAGCTCGACGACCTCCTCGACCGCGTGGTCCGCCTCAACGGCTCCGACCTCCACCTCACCGTCGGAACGCCGCCGGTCGTGCGCATCCAGGGCGAGCTGCGCCGCATGGAGGGGATGGCCTCGCTCAACGGCTCGGACGCGCGCCGGCTCGTGCTCGGCATGCTCACGCAGGCGCAGCGGGAGCGGTTCCTGGCCGACGGCGAGATCGCGACGTCGCACGGGATCCCGGGCAAGGGCCGCTTCCGCGTCTCGGCCTTCGTGCAGCGGGACTCCGTCGGGGCGGTGCTGCGGCTGGTCCCCGCGGGCATCCCCTCACCGGAGGACCTCGGCCTGCCCGACGAGGTGATCGAGTGGAGCGACCACAAGCGCGGGCTCGTGCTCGTGTGCGGCCCGCACGGCTCGGGCACGTCGACCACGCTCGCTGCGCTCGTCGATCGGATCAACCGGGCGCGGGCGTGCCACATCCTCACGATCGAGCAGCCCATCGAGTTCCTCCACAAGCACCGGATGGCGATCGTCAACCAGCGAGAGGTGGGGGAGGACACCGCCTCGTTCGAGCGCGGGCTGCGGTACGCGCTGCGGCAAGACCCCGACGTCCTCGTGGTGGGAGAGCTCCCGGACGCGGACACGATCCGCAGCGCTCTCACCGCAGCCGAGACGGGTCAGCTGGTGCTGGCCACGTTGCGCACCGTGGACGCGGTGACGTCCATCGAGCGCATCGTCGACATCTTCCCCTCCGACCAGCAGGCCCAGGTCCGCCTGCAGGTGGCCACCACCCTCCGGGGCATCGTGGTCCAGCAGCTCGTCCCCGCCCTCGACGGAGGTGTCGCCCTCGCCACCGAGGTGCTCTTGCCCACCCCCGAGGTGGTCAAGTGCATCCGCACCGGCGACCAGGCCGCCCTGCTGAAGGCGATCGTCGGCGGGGTGGCCAGCGGGATGGGCACCATGGACCAGTCGCTCGCCGAGCTCGTGCAGGAGGGCATCGTCGACGTCGAGGCGGCGGCCGAGCGCGCCGTCGATCCCGCCGAGCTCCGCTACCTCACCTCCGGACCCACCTAGCCGCTCGTGCACGTCCTCGTCATCGTCGGCGCTGCCGCGCTCGG